>CAYLYB010000208.1:0-2558 GCA_964387605.1 uncultured Pirellulales bacterium | reverse complement strand
TATGTTCGGCAAGGTAATGAGCATCTCCGACGATATGATGGAAAATTATTTTACTCTGCTTACCGACCTGCCCGTTGAAAAAATCGCCGAATTGACCGAGTCACAAAAGACCCACCCCAAACAGGCCAAGGTGCTGCTGGCAAAAACGATTGTCTCTCAGTTTTACAATGCAGAATCAGCCGAATCGGCAGCCGAACAGTTCGAAAAGGTCTTCGCACAAAAGCAATTGCCCGATGAAATACCCGAATTCGAATTGGCTGCCGAGCCAATTTCGGTAAAGCAACTGCTTCTTGCCTGCAAGCTCGTCGATACTGGCGGCGAGGCCAAGCGTATGTGTGCACAGTCAGCCGTGACCGTCGATGGCCAAAAAGTTAACGACCCGAACGCCCAAATCACCCCCAAAACCGCAATGACCATACAGGTCGGCAAACGAAAATTCGCAAAATTGAAAGTTAGCGATTGATAAACGGCAAACGAAGACTGGGCGATACAGGACTCGAACCTGTGGCCTTCTGCGTGTAAAGCAGACGCTCTAACCAACTGAGCTAATCGCCCGGGATATTTACAGGATACAAATTATCGCCTCTTGCGTCAATATCCCTCCCGGCTTATATTTATAGGCGAAATTGCGTTTTAATGTGGCTGAAGATTACGGGGAATTGATATGTCGGTGTTCGAAGTGATAAATAAGCGGTATTCCTGCAGGGCCTATGAAGATAAGCCCGTCGAGCAGGAAAAACTCGATAAGATTTTCGAAGCAGCGAGGCAGGCGCCTTCGGCGAAAAATCTGCAGGACTGGCGGTTCGTGGTCGTAACGGATAAAAAGCGCAAACAGCAATTGGCCGAATGCACGAATCGGCCGGAGGTATTCGGCAGGGCCGGGGTGATGATAGCCGGCTGCAGCGTCTGCAAGGAAACTATGCGGTGCGGCCAGCTAATAGCCCCCATCGATGTGTCGATTGCCCTGGAGCATATAGCTCTTGCTGCGACCGAGCTTGGCCTGGCCACCTGCTGGATTGGTTCTTTCGATACGGAAAAATCAAGACAGGTTCTGGAGATTCCCGAAGATATTGCTATAATTGAGCTGATGGCTCTGGGCTATCCCGCAAATGGCCGCAGGCAGACCACGCGGGAGCCGATAGGCAATATTGTCTGCTACGATAAGTGGCGGTTTTGATTCTCGGGGACGTGGTGTAACGGGAGCACACCGCGGTCGCATCGCGGAAATGAGGGTTCGATTCCCTTCGTCTCCATTCTTCGCTCGCTGCTTTGTGGCGAATTAAGATTGCTCAAATATAGCGACGGATTTTCAGGGATGTATGAATTATGGTGATTGACCGAACGTTTGCGGATGTCTTTCGGCCGAGCGAGAAGGCCTCGGCGGCGATTTACGATGCTTTTATTGTTATTTGCGCATCGCTTGTGGTCGGATTAAGCGCGCAGTTGAAAGTATATCTGCCCTTTAGCCCTGTGCCGATTACAGGTCAGACGTTTGCTGTTTTGATGCTGGGCGCATTGTTGGGTTCACGGCGAGGCGCCTTGGCGATGCTTTTATACCTTATCGAAGGGGCTATAGGCCTGCCGGTTTTCGCAGGCGGCGCCGGAGCGGCCGTTTTGCTTGGGCCGACCGGCGGTTATCTCGTCGGCTTTGTCCCTGCTGCGTATCTTGTCGGCGGATTGGCAGAAAGGGGCTGGGACAGGCGGATTACAACGACAATAGCAGCGATGGTATTGGGCAATATCGTCCTGCATTCGTTTGGTTTTGTATGGCTTGCGGAATTAATCGGAATAAAACCTGCATTTTTCGCAGGTGTGTGCCCGTTCGTCGTTGGGGACATCCTGAAAGTTATACTTGCTGCCGTCTTGCTGCCGGCCGGCTGGGAGATTTTGAATAACTTGAATAAAGCTCTGGGACGACGGTAGCTGTCAAGCTATTGGGCTACCGCTTCCTGATTCTGCTGGTATAAATTATCAAGCTCTGTTTTATTTTCTTTCAGCCCGTTTTGGATACTTTCAATCTCGACTCTCGAAAGCGAAATTTCTCCCTGAATTTCCGTCAGTTCCGATTGTATGGTTTCGAGGTTGCGCTTGGCCTTGGCAAGGTCGGCCTGGATACCTTCCAGCTCGGTTTTGGAAAGCGTTATTCGATTCTGAATGATGGCGAGTTCTGCTTTCGAGCCGGCCAAATCATTTTGAAGATTTTTGGAGTTCTGGCTTGAGCCGGCCAGGTACTCGTATCTGTTTTGAAGACTTGTATATTCGGCATTGAGGTCATCCAGCCGGGTCTTGGCGCCCATATAAAACCAGAATAAGCTCACAAAAATAATTATAAGCCCCGCCGTTAGACCGACCGTAAAGAGTTTCGAGGCGGTTGTCGGACGTTGCCCGTAAGCTGTGCCCCTTGCTTGTATGTTTATATTGTCTTCGGTTTCGCTCAAATGGTCGAGTGGAACATCGACCACGAATTTTTGGCCCTTGTATTTTCTGACCTGGATAACCCCGAGATGACCCTGCTTCTCGACGATATCACTCGATATACCCTGACGGGCTGCGTATTC
>CAYLYB010000207.1:0-2561 GCA_964387605.1 uncultured Pirellulales bacterium | reverse complement strand
GCTTCGCAATCTCTTCCGGCGAGCCAAGGTGCTCCCCAATTTGCGTACACTGGTCCGCGAGCTCGGCCGATCGATAGGTACAAACATCGAGCAGGCCAGAGAGGCCGTGCGCGACTGGCAAGCGCTGGATGACACCGACTACCAGATTGAAGGTGGGCAAAACGGCCTGGCCGTTGTCCGCTCCCTGGCGCAATGGACTTTGGACTTCAAAGCGGCGGCAACCGGCCTCGACTTCCCTTTTGATCGTCCCTACCTGGATCTGTACGACCGAGGCCTGACCGTTCTACGCGCAACAGACAACTTTCTTCACAAAGCCCCCAAGGACAAGCACGTCAAGCGTATGCTCACCCGACTTCATCGCTACCTCGAGCCCGTGGATTCAAAGGTGCCCTTTGGTCTGGTTGCAACCCGGTTGCGCCGTCGCGCCGCCTTATTCGACGAGCTCCGCCACGTGCTTCGACTGGCGGCCAATCTCCCCCACGACGAAAACGAAAAGAGCCTCGACAAGATGCAGCGGCAACTCGACAAGCTGGTCGTCTCCCTGGCTAAACGCCGACCTGCGCGCGGCCCGGCACAGGATACTCGTGAGGCCATTGATATCATTCTCAAGCACATCGACGACCATGGTGAAAACCTCTTTGGACACGCGATACGCCTACCCGAAACCGTTGGTGGGGGTGTAAGGCTGGTCGCAAGGACCAATTTCCTGGCCGAAAACTTCTTCAAAGAGCTTAAGCACGATGAGCGCCGGCGCAGCGGACGGAAGAACCTCGGCCAAGATCTCGAACACTTCCACGCCGAGGCCGCCTTGGTCCGCAACCTCCAGCACGACGACTACGTACGCATTGTCTGTGGTTCTCTAGACCGGCTGCCGATGGTCTTTGCCAAATTGGACCAATTGGAACGTGAAAAGAAACTGAATCGAGAATCACCCAATGACCCAGAAGAGAAGCTCAAGACCATCCTTCATCTCTCAAGTGCTTCCTTATCCCCTGCCGACCGCCGTGTTATCAGGACCGATGAGATGAACCACCGCATCGAGGCGGCAGCCCGCGTCCGACCTCCGCATCGACAACCTCGCACTTCCACGACATCAAATCCAACCAGATCCTGACGCCGTAGGAAATTGCTGTTGGGACCATGCAGGTGGCTTCAAGCGATTAGGAACAGGTCGTCCAGCGATCGCGCATCGCATACCTGGCTCGATGACAGCAAATCCTCATTGTCGGCAATCCCTTTTGTGTACCAGTTTCTGTTTTTCAGGAATTTTACAGAGTGCCAAACGGGTCAACAAAAAATCTTCGGGGTCTCCGGGACCACAATTCAGGGCGGTCAAATTTCGCCAATCGGATTACGAAATAAATGGGATGGTTTCGTTCGTCGCCCCTCGTGTTCGACTCCGTGTTCGACATCTTTGAGTCAGATCACCGTGGGACATCTCCGAGTCGGATCATCTTGGTACGAGTTGGTCGTGTTCTCATCGACCACGGACCACCCACTACCTCGCGTGAACTATACGTACATAGCGGTAGTGGGCATCAGTCTGATTCTGCTCGTACAACGCAACGCCGCAATGCAAGTACATTGAATTGAAGTCGTCCGTGGTCGGACCGTACCAGCTGCCGTTGATGTGGACCCACATCCTGTCTTCATATGCGTAGACTATCATCCACTGCCAATTGTTGAAATCGACATTTGTGGTGGTCTCGTAGAGCGTGGATTTTACGCCGTTTCGAACCTTGTAGATCCCCACCTTGTCGTGGGTTTCGTTTGCGGTTGCGATATAGTAATTGTTCTTGTCCTGAACACGGAAGGCCAGTCCCATGGTGTCGTTGTCGTTGCTGCGAACATCGGCCAGGAAGTAGCCGTTGTGCAGTGCGACATCTTTCAATGTATACAGCGGACCGATACCGTTACTCCCGCAATTGCTGTTCTCGTACATCTCCCCGGTGCTGCTGTCCACCAATTGCCAATTCATGCTGCTGCAGCCGCCGCTCCAACCCACGCCCACAGAAGCGATGGTGGCGTTGTTGTAGGACACATCGTTCAGGTTGATGCTCGCGAGGTAATCGTAGCAATTGTCGAATACCCAGTCATACAAGTTCTGAGTGGTCACATATATCCCCCACCCTTCTTCGCAATCCCCCTGCGTCCCGATGCCCCCTAGTCGCGCCGGGCCGGGCTTTGAGGTATCCCATAGGCCGCCTCCGGAATCACCATGTCCGATCAACTGACGATTGGGTCCCCAAAAGGTCTGGTAGTATTTGCCGCTGTTCAAGACTGAACCGATATAGGCCTGGCCCCAGTTTTCCTGCCCGCCCGCCTGGCCGCAGACCATTGTGCCGTATCCATCCATTTCATACGGAATATAATTGGGGGTCAGGTCCATCAGAGGAAACACGTCCGGCTCCAAATCGACAAACGGCGCGGGATACTCATTGTAATTCCATTCCACGACCGTGTTGAGGTTGAAGGATGAAAAGAGAAGCCCGATATCTTCGGTCGGGTGTGGCGCCCAATTGGCGACGAATGTCTGTTCATTGCCGTACTTTTGAATCTTC
>CAYLYB010000206.1:0-2567 GCA_964387605.1 uncultured Pirellulales bacterium | reverse complement strand
CCCGACCTGCTCCAGCAAATCGAGCACGGCACCCTCGCACTCATCGCACAGCACCGCGCCGTCGGCCACGCCATAAACGGCATCATTGTCCCCGACCTCTCGCAATATACTCATCTCGGCGACGCCCTCACAACGACCGACAACCTGATTTACAATCCCAACCTCGCCCCCAACGAATCCGATGGCTTCACAAGCGGCAAATTCGACGACCGCTGGGCATTCACAAATAAATCAACCGCCCTCGACTATGGCTCAATCGCCGCCCTCGCTGCCGCAAGCCGGGCGCTAACCGGCTACAACGACGCGCTGGCAAAAGAATGCCTCACAACCGCCGAAAAGGTATGGGACGAAGAGCAATCACACGAGCCGAACCTCTTTCGCCAAGGCAACACCACAGGAGGCCGGCTCGAACAGGAACAGCTCAGGGCCGCCGTCGAACTCCTGATTACAACCAAAAACCAAAAATACGCAAAAAAAATAACCGATTCATTACCAACCATCGATGAGCACTTCCGTTTTTACGCCGATTTAGCCGTGCGCGCAATGCCCTATATGGACCAGCCATACTCGGAAAAAATCAAGGCGCTTGTAAAAACTTATAAAGAAGAACTCGACAAATCTCAGGACCAGAACCCATTCGGCGTCCCCATTTTCACGGGCGGCTGGGCGGGCGGCGGCTGGGTAATTCGTTTCGCCCTGACAAACTATACCCTCCACAAGGCCTTCCCGGAAATCATCGGACCCGAATACACATTCAAAGGCCTCAACTACATCCTCGGCTGTCACCCCGGCTCGAATATCTCATTCGTCTCAGCCGTCGGAACCCAATCCAAAAAAGTCGCCTACGGCAATAACCGCGCCGATTACTCCTTCATCGCAGGCGGCGTCGTTCCCGGCGTCCTCATAATTAAACCGGATTTCCCCGAAAACAAAGAAGACTGGCCATTCCTCTGGGCCGAAAACGAATACGTCATCAGCTCGGGCGCAAGCTACATCTACCTCGTCAACGCCGTAAACGATTTAGTAAACGAAAGCAGGTAATCGTATTACTGCTCGTCGCCACTCGGCTGCCACAACCGAAGATGTGGTCACGGCCTTAATAATTACGACTGGCGGCAGTTCCTCAACTTCGCAGACCGCCACTTCGCCAAATCAACGCCAAAACCAAAGGCCGAACAATCAAAAGCAGATTAACCGCCCGGCTCTCGGCTATTTCTTTTTGCCGGACTTTTCTCTTAACTCATCGAGAAATCGCGCAGCCGCGTCTTTGCCGCCCAATCCGAACGCCAGTGCCAAACCAAGGCAAACACCACCGAGAATAATATTGAAGGTCGTCGTTACCAAAAGCAGTGCGATACCAAGCTCTTCGAGCGCGATAGTTGCCGCGAAAATAATAATCGCCCATCGGCAAACACCCGCGAATATCTCAGGCCGAGGCAAATTGGCATTACCCGCCGCCGTCCGAACTATACCCGACACAAAGCTCGCCAGAAACATCGCCACCACCATAACAAACAGCGCCGCTATCACGTTCGGAACGTATGCGAACAAACTCGCCAGAACATCGGACGCCTTCGGCAGGCCCAGCGCATTAACCACCATCACCAGCACCATAATTATCACTAACCAGTAAACCAATCCGCTCAAAACCTCGCTGGCCGTAATCTTCAGGTCGCCTTTTTTCAGGATTTCCGCTATGCCCGCCTTCTCCGCCAGCGTATCGAACCGAACCGCCTTGAGCACTCCTTCTATCAGCCGTTTGATTGCCTTGGCGATTATCCAGCCGACTATCAGTATTACCAGCGCGCCGAACAGGATAGGAAGGTAGGCCAGTATCTTCGTCAGCATCTCACGAACCGGGCCAACTATAAGACTCTGCAAACTCGATTCTGCTTCCATTTCTTTACCTCCTTGTCAATGTGTTAATTGTGGGTTGCCGTTTCGATTTGATATATAAGAAATGTATCATTGCCGTATGTTCCTTCATACCACAAACTCCATTTTCTCTTCGCCCTTAATTTTACAATCGCTTCAGCCGCTTTGAAAGTACTTTATTTCTGATTTATCCCGCTTTTAATAAACTGCAAAATACTCAACGTGATGTAACCCGCCGGTTACCATTAAGCGGTGCTTCTTCTTGACTTTATGCACTAAAAACTACTCAACCTTCGTTTGCACCAATTCCGAGCCGCTGAAATCAACGGTTATGCCCTCTGCCCCGAACGCCTTGCCCAATGTCTCCAACGTCTGCTTCGCCGAGCTCTGCACCTCCGACCGCATGTTATCCACAAAATCCTTTGCCATATGGCTGGCCTGCTGTTTCGCCTCTTCTTTGAGATGGTTCTTGTCTGTCTCGGAAAATCCCGGCCCGAACGCCCGGTTCAATAAATCCGGTATCAGCCAGGGCAGCAATTTCGAGCTTTGCTCGTCGTAAAAGCTCACGTCCCTGATATGCGTCTGGTAGGAGCATTTCGGCATTCCTAACCGATACTTTCCTTCGCCCTTCTGCTCAATTACGAAATCGTTGCTCCGCAGGTCGTATCTGAAATCAATCTCGAACTCGAATA
>CAYLYB010000205.1:0-2589 GCA_964387605.1 uncultured Pirellulales bacterium | reverse complement strand
AGTATCCAGCATCAAGTATCCAGTATCTAGAATCGAGTATCAAGCATCCAGTATCAAGCATCTAGAATCGAGTATCAAGCATCAAGTATCCAGTATCTAGAATCGAGTATCAAGCATCAAGTATCCAGCATCAAGTATCCAGTATCTAGAATCGAGTATCAAGCATCCAGTATCCAGTATCTAGTATCGAGAACCTATTTTCCGCGTCCTTTTACCAGCGCCTCAACCACGTGCGGGTCGGCAAGCGTCGTAATATCGCCGAGATTTTCCGTATTGCCTTCGGCAATCTTTCGCAGAATTCTTCGCATAATCTTGCCCGAACGCGTCTTCGGCAGGGCCGGTGCGAACTGTATTGCCTCCGGGGCTGCAATCGGGCCAATCTCCTTGCGAACGTGCAGAATAAGCTCTTTTTTCAGCTCTTCGCTTTCGGCAATTCCTTCCTTCAGCGTAACAAACGCATAAAGCCCCTGTCCCTTAATATCGTGAGGAATCGGCGTAACAGCCGCCTCTGCTACCTTTTCGTGGCTCACAAGCGCGCTTTCCACCTCTGCTGTCCCGATTCGGTGCCCCGATACGTTCACAACGTCGTCCATTCTGCCCATCAGCCAGTAGTCGCCGTCTTCGTCTTTTCGACAGCCGTCGCCTGAGAAATACAGGTTTTCGAACATCGTAAAATACGTATCGATAAACCGCTCATGGTCGCCCCACATCGTCCGCATCATTCCAGGCCAGGGCTTGCGAATACAGAGTTTGCCGCCCTCGTTTATCTCGCACTCGCTGTTGTCGTCGCGTAGAATCACCGGGTCCACACCGAAAAACGCCCTGCACGCGCTCCCCGGCTTCAGCGTATGCGCCCCCGGCAGCGGCGTTATCAGTATCCCCCCCGTCTCCGTCTGCCACCATGTATCTACGATGGGGCATTTGGTGTGGCCGATTTTTTCGTTATACCAGATCCAGGCCTCGGGGTTGATGGGCTCGCCGACTGTGCCGAGCACACGCATGGTATCGAGCTTGTACTTTACGGGCCACTCATCGCCAAGGCGCATCAGGGCACGAATCGCCGTCGGGGCCGTATAAAATACGGTTACTCCGAATTTGTCGCATATATGCCAGAACCGGCCTGCATCGGGATAGGTCGGGACGCCCTCAAACATCAAGCTCGTCGCGCCGTTTGCCAGCGGCCCGTAAACGATGTAGCTGTGGCCTGTTACCCAGCCGATATCCGCCGTGCACCAGTAAATATCGTCGTCGTGCACGTCGAAAATAACCTTATGACTAAATGCCACATGCAGCAAATAGCCCGCGGTTGTATGCACTACACCTTTGGGCTTGCCCGTCGAGCCGGATGTATAGAGAATGAACAGGGGGTCTTCCGCGTTCATCTTCTCAGCCTCGCACTTATCGCTGGCCTTGGCCATTTCGTCGTGATACCAGGTATCCCTGCCATCCTTCATTTTACAGGGTTCGTTATTGACCTTCACGACAATCGCGCTTTCGATGCTCGGCGTGTTCTCCATAGCGGTATCGGCGATGTCTTTTAGCTTGATATGTTTGCCTGCCCGAAGTGAAACGTTGCTTGTTACGAGCACCGTGCAGCTCGAATCGTTAATCCTGTCTTTGAGTGAATCCGCGCTGAATCCGCCGAATACGATTGAGTGAATCGCTCCGATTCTTGCGCAGGCCAGCATAGCAATCGGCAGCTCCGGCACCATCGGCATATATATCGCGACGCGGTCGCCTTTTTTGACGCCTTTACTTTTGAGGACGTTCGCGAATTTGCATACGTCTTTGTGCAACTGCTCATAGGTGTATTTTTTAACATTGTCCTCGGCCTCTCCCTGCCAGAGAATCGCAACCTTCTTTGCTATGGGGGTATTGAGATGGCGGTCGAGGCAGTTATAAGAGACGTTCAATTCGCCATCGGCGAACCAGGTATGCTCTATTTTGCGTCCCTTGGTATCCCAGGTATATTCGAGGGATTTGGTCGGCTCTTTGAACCAGGTTAAGCTCTTCGCCTGCTGGAGCCAGAATTTATCCGGCTCATTAATCGACTGCTCCCACATTTGCTGATATTGTTCCATACTGCCGATATGCGCCTTTTGAGCAAGTGCCTTCGGCGGCGGGAATTTCCGCTCTTCGGTCATCAGTGATGTTATGGCCTTTTTTTCGCTATCCATCTCAAAATCTCCTTTTGGTCCAAAACGAAAATAACAATTTGCCTTATTTTTGCTCTAAAGCGGTTATTCTGCATCTTGGCAGGCAAAAGTCAACCGTGGATTGGGGGGATTTAGGGGATTTTTTTTCGCCACTGAGGCACGAAGACACGAAAAATTATAGCCACAGAGCGGCTGTGTTTGAAGTCAAATGTTTTTTTAGTTTCTTTCGGGACGCCATAAGGTCTGATTCCGAAGCATAGTGTTAAGGATTATAAGTAACTTTCGCATGCAGGCAGTAATGACAACTTTGAAGGCCTTGCCCTGCTCGAGAAGACGATCGGCAAACAAATGAATAGCAGGATTACAACGAATAGCAGACAAGGCGGCCATATAAAGGACGCAACGAATGTCCTTTCGGCCACCCCAGATGTGG
>CAYLYB010000204.1:0-2632 GCA_964387605.1 uncultured Pirellulales bacterium | reverse complement strand
CGTATTCGGGAAGCTGGAATCATTTCGTGTTTATCAAGGACGCGAACAGTGATGTATTAGAGCTTTATCATAACGGGACGAAAGTTGCGGCGAGGTATGGGTCGACGGAGCCGATGCCGGACGTAAATAACTTTATCGTTGGGGGAAGGACGTATGCATCGCCGTGGAGCTACTGGCACGGGAAGATTGACGATTTGCGGGTGTATGACAAGGCACTGACGGCAAGCGACGTGATGCGGATTTTGGATAATGAGCCGGGTAAGGCGTGGGACGAGTATCCGGCGAGCGGGGCGAACGACGTGCCGATTAATATCGCTGAGCTGAGCTGGCTGGCTGGGGATTATGCGGCGGCGGCGATGGGGCACGAGGTTTATTTCGGGACGAGCTATGTGGAGGTGAACGAGGCGGAGGCGGTGCTGTCGGCAGGCGACCTTGACGCGGACGGGGACGTGGATTTATTCGACGTGAACGTATTGGCGAAGTGGTGGCTTGACGTTCCGGCGAATGACGTCTGGCCGAGTCCGAATTTAGCTGGCGTGGGATGCGTGAACTTTATCGATATGGCTGTATTAGCGGGGCAATGGGGAGACGAGACGATATACAAGGGGCCGCGAACGGAGACGAACTATGAGCCGGGGCTGCTCGAAGCGAGCAAGACATATTACTGGCGGGTTGACGAGGTGAACGAAACAAATAATTGGCGAGGGGACGTTTGGGAGTTTCGGACGAAGGGCGAGGCGCTGATATTTAACGACGGGCCGGGGAATATAAAGGCGGTGACATCGAGCGGAGAGGTTGTGGATTTTCAGACGGAGATATGGGTGCCGATGAAGGGATGGAGCAAATCGGCGAGCAGTAATCAATGGAGCGCAGAGGACGTGCAATTCGACGGTGGAGGGAGTGTACGAAACTGGACGGGGAGGATATCGGCGGACGGGAACGATTTCGATTACGCGATAGGCCAGCAGGTGAACGGCAACGAGGTGGACGTACAATTAGCGGTTACGTCTCGGACGGACGAGGCGATGGAGGCGGTTTATTATGTAGCGGAACTGCCGGTGAGCGTTTATTCGGGGGGGAGCGTAATGCTTCGGAACGGGGGAAGCGCGGCGGGGAGCACGGAGCTGCCGGCAGTGCTGCCGGAGGAATATCACCTGCTATACGGGACGGCGGATGAGCTGATTATCGAGGACGCGAACGGTGACATTCATATCGAGATGGGACTGGACCGGTCGGTGAGCGTGGCGGTGCAGGACAACCGCGAGTTTAGCAATGACGTTTACTGGATAATGCTGCGGTTTCACGACGGGAACCTGCCATCGGGGCAACAGGCAACATTGGGAGCAAGCGTTCAATCGACGATACAGGCGGACAGCAACGCAGTGCAAATCGCGGTTGATGCGTGCGACGTGCTGGGTCAATTCGACGGGTGGGGAGGGAATATGTGCTTCGGGATTGAGTCGCCGCAGACACAGTATAATATCGAGACATTGAGGCCTGCGTGGGCGAGGACGGAGATGACGATAAGGGAGTGGGAGCCGGCAAATGATAATAACGACCCTGCGGTTACGAACTGGAGCTATTTCGAGGATAACGTCACGGCGGGGAGTAATTTAGAGCGGGAATTTTTACTGATGAAGCAATTGCAGGACGCGGGAATACCGTATGTGATATCGATATGGTATCTGCCATTCTGGATGCTGCCCGAAGAGAGGACGGCATTGACGCCGGAGATGTGGGACGAGGCCGTGGAGAGTATATGCAGTTATCTGGTTTATGCGCGGGACAATTACGGAGTTGAGCCGAATTACTTTTCGTTTAACGAGCCGTCGATAGGCGTGCACGTATTATTTACGGGCGAGACTCATCGCGACGCGATAAAATCGCTGGGTGAGGAGTTTGCGGCGCGGGGACTAAAGACGGAGATGATACTCGGCGAGGTTGCGGGGCCGACGATTAGCACGACATTTGCGCAGCCGACCATTGATGACCCGTGCGCACTGCAATACGTAGGTGCGGTATCGGCGCATTCCTGGGCAGGCAGCGACCTCGGGGCGTGGGCGGCGGGATTAGAGGCGTGGGCAGGCGTGGCGGAATCGATAGATGTACCGATGCTAATCGGCGAAGCGGGGAGCAACTCTGGCGCTCATACCACGCCGTGGATAATGACGATGTTCGAGCACTCGTATGGGGATTTGCGAAATTATATAGGGATATTGGTTCACGCCCGGCCGAAAGGCGTGATGCAATGGGAATATACGAATGATTACAGCTTGGTCGATTTGAGCGGGCGGGTTCCGGTGGCGGACAATCGCTATTATTACATCAAGCAGATACAGGATATGACGGCGCATCCTGCGGAGGCGATAGGGGTATCGAGCAGCAATGAGAATGTGCAGGTCGCGGCTTACAGGGGCGATGCCGAGGGCGAGACGGTTTACACGCTCCACATAGCGAATTTGGGTGCGGCTAAAAACGTGGTTATTACGGGACTGCCGACGAGTGTTACGAGGATGAAGGTGGTTCGGACAACGGACGTTGAGCAATACCGAGATATGGGTGAGATAACTGTAACGGGCGGCAGCGCGACGATTGAACTGGCGAAGATGTCGTTTACATCGTTGATGGAAGT
>CAYLYB010000203.1:0-2638 GCA_964387605.1 uncultured Pirellulales bacterium | reverse complement strand
GCAAGATTGAACTTTGAATAAATCCTGAAATCAACTCTTATTGTGTTTATTCACGTATGCGATTCTCGCTTTCAACTCTTTATCGCTAAAGCAAAACCGTCTATCGTATCCTGCCGTCCACACCTTTCCTTGAAACCCATTCTGTTGCAGTGCAACTCGTCCGGCATTTTTATAATATCCCACAATAACGCCGATTGGAACATCAACATATTCACACACAATATGAATGTGGTTTGAATACACCGCTATTGCATGTATCTTTTGTTTGAATCTTTTCGCTGCTTTTATAATCGCCTCCCTCACAATCTCTTTCTCTCTTCGCCCTAATTTTACCGATGTTCCCTTCAAATTCTCAAAGTTGCTTTTCCTCAATGCTATATTTTCCCCTCGTACTTTTCCATTTTTTACATATCCCTTCTTTTCGCCCTGCAACCATGCCCCATACGTTGTAAATGTCACCATATATCCGATTGTCTTTGCCATACATACATTTTAACCTGATGCCGCTGGCTTTGCCAGCGGAGTATATAGCCCCGGCCTCTGGCCGGGGTTGCAGGCTGCCTTAGGCCGGGGGTCCTGCAACAGGGGACCCAGTATTTAGCCCAAATTTTTACATGGGATTATTTATAAAACTTTAAGAATTACTCGTTTTTATCTTGAAATTTAAGTAGATCTCGGTATATTTAATTATGCGTCCGGCTGGGTCGTTGTTTTTAGGTCGAAATCGAGGATGGAGGAAAAATAAATGCGCATTCAAAGACGCCGATGGGGGTGGATGGTTGTTTTCTGTTTGCTTGTTCCTGTTTTTCTCTTTTTCTTCTCTTACCCCCTTTTCGCCGGCTCAATAAAGAGCTGGGGAATTATGGATTTCGATAGTTCAGCTTTTATCGGCAGCCGATTTACATCCATCTCAGCAGGAGAGTCCCATTCTCTCGCCCTCAAATCCGATGGCTCTATCCTTTGCTGGGGCAACAACGGTAAGGGCCAGGCAATCCTACCTAATGGAAATGACTACACAGCAGTCGATGCAGGAGGTTATCATTCTCTTGCCCTCAAATCCGATGGTTCTATCGTTGGCTGTGGCAGCAATTTTGATTTTTGGGGAGATTGGGCAGGTCAGGCAACACCTCCTGACGGAAACAATTTTATCGCTGTTGCCGCAGGAGGTTATCATTCTCTTGCCCTCAAATCCGACGGCTCTATCGTCGGTTGGGGTTGGAATAATGAATTTGGCCAAGCGACGCCACCCGCAGGAAACGATTTTATCGCTATTGCTGCAGGATATGCTCTTTCTCTTGCTCTCAAATCCGATGGTTCTATAGTTGCTTGGGGTGATAGTCGTTATGGTCAGGCGACGCCTCCTGATGGAAACGACTTTATCGCCATAGCTGCATGTGGTTATCATTCTCTTGCCCTCAAATCCGATGGCTCTATCATCGCTTGGGGAGATAATGAATATGGTCAGGCAACACCTCCTGAGGGGAACGATTTTATCGCTGTTGCAGCAGGCAAGTTTCACTCTCTTGCTCTTAAATCCGATGGCTCTATTGTCGCCTGGGGCCGGAATAATCACGGGCAGACGACAACACCCTCAGGAAATAACTTTATAGCCATCGCCGCAGGTGGATGGCATTCCCTTGCTCTCAAATCCGACGGTTCTATCGTTGCTTGGGGTGATAATCGGTATAGTCAGGCAACTCCCCCTGTAGGAAATAACTTTATCGCCATCGCCGCTGGAAATGATTCTTTTCTTGCTCTTAAATCTAATGGTTCAATTGATGGCTATGGTGAAATTCCTCCAGAAGGAAATGATTTTGTCGTCATTGACGCGGGTAGTTCTCATTCTCTCGCCATTAAATCAGATGGCTCTGTTGTCGGTTGGGGTAATGATGCGTATGGTAAAGCGACGCCTCCCGCGGGAAACAACTTTACCGCCATTGGGGCAGGATTTGTATACTCTCTTGCCCTCAAATCCGACGGCTCTATCGTCGAATGGGGTGCCAATTGGTATGGTCTGGCGACTCCGCCTGCGGGAAACGACTTTGTCGCCATAGCTGCAGGTGGTTATCATTCTCTTGCCCTCAAATCCGATGGTTCTATCGTCGCGTGGGGATATAACGAAGACGGCCAATGCAATGTCCCCGAACCAAACACCGGATTCAATGCTATCGCTGCAGGTGGTTATCATTCTCTTGCCCTTAAATCCGACGGCTCTATTGTCTCCTGGGGCAATAATAGTTATGGTCAATGCAATGTTCCTGAGCCCAATATCGACTTTATCGACATTTCAGCCGGAGGAAATCATTCTCTTGCTTTAAAAGCTGATGGCTCTATCGTCGCCTGGGGCTTGAACAGTAGTGGCCAATCAATACCTCCTGATGGTAATCACTTTTTTGCCATTGTAGCGGGAGATGGTTACTCCCTTGGCCTTTTTGGAATTAACTTTTTCGATTTAAACACCTTCGCAGCCCATTGGAACCAAACTTGTGTTTCCCCGGGCTGGTGTCATGGCTATGACTTCGACAAATCCGGCCAAGTCGATATCTATGACTTCGACCATTTTGCCTCCCTTTGGCTCGCTGGCCTTTAATCCCCTGTTACCGTTTTTTGGCTGGATGTTGGACGTTTACCCGCCTTT
>CAYLYB010000202.1:0-2685 GCA_964387605.1 uncultured Pirellulales bacterium | reverse complement strand
GAGCCAGGTAATCAGCTCGTCTGCCAATATGCGGTGCTCGGCAACTCGCGGGTGATTCTTCGCCTGGTATTTGAAGACAAAATGACTAATCCCCTTATCATTCGCCTCTAACTGCTCAACCGCCCGCTCCCACGCCCGGCGAAGCTCTTGGCTGTGCATACCGCCGGACATCCCGCCAAGCAAAAGAACTATACGTGCCTTCGGATAGGCATCGCGTATCTCTCGAACAAGCGAGATATAACCATCGCTAAACCCCGCCGGAAATGGCTGGTCGTGTGTCCTCGTAAAGGATTCATCATTTGCCCCAAGATTCACGAACACAACATCCGGCCTCCATGCTCGCAAATCAGCAGTCGCCGATGATGCCTTCGGATAAAGTTTATCCCACATCTCGCCTGCCTTCACATCGACATAGCCGGTTATAATCCCCATCCCGCTTACGGAGATATTGCGGTGGTCGGCTTTGAACGCATCGGCAGTCATTGCCGCGTAACTAAGCGCCGCATTGTGCGTCCGCCGGTCTTCCCACTGGTCGCTGTCGCCGTCCTCATTGCACGCCCCCACGGTCTTAGAATTGCCGATAAATTCCATCTTAAGCTTGTAATCAACTGTCTTCGGCGCCCATACCCTCGCGCCCTGTTCAATCTCAATACCGCCGAATCGCACCGTGCCGGCATTCGCCTCGCTTCGCTTGTAGAGCATAAGATGATGATGCCCTTTACCAAAGCCGGCAAGCGTTGTGCCTTTCGTCGGCATTCCCTCATTCACATCGATAATCGTCGTTGTGCCATCCACCTCTGCGTTGAAATAGTTTTGCCATGTTGGACGGTCAAAAAGCAGCTTAAGTGTATCGCCTTCGAAATCGATGCTTATCCGGCTCGCCTGCCAGATTACAACAGGCGCATTTGCATCAGAAAAATCGAATCGCCCTTCATAGCGAAATCGCATATCCGAGGGCAAAATCGTCTCAATACCGCCCCTCGGAGTCGGTGCAGCCGAACAACCCGCTAAAAATATCACCCCGATAACTAAAATTATTCTTGTTCTCATTTACTCTTCTGAATACCAGTATCCCGCTAATCTGTCAACCGCAACCTCTAAATATGTCCTTTGCTAAAAGTGCCCTGTCGTGTATATTCTATTGCCTGAAAAAACCTGTTATAGCCATCTTAAAGTCTAAATGCCTGTAAGGAAACTGTTATGGCAAACAATAACAGAACTTCTATAGCGCAACTGAAAAACTTTGTCGCTCAGCAGGTCACTCTTGCCGGCTGGGTATACCACGCCAGGTCCAGCGGCAAGGTGCAATTCATCATCATCCGCGACGGAACAGGCCTTTGCCAGTGCGTCGTCGAAAAGGGAAATGTCCCCGAAGAGCTTTTCGAAAAATTAAGACACCTCGGACAGGAATCGAGTCTTTACATAACCGGCACAGTCCGCGCCGACGAAAGAAGTGTCGGCGGATATGAGCTGGCCGCTACAAACGCCGAAATAATACAAGCCGCAACCGATTATCCCATCACGCCAAAATCGCACGGCATCGACTTTCTCCTTAAACACAGGCACCTGCACCTCCGCAGCAACAGCCAGTGGTGCATAGGCAAAATCCGCCACACCGTCGTCGATGCAATCAGACGATTCTTCAACGATAATGGCTTCACGCTCGTCGATACCCCGATATTTATGGCCGCCGCGGGAGAAGAAGAGCAGACGCTTTTCGAAGTCGATTATTTCGGAAGCCCGCTCTATATGACCCAGACGGGCCAGTTGCATCTCGAATGCGCCGCCGCCGCATTCGGAAAGGTATATTGCTTCGGCCCAACCTTCAGGGCCGAAAAAAGTAAAACTCGCAGGCACCTCACCGAGTTCTGGATGGTCGAGCCGGAAGTCGCATTTATCGACCTCGCCGGCTTACTGGAACTGGCCGAAAACTTCGTCTCATATATCGTCGCCCGCGTCCTGCAGGATAATCTCCCCGAGCTTGAAACCCTCGGAGCCGATATACCCGCCCTGCAAAATATCACACCCCCCTTCTACCGCCTCACCTACAGCCAGGCAGTCGAAACTCTCACCGGCGAAAAAACTGTAAAATTTATGGCCGAACAGCTCACGCAATTTAATCAGCAAAAAACCACAATCGAAAAGAGAATCGCCGAGCTTGACGCCGAACAGCAGGGACAAATCAAACAGTGGAAACGCGATAAAAACGCCGCCGAACTAATTGCCCTGCGAAGTGACCTCGACGAAATGAATATCAAAATCGAAAACAATCCCAAACACGCCAAACTCGCCGCCGAATTCCAGTGGGGCAAAGACCTGGGCGGCTCCGATGAAACCATCATTTCGCAAATGCACGATAAACCAATCTTCGTCACACGCTACCCCAAAAATGCCAAGGCGTTTTATATGAAAACCGACCCCGACGACGACAGGGTCGTGCTGAATTTCGACCTGCTCGCCCCGAAGGGCTTCGGGGAAATCATAGGCGGCTCGGTAAGAGAAGATGATTACGACACGCTTACCGGCAGAATCAAAGAAAAGGGCCTCAAAACGGAAAACTACGACTGGTATCTCGACCTGCGTAAATACGGCTCCGTCCCACACGGCGGATTCGGACTCGGCGTCGAGCGAACCGTCGCCTGGCTCACCGGCGAACCGCACATCCGACAGTGCATCGCATTCCCA
>CAYLYB010000201.1:0-2713 GCA_964387605.1 uncultured Pirellulales bacterium | reverse complement strand
GTGACGGGTCTGTTATGATTGACGATTTGAGCGACTTTGTTCAGGGCTGGCTGGCGGGTATATAAGAATTGAAAGCAGCCGATATGAATGATTGAATGAGGGCTGCAGGTTAGAACCCGCAGCCCTTTTCTATCGTGAGGATTCTCCTGATTGGAGAAGATTTATTAGATTTTGAGAGGTTAGGATGGTGAAGTCCAAAGGAAACATGAGGTGCCTTGTCAGAAATCATTACGTACATATTTACAGCGGGGGGATTAAAGTGGTTATTTTACTCCTGCTGCTTTTTTTAGTCTCGCCGCTTTATGCCATTACGCCCTGGCTGCACACGGAGGGCAACAGAATCAAAGACCCCGCAGGCAATATCGTTGTTTTAAGAGGTATTTCATTTATTGATTTGGGCCATCTCGAGGGCTGGCAGGGCGGGGTAATTAACATGGTTAACCGTGTAACGAATAAAAACGATTCGCAGGGTTCTTCACCGGGCTGGTATCCCAAAATTCTCAGGTTACCGGTTTTCCCTGCTGAAGTTTCGAGCGGCTGGCCTTATCGATGGTACCCCGGCGACGATTCTTTCTATAACAATCTTCTCAGGCCCGTTGTGGATTATTGTGAATCGAAGGACCTTTATGTCATTATTGACTGGCATTTTATCGATGATACGTTTGCTCATGTTTCATCGACGTCGGAATTCTGGGCCTATATGGCCCCGCGTTTTGCCGGCGATAGCCATGTTCTTTTCGAACTTTATAACGAGCCGATTAATGACGTCGGTACCGATGTGCAGGACTGGCTCAGCGTCAGGACCGATATGCAGACGTGGATTGACGTTGTTCGCACTTACGCACCGAATAATCTTATCCTTGTGGCGGGTGCGAGCTATTCTCAGATAATCGGCCCGGCAGCTTATTATCCTGTTTCAGGAAGTAATATCGTTATGGTATCTCATATGTACCCGAGCCACTGGCAGGGTGCATGGTACAGGGATAGTGTCGAAACCTGCGCTGCCGTGTATCCGATAATAATGACCGAATGGGGATTCAGTCAAAGCAACGCTGAACCAGGGGATATGACTTACGGGTCGATTACCGAGTATGGTCAGCCGCTGATGGACTTCATAGAAGGGCTGAAAATCGGCAATACGGCCTGGTGTGCGAGTTATAACTGGGGCCCGCCGATGTTCTGGTATGACTGGACGCTTCGTATCGGCGAAGGTGAAATGGGCGGTTTTACAAAGGACACGCTTTATTTGCGAAGAAATGATAACCAGCCGTCTGATACTGATATAACGGCTCCAGAGCCGCCTACCGGCCTGACAGCAACGGCGGGCGATGAGACTGTCTCACTCGACTGGGATGATAATATTGAAAGCGACCTGGATGGTTACAATATATATCGTTCGAGTGGCAGTGGTTATGTCAAGTTGAACGGTTCGCTTCTGAGCAATTCAAATTACACCGACAACAGCGTTATCAATGGAACACAATATAACTATGTTGTAACAGCAGTGGATACATCTGCGTATGAGTCCGATTACTCCGACGCAGTTTTATGTACGCCTTATGATAATGTGCCACCTGCGGCACCGACGGGTCTTGTAGCAATGGGCGGCGATGGAGAGGTTTTACTCGACTGGGACGACAATATTGAAAGCGACCTCGCCGGGTATCTTATATATCGCTCGACAACGTCAGGCAGCGGATTCGATTATTTGCATATTCCTATTGTGACCGATTCGGTTTATGTTGATGACACAGTCACCAATGGAGAAACTTATTACTATATTGTTACAGCGGCGGATGCCTCGAACAATGAATCCGGCTTCTCCAACGAGGCATCGGCTACGCCAAGCGATAGCGGTCCTCCATGGCCACCGGCAGGTCTCACGGCAACAGCAGGCGATGGTACGGTATCGCTCGACTGGGATGACAACGGAGAAAGCGACCTGGATGGTTATAATATCTATCGTTCGACAGTTTCGGGCAGCGGCTACGGCAAGATAAACGGCTCACTTTTAAGCAATTCCGCTTATACCGATAACAGCGTAATAAACGGCACGACCTACTATTACGTTGTTACGGCTGTGGATACTTCGACGAACGAATCTGGATACTCAAGCCAGGTCTCGGCTTCGCCGGTTGAGGGGCCGGTCATATACAACTTCGTGGGGATAAACCAGGCAAATAGCGAGTATAACGCCTATGCCTGTGATGTGGATGTATTCCCGTTTGCTGGAAGCACCTCGAACAGAAACACAATGATTGAGGCCACCAACCAGCAATATATTAATATTTCCGCGGACAATACGGCCGAATGGGCAACTGCCGACCCCGGCCTTAACGATGAGATATTCTTATGGATTGAGATGAAAATCGATGAGCCGGCCGCCAGCATCAGCCAGATTGACCTGACTTTTAACGGCAATACAGGCGGCTCTTCTGCTACGAACCACAGAATATATGTTATGACCGCCGGTGCCGACTGGGTCCAAAGCAGCTCCTGGACGCAGGTCGGCTCCGACCAGAGCATCCCGACCAACGTCGATACCGAAATGACCCGCTCTATTACCTCGAATATCAGCTCGTATATTGATGGAAGCGGACGAATTGTCTGGGGGGTGTATGAAACAACTTCTTCACAGGCGATGCACGTGAACTATCTGGAAATGGGAGTATTCGCGAACGAAGATACGCCCCCTGCGGAGCCAACCGGCCTT
>CAYLYB010000200.1:0-2779 GCA_964387605.1 uncultured Pirellulales bacterium | reverse complement strand
GTATGCAGAGATGTGGGAGTTTTTGGCATCGGTTCCCAGGCGCCAGTACCGATTTCAGAACTCCTGACATGGGGGTCGAGGAAAATGTCCGGTTCAGAGGTTCTCCGGCAGGTGAACAGAGTAGCGTAGTCGGAGCTTCGTGCCTGGGAAGAGCGTGACTTTTTGGTTGAGCGCTTCGCAGACGGCGGCAATAGCGCGGGAGCGGTGCGGGGAGCTGAGCGGTGCGAGACGGATATGCAGCTCATTGTCGGTGACCTCAATGTCGGCGGCGGCGGTGAGCGCGGTTTGGACGAGGGTTCTGCCTTCATCATCTGTCCGCGCGTAATGCGGGGCGAGCATTCGACAGAGGTCACTCTCGGCTTGGTAGGCGACCATCTTGAGCAGGGTGGTGATGTGTTTGCGTTCGGTGGCCAGCTTGACGACCTCCTGGTTCACGACTTGTTTGACAGGCACGCGTCTCGGAACGGCGTCGCGTTTCTTTTTCAACGCGATATATTGCCGCTGTGCATTCTCTATCTCTCTGGCTATGTTGGCGTTGGCTATCTTGAAGCCGCGCATGGTCCGGCGCACCTCTTCAACGTTGGTAAAGGCCTCGAGGCCGTACTGCGAGAGCACGGCGGCGACCTCGGCACGGGCCTTGCGCAGCTTGGCATCGAGGGCATTCCAGACGGGGTTCGGCACATCCCGTTCTTCATCATCGGGCTCGACTTGGTAGTCGACGAGGGCGTCGATGGCATACTCCTCGCGTAAATATTTGAAGAAATTTTCTTGCCGCCAACGCCCGAACATGCGGAAGGCGACCTCGATAGCGCTGAGGTCTCGGCGCGAGGTGATGATCTGCGTCTGGTGTCCATTTTCACAGAGTCGTGTTACCTGGCGCAGGCGGAGCTTGCGTTTGAGCAGCCACGTTTGCTGGTCGGCGAGCGTGTACTCGACCTCTCGCCCGTCGATGATGGCCTTGTACTTTTGGAAGCGGCGCAGCGGGACCTTGCGGCTCTTGCCCTTGCGATACGTGAGGATGTCGAAACCGGCGGCGATGAGGCGGGCGAAGAGCTTGGGGCTCCATCCCCCGCGGTCGAAAACAACGGTGATACGGCGCTCGCCGACCAGGGAACGGACCTCGTCCATGAGCTTCGGCAGCATCTTCACCATGCCGGCGTTGGCGTCGGCGGTGACGATGAAGAGCGGGTCGCCCGCGGCGTCGTTGACCCAGTAGTCGGTGGTGGCGGGCATGGGGAAATGCATCCTGGCGACATGGGCCTTCGGGATCCGCTCCTGTCCATGGTAGACCCGCACGTGGCCGTCGACGTAGAGGAAACCGACGGCGGCGCCGACCCTTTGTACGCGGCGTGTGGCCAGCGCGCGTCCGAAGGCGACGGCCCGGCCCCACAAGGCGAGTCGGGAGAGCTTGCGGCGCACGGTCTTGACCTCGGGGGCGCGGTCGAGGCCGATGATGCGGCCGAGGTCGTCTGGGGAACGCTCCTTGAGATTTTCGGGGCGCTTGATGCGCAAAAGCCCCATTAGCACCAGAAAGAGAATGGTGGTGCGCAGGCCGTAGAAGGCCGGGCCGATGTCGCCATAGACCTCGCGGGCAGCGGCGATGACACCGCTCTCGACGATGGCCGGAATGGCGAGGAGCACCCCGGCGCCGGGGATGCGCGTGCCGTCGCGAAAGAGAGGCCGTGCATCCATGAGTAACCCCAGGTGAGCCATCAGCCGGTCAAAGCAGCGATGCGAGGGGTCTGCATCCAAAGACGGCCAGATAACCTCGTCATCCTCGGGCGCCGAAAAAGCGGACAGGTTTGGGTCCGCAGTCGCACTCGATGAAGAGACCGGCGTCGCATGGCTCCCATGAGCACCATCCGGTGTCGCTGTCGGTATAGCGGACAGGTTTGGGTCCGCAGTCGCGAGCGATGAAGAGACCGGCCCGACGTCATTCACATGGACGCCATCCGGCGTCGGTGTCGGTATAGCGGACAGGTTTGGGTCCGCAGTCGCGAGCGATGAAGTGTTCGGCTTCGCATCATCCACATGGGCATCATCCGGCGTCGCTGTCGGTATAGCGGACAGGTTTGGGTCCGCATCGGCCTGAGAACAAAAATCCAAGCTCATTTGCTCCGGCTCAACCTGCTTCCACCCAAGACGCCGAAGCTGTTTGCGCACCGCCTTCTCACTGACACCGATGCGCGCTGCAACCTCTCGATTGGAATAGCCCTTACTCTTGAGCTCGCTCACCAGGCGATCCCGGGACTTCCGAAGACGCGGCTTCCCCTTCGGGTAGCCGCCGCTTCGCCCCAGCGCCGAGAGCCCCTCCTTGTCATGCCGCTCCTGATACCGTCGCACCGTCCGTGTCGTACAACCAAACGCCCGCGCTATCTCTGTCTGGCGCGCATACCTCTGCTCAACGAGTGAAACCATGGCATGGGCCTCGGCCATGCGGTCTCCGTTGATGTAGTGATATATGGGCATCCCCATAAAGGTGACGACGGTGAACCCATCCTGTGTCCTGAGCCGGCTTCGCCCGTTGATGTGAACCGTCGTGCCCCGGTCCTTCTTCGCGTCTTCAAATAGAGTACCCTGCTTCGATTGGATTACCATAACCCAAGCATAGTGCCGTATCGCTGAAATCTTCGTGAAAAAAAGCGGACAGGTTTGGGTCCGCACTCCCTACGAACCGGACCTCAGTAATTTCGCCGAATTGCGCCACCCCATGTCAGGAGTTCTGGAGTTAGCGAGGGGTGCTGATGACTGTAAAAAAGGCAGGGGATTCACGCTCAAT
>CAYLYB010000199.1:0-2869 GCA_964387605.1 uncultured Pirellulales bacterium | reverse complement strand
TTGGTCAGCGTGACATCTTCGAGAAGCAGGCGGACCATTCGCTTGCGCTCGCGCTGCGGGGTCTTCGGGTCGTTCCACAGCCGTGGGAAGTCAGTGGCCAGCGCCAGGATCTGCTTTCGCCGGTCCTCGTCGAGCTCGGCGAGGTCTTGGGCGTGACGGTTCTCGAGCTCCTCTTGCGCGTCGTGGAGCGCGCGGAGCTTCTCGTTCCACTCCGCTTCGAGTACGTCCACGACAAGCCGGTTGCCCGGGTCGGTCTCCATGAATCGCCGGCGGGCCAGATCGGCCTCGTAACGTGCGCGTTCGACCCCCTGGCGCCGGAGCGCGTCGGCTTCGGTTGCCCGGGCTTCGAGCTCGGCCTGTACCTGGAGCGCGACCTCCAAGGTCACCGGCGTGACCGTCTCCACGAGAAGCGCACTGATGGCTTCATCGATGCCCAAGCCCTGGATGGACTGGCACTTCGACGTCGCGGTCTCGATGCCCTCGCTCTGGCATATGTACTCCGGCCACTGCCGGCCCTTGCGGGTGTGATAGCGCACCGTCATGCGCCGTCCGCATACGCCGCAGACGGCCAGCCCCTGAAGCAGTGCCGGCCCCTCCCGCGGCGGGCTCTTCCGCCGTTCCGAGCCGTGGGCCTGAGCGTTCTCGCGCAGCCGGGCGAGGTTGGTCTCGTACTGCTCCCACGAGATGTAGCCCGGGTGCGCGTCGGGCAAGAGCGCGGTCCACTCATCGCGCGGGAGCACCTCTACCTCGATGCTGTCCCCGGGCCGCTTGTGCGTGCGGGTCCGACCGAAACAGTAAGCGCCGGCGTAGCGCGGGTTGTGCAGCACGCGCAGCACGCGCCAGTGATGCAGCGGCTCCCAGAGCAACTCCCCCTTGTGGGGGCCACCGTGTGGGCGACGAGGAAAGCGCAGCTCCTGCTCGCGGAAGTGTCTCACCGTGGCCGACGCCGAGCCCGTCCGCTCGAAGACCTCGAACAGGTGGGCGATGCTCTTGCGCACCTGGCTGTCGGAGTCGAGCACGACATGGTCTGCCGCATCATAGACCAGACCGATCGGCAACGGTGTCTTCAGCGCGCCGCGGCGCGCCTGGTTGAGGATGCCGCCGCGCAGGCGGGCGCGCAGCACGTGCAGCTCAGCGTCGGACATGGTGCCCTTCAGCCCCAGGAGAAGCCGGTCGTTGAAGTCCTCCGGGCTGTAGACGCTATCCTCATCGAGAATCAGCGTGTCGGTCAGCGCGCAGATCTCCAGCAGCCGGTGCCAGTCTGTGGAGTTGCGAGCCAGGCGAGAGACCTCGAGCCCGAGCACGATGCCGGCATGTCCCATGCCCACCTCGCCCACGAGCTCCTGGAAGCCCTCCCGGTCGATGCTCGACGCCCCGGACTTGCCCAGGTCACAGTCGATCACCCTGACCCGCTCCACAGGCCAGCCCAGCGCCACCGCCCGCTCCCGCAAGGCGTACTGGCGCAGGGTGCTCTCGGTGTTCTCAAACACCTGCCGCACCGTGGACTGGCGCACGTACAGGTAGGCGTCGCGCCTCAGGTGGCTCTCGGTCACCTTCTGATGAATCGGTATTGTCATGTGTGGACCTCCTCAATGTGCCCCAGCGCCATGGATGCGAGGATGCGGACGGCCTCCGCGCTCGCGTTGTCCGGCAAGGGCGATAGTTGTTGTTGATACTCCTCCCGTCTCGGCCGCTCGGCGGGCGCCGGAAGCTCGGACCACGCGTCCATCCATGCCGCGACCCCTCGACGCAGGAGCACGGCCAGTCCGTGGCGGGGCGCCGTGGCGGGACGAGCCATGGTCTGGGTACGGAGCACCTCGTAACGAGCCGCGTGTTCGAGCACACTCTCCCGGCTCGCGGTGGCCGGCGTCGGTTCGCTGGTCACCGCCGTTTTTTTTCCTGCTTCACCAGCGCTCGCTCGACGCTGCGCCGATGCACCGACACACCGAAGCGTTCCCCGACCAGCGCCACGAGATCTTCGGATCTCAGCTCCGGCTGCTCCGAAAGCGCCTCGCAAAGCGCCTCCACCACCTCCACGGAGAGCTTGTGGGGCTGCCGCGGTCCGGGCTTCCTCGGCAGCAGCGCCGGCAAGCCGCCCTCCTCGTAGGCCGCCTGTGCCTGGTAATACGATGGTCGCGACAGCCCGAAGACCGCCGCGGTCTGGCTGACCGGCTGCCCGTCCACGCGGACCCGCCGCAGCATCTCGTACTTGACCTGCACCAGGTCGCGCGGATCGAAAAACTCGCTCGCGGTGAATTCCTCGTCGATAACCTTCTCCGGGTGCGGATGGAGGCAGCCCTGCTGTCGCAGCGCCTCGGTCTTGGGATCGTTTTTGGGTCGAGCCATGGTTGCATCTCCAAGTTGATGTAATGCAGATTATGCCCGACAAGAATCCGATGTCAAGTAGGAAATGTCGAAAACTGAGCGATATGTCAATATTTGCATGGCTATCACACACCTTTACATCAATCAATACATATAACCAAGCCACTTGTAGCGGCAAAAACACATTTACACTTGCGGCATAATCCCCTTGACAGTCCACACGCATGCATCGGCCATATCCCAGACCGTTCATCGGCGTCCTGCTTGAATCAGCTTTGCCAGCTCTATGAGGTCAGCGAAGCGGAAGTGCGACCGCCCGGCGGACATCACCACGAAGGGATCGTCCGCAACCACACTGGTCCAGCGCGCCGGCAGGCGACGAACCTCATCCGTCTCATCGACGAAGAAGACCCGATCTTCACCCCAGCACCGCTGGTAGCTGAGCAGGGTGTATTCACGACCGAACAGTGGGTGGAACGGGTGGGTTACTCGGAAACATCGATGCTCATTCTTCGCATCGGGTGTATTCGACAACCTTGTCAAA
>CAYLYB010000198.1:0-2890 GCA_964387605.1 uncultured Pirellulales bacterium | reverse complement strand
ATAAGGTGGCCTTTCGGCGTTGATTTTAAATGGATTCGGCGCGTTCGGGGGAATGACCCCCGCCGTTTTGAGAAGCAAAACGATACGCGGGGGCAAGCACTCCCCCAATAATCCGCCGGAGGCGGGTAAACGACATACAAAAACCCTCAGGCGGGCCTGAGGGCTAACCGACCCGACGTAAAACGTGGGGCTAAATATGACCCCCGATTACGGCATTCTCCACAAGTAACAAGGTAAATATTACCCGGCAATAAAGTTGCCGGGCTAAACATAATAAGGAAAGCAACCCTACGTGAAACGCCTTCGGCGAACCCCTCAATAAATCCCCCTTCACTAAAGCTTCGTAGGGACAGGTTGAGGGGCTAAGTTTATAAAGAGGCCTGGCGGCATTGTAATAAACAACCCCCAGGCAGGCCTGGGGGCTAACCGATAAGGAAGTCTTTCGACATTGAAATTTCAGGGCAAATATGGTATAATATGCGTTCACCGCCAGGGGGTGGCAGGCAGCAGCATGCCCTAAGGTTGTATTTATTATTAATTTCGAAAGGACGGGTAGAAAAATGAAACGATTATCAGTATTGCTTTTAATAATCCTTTGCGCCACGGCAATCGCGAGCGCACAGCCGCAGGCAAAATCGGAAGTTATCATTTACAAATACATGGAAAAATCCACGGACCATACCTGCGATTTCAGCGGGTCCAGCGATGATATGCTAAATACGCTCGAATGGGAAAAGTCGAACGAAAAGGAAACCGGGTATTTTATTATGCAACGCGGGGCAGCTTCATCAACAGTAGCGTATGGCTGGCATGTTTATACCTGGAAGGCGCCGGACAAGAACGGAAAGATGCAAAAATACGCGCTAATGGGGAGCTACGTCGTATATAACTTTAACACGGCACATGTCGGCGATAAGGTGAGCTGGATTGTCGGATTAGGCAATTCAGACGGGCATTTTGTTCTGAAAGGCGATGAAAAGGGCGTTAAGATAAAGGCATCTGATAAAAATCACGACATCGCGAAATCATTGACGGGGACGCATAACTGGTATTATCAGGAAGGCACAATCCAGCACGCCGGCTCATCGACAATATCACTGAAATACCATTCCGGGTTTACCAATGATTACTATGACGACGACGCCTTGCAAACCGGAGCGGATGCGGCCAAATGGTATTGTCATGGAGTATCTAAAGAGCAGGGGCTATATATTCCCGTAATGTAATCGCCATATAATAGAAGGAATCGGCAGGAAAATAAGGAAAGGTGAGCCCGCCAAACGGAGTGGCGAGGTAAACCCGCCAAGCAAAAACGGCGAAAAAGCAGCGAAAATTTTTTTAAGAAACAGGAAAATTCTGTAAGGCCAGAATTTACAGGGGGATATGAAAGCATTTAAGCGAAGTTATACAAATGTTTAAAACAAATGTTTAAAACATTTGTTTAGCGCAAGCGCGCAAGCGCTTTTAGGGCAAAAGGCAACTTTTTAAATTTTTTTTTACTCCTTATCCCATAAGCACTTAAGTGCATTTCGGGGGGTCGGCAAAACACGAATTTTCGACACAAACGCGCAAGTTCGCGCCTATTTATAGAGGGGCCTTTGTTCCCTCCAACGTGATTCGTGAAACGTGAAGCGTATCACGAAAAAGCGAGGAAATGGGTCCCCGATTGCGGTTCCTGCGAAGCTGGAGTCGAGGATCTCCGCTACGCTGCGAAAAGTAGAGAAAGGTGGACCCCCGTTGTTTTGCTTCTCAAAACAAGACGCGGGGGCATGCAAAGGGAGGAAATTATGAAGGTTAATTTGAGGATTGGGTTGCCGGTGTGGATTGACAGGATGATTTCATGGCCTGTGATTTTGTACCGGCGAATGAAATACGGGTACGCGTATCGCAGGATATACCTTGACGAGGGGATGTATACGATAGTTGACCCGCAGGATTTTTATGAGTTCGGGGGATATAACTGGTACGCCGGCGGGCACGGGACGAAATACTACGCGATGAGGACGGTGGAAAACGAGGAGGGGAAGATAACAACGGTTCGGCTGCACAGGGAGATAATGCGGCCTGCGGAGGGCAATGTCGTGGACCACAGGGACGGAAACAGCTTAGATAATCGCAGGGAGAATATGCGAGAGGCGACTCAAAGAGAAAATATGTATAACCGGAAAAAGAGAAAGAATACGAGTTCGCGATACGTTGGGGCGAGATACGATAAGGAAAGGGGGAAGTGGGCGTCGGAAATCAAGCATAACGGGAAGAAATATTTTTTAGGGAGATTCGACAGCGAAATTGCAGCGGCGAAGGCCTACGACGCGGCGGCGAAGAAGTATCGGGGCGAGTTCGCGAGACTGAACTTTCCTGAAGAAGCAAAAACGGGGGCGTAGGTTACAAGTTGCAGGTTACAGGTTGCAAGTTGGAAAGGAGATTAAAGATAAAAATGGAAAAATCAATCCGCCGTCGCTTTTAGCTATGGAGGACAAGAATTGTGGTGTCGCTTCGCGACGGGTTATTCAAACAGATTCCTCGACTCACCACAAGTCGCTCGGACTGACCCCCGCTGTTTTGCTTTGCAAAACAAGACGCGGGGGCAGGCAAAAGCCAAGTCAGCCCGGATTAGGGATAAGCCGGAATGCGATTTATGCTTAGAGGCCGGCTTTTTTCGCTCTTTTGGCAGCGCGTTTTTCTTCTAAGGTTCTTTGCGGTTTCTTTTTTACATTTTTTTTAACGTCGTGACCTTTAGTCATACATAATCCTTTCCTTAAAATGCCGAATACTCTTGTTTCGGCTAATATGCTGATTTTAATGTAAATTTATTTTCCGGCAAATCATATTTGTACTGATTTTCGACAAACAGGTACATGCCGGCGGGGGCGGTATTCAAGGTGATTGT
>CAYLYB010000197.1:0-2939 GCA_964387605.1 uncultured Pirellulales bacterium | reverse complement strand
GGATGACTAAACGCCAGCCCCTTATCGTCGCTCAGCTTGCTCGCCAAAGCAGGCGATGCCTCCAAATCAATCAACACCGTGCCAATCGCCCTGCCCACAACCATACCGCTCACCGCGAGGACCTCGTTATCAGCCCCCACCTCCGCCGTATCGCTGCGAACGTCCGACTCAACCTGCTTGAGTATCGCAATTCGTCTCGCGTTCTCATTCGCGTACGGCTCTTCGAGAACTTCTTTCGGCAGCATTATCTTACAGTCGAAATACGCACCTTCCCACGGCTCCACAAATAAGTGTCTCGGCCGCTCATCCGATATAAACACATACTTCCGCCTCGCTATCAGCTCATTCTCATCGAACACCACCATATTAAACCACGTCTTGTAGCCCTTCTTCTTCTCGCCCGCCAAAGCGATTATGCTCTTGCTCTGGCTAAGCAGCGCATATTCGGGCCTGCCGAACGCAGCCAGCACGTCCGAGCTTGTGCTCTGCCCGAGCACCATCTGCCCGTAAACCGAATATATATGCCCATTCGATGGCGGCCCTTCCGGCTTGAATAACCCGAAAAACGAACAGCCGCTAACAAAACAACACGACAACAAAATCCCCAACCTTATCGCCTTCACTGTTTCTCCATATTCAACAGAGTTTCATCTCTTTTTATCTCTGCGTTCTCACCTGCCCCTGCAGGCAGTAGGCAGGGGGCGTGCTCCGCGGTAAAAATTATTTATCTTTACACCTCTTTCGAATCAATCCATTTCATCATCTTCCGCAGCTTCCGACCCACATTCTCCAGCTTACTGCCGTGGTCCTTTTTGTATAGCTTATTGAATTTCTTCAGGCCGCCGCGATATTCCTTCACCCATTCCTTCGCGAACTTACCGCTGGTTATCTCCTTCAGTATCTTCTTCATCTCCGCCTTCGTCTGCTTCGGTATTATTCTCGGCCCGCGAGTCAGGTCTCCGTATTCCGCAGTATTCGAAATACTATACCGCATATAGCTCATCCCCCCCTGGTACATCAAATCCACTATCAGCTTCACCTCGTGCATACACTCGAAATACGCTATCTCCGGCTGATAGCCCGCCTCTACGAGGGTTTCGAAGCCGGATTTGATGAGCGAAGTCAGGCCGCCGCAAAGGACGCACTGCTCGCCGAAAAGGTCGGTTTCGGTCTCTTCCTTGAAGCTGGTTTTGATAATACCCGCCTTGGCGCCGCCGACGCCCCTGCCCCAGGCAAGCGCGGTCTTCAATGCCTTGCCCGTCGCGTCTTTATGAATAGCAACCAAACATGGCACACCGCCGCCCTTCTCGAACTCGCTGCGAACCAAGTGCCCCGGCCCCTTCGGCGCAATCATCACTACATTAACGCCCTTCGGCGGCACTATATATTTGAAATGTATATTAAATCCGTGGCAAAAACCTAACGTCTGTCCCGCCGCGAGATTCGGCTCTATCTGGCTCTTATAAACCTTCGCCTGCACCTCATCCGGAACGGTAACGATTACCAATGCCGCACCCTTCACCGCCGTCTTGATATCTGTCGGCTTGAATTTGTGCTTCTGCGCCAGCTTATAGTTCGCCGTGCCCTTCAATTCCGCTACCGCGACCTTAATGCCGCTATCCCGCATATTCAAACTGTGGGCATGCCCCTGGCTGCCGTAACCGATGACAGCCACCTTTTTGCCCTTCAAAGGCCCTATCGGAGCGTCCTTCTCGTAAAAGATTTTCAACGCCATTTCCATTTTCTCCTTACCTTTTTAGCCACAGAGAACACACCCCTGCCTACGACTTGCCGGGGCAGGGAGGACACAGAGAATTGAATTATTAACAGTGTAAATCTGTGTTAATCCGTGTCTTAAAAACCGTGTTAATCTGTGTCTTTATCATTCGTTATCTCACGTTAACGCTTCTTTTCATTCTGCGTTTGCGGTTAGTCGTCTTCCTGCCCTTGCTCGTCCGCATACGCGCCAGAAATCCCGATTTACGCTTCTTTTTAACCTTACTCTTGCGATGATTTTCCAATGTAACGCTCCTTATTCTTACCTGTCAAAACATAACGAACTTCAAAACAATCGGCCGATTATACACCAATCCTGCGCAAATGAAAAGAAAAACCAGAGGTTAGCCCCCAGGCCTATTTACCCCGCATCAAACATGACCTGAATCCCGATTTATCGGGGGCGAAAGAAGCACAGATTCCACCCGCCTAAAGGCGAGGTCTCGCCCGCTTTGTGGGGCGGACAGATTTTCACGGATTATTTACCACGAAGCTCACGAAGAAACACGGATTATTTAAGCCACTCCCGAAGGGACGCCTTCGGCGAGAGGGCACCCCCGACTACGACATTCGAGGGCAGGCAGAGACCACAGAGATTTTTAGACACGGATTAACACAGATTTTTTACCACGAAGATTCACGAAGAAACACGAAGGTTTCGGCCAAAGCCATCCTCACAACAGGTTGTTCTCGATAATCATATCTGCGACAACCAATTGCCTCGGCTGCCGGGCAGTGAAACATACTACCCTGCCTTATCAGGCACGGCCGAAAATTTAAGAATAAAGCCGAGCAAACAACACGGGCTTCTCATTATTAGCAGAGCAAGAACACGGATTATTTTAGCCACAGAGAACACAGAGGACACAGAGATTTTTAGACACGGATTAACACAGATTTTCACGGATTATTTTAGCCACAGAGAACACAGAGGACACAGAGATTTTTAGACACTGATTGACACTTTTTTAATTGGCTTGCGTTCTTCGGCAAGGCCTTTTCCCGAAATGAGATTTCTTCAAAGGCCTTTGCCTTGTCCGCAAAGCCCGAACATAACGGCTTCATTATCCAGCCAACTAAAAAACACGGATTATTTAAGCCACAGAGAGCACCCCCGACTACGACATTCGAGGGCAGGCAGAGACCACAGAGATTTTTAGACA
>CAYLYB010000196.1:0-2940 GCA_964387605.1 uncultured Pirellulales bacterium | reverse complement strand
TTTTTAAGCCACTCCCGCAAGGGACGCCTTTCGGCGAGAGGACACAGAGAGCACAGAGAAAAAAAACCAATTCAAGTGCCCTTTTTGTGCTTTTTCGCGGCTATTTTTTTACGATTCCCACTTGCCGGAGTTATCAGGCCCGACCCAGAACTGTTTTTCGAGCTTCCAGCCCGGCTCGTCGATTTTTAATTCTTTGGTTTTCCAGCCCGCCTCGATTCGTTTGGTCAAATCCTCGAATCCCTTGTTCCAGGTGAGGCCGTCGGGCACGGTAACATTCATACTGCCCGCGGCGTTTGCGTATCTCAGGCACGATTCGATTGAGTTTTCGCGGACAAATGCCGAGAGGAATCCGGCTATGGCCGAATCGCCTGAGCCGAGCGCGCCGACGAATTTTTCCTCCTCGTAAACAGGGAACCACAGCTCGCGATTTGCCCAGTTTTCGAGGTCGGCACAAGCTGCTGCGCCCAGTTTTGTGAGGCGGTCCTTGCCGGCCGTCCTGATATACAGGCCCCTGTGGCCGCACTTGACCATCGCAATCGCAGTGCCCAGATTTATGAGGTCTTTTCCGAGCGTTGAAATATCATCCACCGTCATATGGTCGAGCACGCTTTCTTTGGGGCCGAGGTTGGCCTTTTTATCGAGGAACTTGTCCTTATAGAGGAAGAAATATACCTCTTCTGCGCTTGGGACCATAATATCGGAAAGCGGGACCCAGTCGTTGAGGATTGCCTTCCAGTCGCACTGGCCGGCGGGACTGTTCACATCGGGAATTGAAAGGTCGAGCGCGGTCGTTGTTCCCAGCTCCTTTGTCTTTTTGAGGATTTTTGTCAGTTCAGCACCGGTGTTGTCGTAAATCTTTTTCATCCACGGCGGATAGCCGAACAGCATCAGCTTCGAGCGTTCCACGAGGTCGAAATCCATATCGTCATAGCCGAACGTATCGTTGGCACCGCAGTGATGCAGGTAAAAGCGGTCGATGCCGGGTATGCAAATCGCGATGGTATATGAGGTCGATTCGCCTTTGACCATGTGAATGCCTTTGAAATGGCCCTCGTGCTCTTCATACCATTCAAGAATTTGTTTGCCGAAGTCGTCATCGCCGATTTTTCCGATGAGCTCTGTTTTTACGCCGAGGCGTCTGATTGAGACGCCGGCGTTGGTGACGGGGCCACCGCCCACTACAACACATTTTCCCATATTAATCATTTTGCCGGGCACGAGAACGTCCGTCATCTTGTCGACCGTTCCGTCGATAGTGAAAGCCGGAATCAGGTCGAGACAGGTATGGCCCGCTGCGACAATTTCGATGTCTTTGTTTTTTGCCACTATATAAGCTCCTTACAAAACGAAAATTTGAAAAATTAGAAGCAGGCATAATAGCGTATAATCTCCTGCTGTCAAGAGTTAAAATCCGAAAACCCGAGCCATAAGACACTCAAACCGGCGCAGTTGAGTTTATCGGGCCAATGAAGATAACCGAGCAGTATAAAGTCGGCGGGGACTGTGGAATCCCAAGCGATGATTCATATGACGGAGCTTACGACCGGTTTCCAGCGAGGACGGCATATTCGTGGAAATTGACCAGGCAATCTTCGTCGAGGTCCACGCCGTCGGTATCGTTGCAATCGTCGACCAGCCACCAGAAATCGAGAAAGACTGAGAGGTCGTCCAGCCCCACGGACTTGTCGCCTGTAAAATCACCGTATAAGCCGCCGAAAACCTCGTTCGAGGAGTAGGATTCTGTCGAATTGGTATCTACGGCCGAAACAACATAATAATAAGACCTGTCGCGTGTAGTAAAGCCGGCATCCTCATAATCCGAAGTGCTCACAAGCGTGCTGTTTTGTTTGATGAAGGCACGTCCTGAAACTACAGAACGATATACGTTATAGCCCGCTACGTCGGCTTCGTTGACGTCGTTCCAGTCGAGAACAACAGTTGTGTAGCCGGCCGAAGCGGTCAAGTTCTCGGGGGCAGCCGGAGCTTTTGTGAGCACGACGTCCCCGCCGTCGGGCACCACATCGAACATAACATACTTCGTTGAAGCAACCTCTACTGTTGATGATTCCACCTTGTCGCCGTCCTGCGTAACACTGGCGGCCGACCAGCCGGCAGGGAGAGGCCGGCGTAAGGTTATGGGATATTTATAAATTGAGTCGCTGAGTGTATCGGTTACCTGCAGGGTAATGCTGCTGCCCGAACTGGATGTTTCGGTAACCGAAACATCGTTACGCTCTTTTATGTAGCGAACGACGTTTGAAAAAGTCGAAACCCAGTAAGTATCGCTATGGCTTTGGAGATATTCGAGACTTTGCCTGAGGATTGTAGAGGAAAGCGGGGAATATCCGCCGTCACCATCGATGCCGTGTATCAGGAATACGCACCAGCCGTGTGAGCCGGCGGCACTTGTGAATCTCGAAGTAAAGGCCGAATATGAGTTAACGGTACCCGAGCTGCCGCAGATTATCGAGCTGATTTGGTAAAAATTCGAGGGGGTGCTCGATTCGATATAGCCCTGACAGTGCCTTGCAGCGATATAGTATGTGGAGGTGAGCGTAAGGTCGCTGGGTTCGCAATAGGGATAGGCCAGCGTGATACATTGCCCTCCCGGTATATGTGAGTTAATAGTATTTTGAGAGTTCACAAGCTCGGTTGTTTGCAGCGCGATTGTCAAGTCAGCCAGATGCGGATGCGTTACGGTATGACTGCCGATTTCGTGGCCGTGATTAGCGGCGCTTAGAAAGGTGCTCCAGTTGGGCGACCAGCTTGTGACGGGATAAAACGTCGCGTCGAAATCAAACTCATTGAGCATAGGTATAGCCACAGTGTATTGCTTGGAAGTATTGTCGTCGAAGGTGAAGGTTACTGCCGCAGAACGAAAACCGGACCAGGTGCCGACCTGATAAGGAGGGTCGACGGTTCCGGAATATCCCACGTTGG
>CAYLYB010000195.1:0-3014 GCA_964387605.1 uncultured Pirellulales bacterium | reverse complement strand
AGCACGCTGTACCAGATTCCGGAAGCGAGGAAGCCATATATCAGACTGGGCCACGGGACTACTTTATGAGTGGCCGGCTGAATGACTGAAAGACGGTCGTAGGTGTCCTGTGCTGCGAGGTTTTGAGCGTTTTTTGCAACCGCTTCGGCCCAGACCCCGCTCTCGGCACGGTTGCTTTCAATCATAACCTGCCAGCCTTTTGCGAGAGAGTGCTCATCGCCTGAGAGCATATACAGGCCCAGCAGAGTTACCATAAGCCCGCCGGCAATCATGATGACAACGGTGTAAAAATCCGTCCAGGCGACAGAACGTAGCCCGCCGTAAATTGCCCAGGAACCTGCTACGACACCGAGTGCAACAATAGCGAACCAAAGAGGCCAGCCGAAGAGAGTGTGTAGAGCGAGCCCTCCGCCGTATAAAACGGCAGCGAGAAAAGCCAGAACGTTACAGATTACAGTCAAAAACGCGAAGAACTGACGCAAGGTGTTGTTGAATCTTTTTTCAAGGAACTCCGGTATGGTGAAGATTCTCGTGGCAAGCAGAAAGGGAATAAAAAGCCAGATGAGGACTGTAAAGGAATTGATATTACCCCACTCATACATCGCAATGGAGATGCCGTAGATGAAAGTTGCGCCTATCATACCGATAAAGTGTTCGGTGCTGATATTTGAGGCAATGAATGATGTTCCCACCACGTACCAGGGCAAAGAACGGCCGGCGAGGAAATAATCCTCACTTCCCTTTCTTTTCTTTCGCCCGGCCCAAAAACCAATCGCGCAGAGGACTACGAAGTAAAGACTGAAAGCGAAGTAGTCAAGAAAATGTAACTGGAACGTATCTGTCAGCATAACGCATTGGCCCGGCAAAAGTATTTTTTTATTGACCTCAGGGTCACCATACAAAAGGTTCCATTACCTTCAAAAGCTTCACGGCTATTTTCGGATTAGTGTATTTCATACAGTATTCAAAGGTGTGTGGATTTTCTGAATTCAATTCCATAACGTCGTAATGATGCGGAATTGCAAATATAGGATTTACCTTTTGAGTGAGCTTCACAGCGTCTTCTATGCTTAGATTGCCCCATTTACCGTTAATGCAGAATAGTCCAACCTCCGCGTGATGGACGGCCTCAAGCAGCAAAGGCGACAGAGCGGTATCGGAAGTGTGGTATACACTTCGGCCGTTATCGAATTTAATATGATAACCAGCGGTGTCGATTACATTCGGTTCGTTCGGCACGGTATAAATACCCGTCAATTTCATCCGCCCGATTTGTTGGCTTTCGCCGACGTCAATTTTGACGATTTGGGAATCCCTTACCCCGAGTGAGCGCAGCTTGCGGCAAACAAATCGCGGACCGACGAACACAGTCTGGTCCTTGTAACGATATTGTTCTATTGTTTCAGGATCGAGGTGGTCAAGGTGGTTGTGTGTTACAATGTATATATCCACCTTTAGGGCCGCCGGCTCAATCGGTGCCGGATACCGCCTTGTAAGCCATGGTGAGACATTCGCCACTGAGTCGCTTAGATAAGGGTCGATAACAGCAGTAATCCCGGCTGATTTGAGCAAAAATCCGGATTGACCGAGGAACCACAAGGCCGCCTGATTTTCCGTCAGTTCATATTTCGAAATTCTGTCCAAAAATCTGCTCCTCGTGATTTATGGAATCAGGACAGCTTTAAAAACGTTTTTTTTGTCCTTTTTGAGCTTTTCAATCGCGGCTGCGACGTCAGCGAGTCCCATTTTGATATCGATAAATTCCCCCATGTCGAGTTTGCCTTGGCCCATCATCTTCAGGCACTTATCGAAACAATTCAGCGACCGGCACGCTCCCATCACATTAAGCTCTTTCATATGAATGCAGACAAGGTCCAATGGCTCAGGACGCCAGACGCAACTGAAAAGAATTAGTGTTCCGCGGGGCCTGAGCAGCCTCAGACCGGTATTAGGTGCATCCGTGGCGCCTGTTGCTTCTATTACTATATCGAAGCCCGGCTCACGGATATGCCTTGCTGCGACCTCGTTCAGTTTCTCTTTATGGGTATTGCATGTTACTGCGGACGTTCGTTTCTTGATTCTGGCGAGCCGTTCATCGTAATGCCCTGCGACTAAAATCGTTGCCGCACCTTTTATCCTGGCGAGCAGGGCATGGATAAAGCCGAATGTTCCATCGCCGATGATTAGTACGCTTTGACCCTTGCGAAAGCCCGTGCGCTCAAAACTCTCCATGCAGACTGCTACGGGCTCCGTCAGTGCCGCGGAGGCAAAATCCACGTTTTGTGGTATGGTGTATGCGTTCTGCTCGTCTATGGCGACAAACTCTGCCCAGCCGCCGGGCACCTCGCGGTTGCCCAGGTGCCTCGTATTCAAACACAGGTGCGGAATGCCCCCTGTGCAACAAACACATCGACCACATCGCTGTACGGGGTCAAGCACAACACGCTGTCCCGTCTTGATTTTCTTTACCTCAGGTCCAACCTCGACTATTGTACCAGCGACCTCATGGCCTGGAATGATTGGCGGGGTGCACTCGAAATCTTCGTAGTGGAGATCTGTCGTGCATATTGATGCGGTTTTAACCGACACGAGAACCTGTCTGGGACCGATGATCGGCATTTCTGCTTCGCCGGGTACAAATTTGTCTCCGCCTTTCCATAGTACTGCTTTCATAATCACCGTTCGCCTTTTGACTAATTCTCGCTGTTAAGGTAGTCGAGTACCGTCAGCAGCAGCATCTTTGCCGAGCGCGTCATTTGACTTATCTCAACATATTCAAAATCCGCATGGCCGGTCGATGTGCCGAAACCGCACAGAACCGCCGGGATATTACCGTGACGCACCAGTCGGCAGGTGTCCGTAACAGAACTGTGGCCCCTTATAGGCATGCTCTCACCGTATACAATTTCATATGCCTTTCTCAAGCTGTGCACAATAGGATCATCTTTTGATATTTCATAGGACTCTCCGACAAGCAGCCAACTGCTCTTGATTTAGATATTTTCGCCGAGACA
>CAYLYB010000194.1:0-3022 GCA_964387605.1 uncultured Pirellulales bacterium | reverse complement strand
CCACGAGCCTGTCGATAAATCCGCACGTCTAAGAATTGCCGTAATGCCCTTGAGGGCAAATGTTGAATCATACACATTCGGCTCTCTTGTCATCCCCGCAGAGCAGTTCGCGGATATGCTCGCCCAGCAGCTTACCACCTTGCTGACCCAGACCAATAAATTCGCTGTCCTCGACAGGGCGCATATCGCAGAATACCTCCACGAGCAGAAAATCCTCACCTTCCATTCGACTTCCCTCGAAGAGCAGGCCAGAATCGGTGAGGTCCTCGGCGCCGACTATCTCCTCGTAGGCACGGTTACCGAAGCAGGCCTTCGCGTAAAGCAAACCGCTACCGGCGCAATCGCCAATGTAACCTTCAGGGAATTCGAAGCCGATATAGGCCTCGATTATCGCATCATCGTAGCCCCGTCGAGACAGGTAAAGCTTGCCGATTCCGTCCGTCTGCGTCTCGAAACCGACGAAGTCAAAAAGCTCGTCAAGGACTGGGAACCGTCCGACCTCGACTACCGCGAGCTTGCCGACAACCTAATTGCCAGACTCGCCAACGAAGTTGTCAACACGCTGAGCGACAGATTGTATCCGCCCCGCATCGCCGCGATTCAAACCGACGGCACGGTCATCATCGACCAGGGCGGCGACCGCCTCGCAGTCGGAACACTGCTCGATGTTTACGCAGCCGGGCGGGAAATCGTCGATTCCGATACAAAAGAATCGCTCGGCTCGACTGAAATTCTGGTCGCCACTATAAAAATAGAAAAAGTTGCGCCGGCAATGTCGTATGCAAAAGTCGTCTCAGGCGACGCATCTAAAATCTCGACAGGCCTCGTCTGCCGTATGAAGCCGGCCAAGCCCAAAAAACTCAAAGGCCAACAAAGCCAGGTCGAAAGAACTCGCGAAGGCGGCGTAAAACTGCCCTTCGATTAATCGTAAATACTTAACCCACGGGCTTGTCCCGTGGGTTTTTTATGTACCCGCGTCCTATCTTACTATCGATGTGAGAATAGAATGGTTTTCAATTATCGGTGTTCATATCTGCTCATAGCGTTGTTGCTTTTCCCGGCCGCTGTATCACGGGCCGAATCACCAACAAAACCCCGGCTTGAAGTGACGGACAATCTCTCCTCCGAAGATAAGGAACTCACCATCGAAACCAACGAATGGAAGGTAGTCTTCAGTCTCTATTATAACGGCGGCATATACCAGATCTTCGATAAGGTCTTCGACCCCGCCCAAAAAGACAACCTCGTAACCGGACCCTGGTATTCTCAGGGCGGAATTTTCGATTACGACGTCTATCTCCAGGGTGACCAGGAATTCTCTACCGCCCTCGGCAAAAACGACGACCCCGGCCGGGCATCACTGCAAATCCTCGAAAACACCCCCGTTCGTCTGCGCCTCCGCCAGAAGTGCCGCCCCCGCCTAAACAACGGAGACGGTCCGCCAAACGATAAATTCATCGAGCTTGATATGGTCGATACCACAACCGACTGGACCTTTTACCCAACCGGCCGGGTCAATATCAAATTCGATGCCGTCGTTGCCGATGACTGGACCGGCCTCTGCTCAACAGGCCCCGGCGGCGATGGCCCCGGTATAACCGCCGACGGCAACACGATTCACGCAGTCAACAGCACCAGTTTCCTCATTCCATGGATTACCCGCGGCGATATGCTCGAAAGCAAATCCGCCGGCTGGGGCCCCGTTGAAATCGCCGAGCGCCTCGATGAGCACACCCTGCGATTGACCGCCCCCGTCCCCGCCGGCACAAATCTCGATTTCACTATCCGCCGGCCATACATCCTCGATGAAACAATCTCAATTCACGCAGACGGCGACCCGCAGGATGCCCCTCGAAAAAGCTATTGGCAGGGCGGCAGCAACGGTGTCCCCGTATGGAGCAACGGCACCGATGGCGACCTGTTCAGACCTAATTCCCCGCCCCTTGTCCGCGATTACGTCCTCGTTCACTGGACAAGGACGCCTCGCGGTTTTGCAACTATGCTCGCTCTCAATGAGCCGTTACGCGGCTTCACTTATGGTGTTTTCAACGACCTCACCTGGCGCGATATCTCATATACACAGGTCGCGCGAAGGGGCTGGCGTCCATTCGAGGAGCATCATCGCAATTTTATGGCGCAGCTCGCGACGCAAAATGCCGAATCCCTTCCCTCAATCAAAAGCGTAGCCGAGGCATTGCCCTTCGCCGATGATTATCTGCATCCTTTTGCCCGCGCCGTCACCGGCACTTTACTCTCAGGCCCCGGCATCTCCGAATACGGCTTCCACGTCCCGACCGGCTCGTATCATATCGTTGCCGACGCCAACATCGCTGCTATCGCCTTCGACGCTATGCGGGCCGGCTCCGTCGCTTCGCCGCTCGCCTATTACAACCCCGCGATTCTTGTATCCGATTTTGATGTCCCCGACGACTGCGTCCGAATCGAGCTTTCCAAAGACGCCGGCTCATCATTCGAGCCGCTTACCCCCTCCGGCTATAATCTCACAACCCGCGCCGAGTCCACTCAGCTCGGCTCACCCGGCAAACGATTATTTCAGTTGCTAACGACAATCCCCGAAACATCCACTGGCCCAAACACCTGCGTCCTCCGCTTCAGCCGAACGCCCGAACATTGAGCGAAGTTTACCCGCTGGCTGTTTGACGTGGCGAAATTGGCATACCGGCCCTTCGACGGACTCAGGGCTTGACATTTTCACCAAAATCGCGATAATATCCGCCTTGGGTCGGATTGTCCCGCCCAAGGCCTGTATAAACTTAACTCTATTTTTGAGAGGAGAATAAAATGGCTCTGAAGTATGGTTGTTCATGTCTGCTTATAACATTATTACTTTCATTTGCGTCTTACGCCGGAACAAATCTGGTTGAAAATCCCGGCTTTGAGGATGGCACCACCGGCTGGGCCGGCCGAAGCTGCACCATCGAGACCGTTACTTCCCCCGTCCATAACGGCGCCTTCTGCGCAAAGGCATCCGGAAGAACCGAAACCTGGCAGGGAATCAAGC
>CAYLYB010000193.1:0-3070 GCA_964387605.1 uncultured Pirellulales bacterium | reverse complement strand
AGAAGGAGACCGAATCGGACGTCAGGGAGGCGTGGGTCGATTTCTTTTTCACGAATGTGGCCAGATGCCCGAAGTGCAAGAGGCATGTGGCGCTGGCCGACATGATAGAGTGCGAGTGCGGTCAGGTAACCAAGATAATGAAGTGAGGTGTTGACATTTACATAGGCGTTGACGACACTGATTCAGTTAAGGGCATGTGCACCACATACCTGGCTACCGAGCTCGTTCGCGAATTTTCCGATCTGGATTTGATAGGCAATCCGCGCCTCGTGCGCCTCAACCCGAACGTTCCCTGGAAGACGCGGGGCAACGGTGCAGTCTGCATCAGGCTCGGCGAAGGGCGTGGAAAAAAGAAAAAAATAGGGGAAATTGACAGTGAACCAGTCTATTGTTTTTCAACAGGTTCAAACACCACTCCCACGAAAGAACACCTAGAACGCGCCGCGGATGTTGTTGAGAAACTGGCCATGTTCGGCGACGCCAAAACCAATCCGGGTCTTATCCTGACAACCCACAAACCACCGCCGTCCCTGTACTGGGCAGCCGTGAGGGGCATTGTACAGCTTGACAGCCACCTCAAAAAATCAAAGCCCGATTTCAACAAGGGGTGGAAGAACAGGCGCGGGTTGATTGGCGCAATATCTGCCGCCGCCTGGCGGCCGAGGGATCGGACGCACGAACTAATCGCATACCGTGAAAAAAAGAAATGGGGCATGCCGCGGCGAATTGACGCGACTGGCGTGATGAAGATGGATAGGAAAATCACAAGCACGTTCAACAATTACGATTACGAGGAAAGGCACATGGCCTTCGCGCCGGCCTCGCCATGCCCCATCCTTTACGGCATTCGGGGCGACGTTGAAGGCGACTTGCCGAAGGCGTCAACCATGATAAAGAGCGAGAAAAAGGCCAGACAGCTAATTTTTCTCACCAATCAGGGCACTGACGACCACATTCGGAGGGCGAGCATTTCTGACATGGAGCCATACACTTCCGTAAAAGTGCGCGGGACAGTCTATTCCCGACCCGAAACAATCAAGGGCGGCCATTTGATTTTTACCATTTCAAATGGCCGGAAGACGGTCGACTGCACCATTTACGAGCCAGCCAAATCTTTCCGGCGTGTGGGCGAGAGTCTCACGCCCGGCGACCGTGTTACCGTTCTCGGCGGCATCCGGGAAAAGCCATTCACCATCAACGTGGAAAAACTCAGAATCGAAAAGCTGGTCATTATTAGAGACAAAGTTGCCAACCCCCTTTGTAAAAAGTGCAACAAGCGCATGAAGTCGGTGGGTAAAAATCAAGGATACAGGTGCAGATGCGGCAAGAAAGCGGGTGAAACCGAGGCCGAATTCAAAACAATCAGTAGAAAACTGGCAATCGGGTGGCACGAACCGCCGGTCGGCTCCCGGCGGCATCTGTCAAAACCAATTAAACGGATGTGAAATCGACTATCTGGCCCATTACCTTCGCCCTTATTTCAGCGTCTGATTTTCTGACCGAAAAGTCTCCGGCCTTTTCGACCGCCGCCTCGAAATTAAAATCATAAATAACGTCCATGAGTATGAGATTTTCGGCAGGCGCTGGGCCGATACCAGCTCCTTTTTTTTCGCCAACCAGCATCGCAGTGACCATACGACGCACCATCTGCCAGAGAAAGCGTCGGGCTCTGAAATCAACGAAGACGAAATTCTCATATTCGATTATTTCGATAGAGTCCAGCGTCAAAATCGTATTCTCCACCCCAGTGTCCTTTTTTGAAAATTCGCGGAAATCATGCTCTCCAAGAAACGAGCGCGCCCCCTCCCTCAGCAAGGCCAAATCAGGGCATTGATCAAGCGGCAGAACATAACGGTACCAGCGTTGTTCAGCATGGCGCGCGTTGAAGCCGTCTTCAATCTCTGCCAGTGCCCAAAAATACACCCCATCGAGCTCCGAATTCAATGCGGGAACGAGGGCCTTTTTCTCAAAATTCGTGTCAATCACTATTACATTACCCGCGGCGCTTACGCCGCGGTCTGTCCTGCTGGCGCTCTGGAAGTTGTTGTTCGCTGCGCTTTTGATCACACGAAGGCGCTCCATCGCCCGGATTATTTCTCCTTCGACTGTGCTCATACCAGGCTGCCTAACATATCCCTCGAACGCGGAACCGTCGTAAGCGAATTTCAAAGCGTATCTCATCACGGTCAAAAGAACATGAATTTATAAATGCCTTCGGTTATGGTTGCTCATGCCCGATTATGTCGTCATACTGGCCGAGCCGCTCATCGCGGGTAATATAGGCTCCGTCGCGAGATGTATGAGCAATTTCGGAGTCAGGGAATTGATTTTAGTGAACCCCTGTGAGCTCGCCGATGACGCCTACAGATTCGCGAAGCACGGGCGCCACATAATTGAGAAGGCGAAAACCGTCAAAACGTTCGAGGAGGCGCTGGACGGCCTCGACCTCGTCATCGGGACGTCTGGCAAGCCCACGGAAAACCAGAAAAAATTCCTCCGCCATCCTCTGACGCCGGCCGAATTCGCCGACCACATTGGAAGAAAGAAAGGGCGGGTGGGAATAGTGTTCGGCAGGGAGAGCCAGGGGCTGAGCAACGAGGAGCTGGCCAAGTGCGACATGCTGGTGACCATACCCACGGCCGACATCAACCCCATAATGAACATCTCACACGCCGCGACCGTGATACTTTACGAGCTATATTCCCTAGGCAAGGGGCCGATGGAGAAGACGCTGGCAGGGTCAATCGAGAAACAAACGCTCAACGAACTTTGGGCAGAGCTGCTTGATGAGATAAACTATCCAGAACACAAGAAGGCAAAGACAAAAGTCATGTTCCGCAAGATAGTGGCGAGGGCGGATCTATCGCAATGGGAATTTCACACCTTTGCCGGGGTAGTGAGCCGCGCCAGTAAATCAATTCGCCGCAAAACTAAGCGATGATGCCCATGGCTTCATCGGTCTTTCTCATACTCTTCATTTTATCGGCCTCGACCTCGCACATGGCCCGAATGCAGTCGACGTTTTCCGGGATGACATCGCTTTCCTGATGAATCGCCTGATAGTAATAGA
>CAYLYB010000192.1:0-3094 GCA_964387605.1 uncultured Pirellulales bacterium | reverse complement strand
ACCTTCGACCAATGGATTATGAGTCCACTGCTCTAACCGCTGAGCTACGGGCCCCGGCTGTTTGTCTTTTATATATTCCGAATGCCCGTTTTGCAAGTCATTTCAACCCGCTTCTTGCCCGCCGATGTGCAGAAAAGTTATATGTGATGTTGATTTATTGCTGATTTGAAGAGAATTGAAGCGGTTATTCAAAAACCGCGTCAACTGAGGTATCGGGGATGCTGTCCTCTGTAATGCTGTCTTTCAGCACGCCCGCCGATTTTAGGTGGGATGACCCTGCAAATTTTCTCGTATCTATTAGCCGGGCGCCCTTGGCTGCAATCTTACGAAGTGAATGCCTGGCCTTTTGTTTGTCTTGTGCCCCCGTTGCGTCGACGACAACGCTGACCTTTTTACCCCGCTGAAGAAGACCCAGTGCCGTCGCCTCTACTGCCCCCTCCGCGCATGCCCCTATCACAACAAATTCATTGGCACGAATCTCGCTCAATAGCCGTTCTATCCTCGGCTCGTCGAACGGGTCTACGCAGCGCTTATAAAGAATAATCTGCCGATATTGACGCAGAACGTCCACCGGTAAATCCGTATTGCTGTCCGCCGCGAAACTCGCGCGGTTCTGCAAAAGAGTATAGCTTATCTTTCTTTCTCCTTCTGTCCCGTCGATGCAGTATCCCGGCCCGCCGTTGTTGCCGGGATATATCTCGCATAGCGATATCACTGGTATCTTTCTTGCACGCGCATAAGCCATCATTCTTCTGATATTGATTAATACCCTCCTGCGGTTTCCTATCCGCGCCTTGCCCTCGCCGATGAAAAAGTCCTTCTGTGTGTTGATGTCTATTATGACCAGCTTACGACGTGATTTCATTAATTGGCGTATCATTTCGCGACTTTCCTTTTTTACGTCGCACCAATCGGGCCTTTCTCATTCCCTTGACCCTTACTAATAAATACGCTCAGTGAAAATAATTGGTGCAGGGATATTTTGGCCCCGTAAAAAAAATTCTCCTTCATCCCTTTACTGCTATCGCTCAACCCGGCACACGACTTTAGGCCCCTGATAATCACTTTTTTGCCCGTATGATTGAAAAACCGGCTTTTCTGACTATAATAATGTCCTCGACGTATAAAAAAGGTTACAGGAAATCCTTCCGCCAATTTGCCTGAAATAATGGCCAGAATACTTAAAGATTATTCCTCTGTGGCGTTGAAGCCCGAAAATTTGGGTGAAAAGCTCGATTTACCCCGCATTTTCGGACGTTTAGCTCCCCTCCATATCGAAATCGGTTCCGGCAGAGGCACATTTTTGGTAAACCAGGCAAAATCCTCACCCGAAATCAATTTCCTCGGAATTGAATGGGCTAATAGATATTACCGTTTCGCCGTTGACAGGATTGGCAGGTGGAATCTCCCCAACGTCCGAATAATACGAACAGATGCCGCCCAATTTATAGCCGACTGTGTCCCCGACCAAACCGTCGATTGCTTCCATATCTACTTCCCCGACCCCTGGCCCAAAAAACGTCACCATAAAAGAAGATTTGTAAATGTCACTAATATTGACCAGTTGATTCGATGCCTCAAGCCCTCCGGCTCAATCCGAATCGCAACCGATTTCGAAGATTATTTCCAGCAAATAAAAGATGTGCTTGCAGCCCGCTCCGATTCGCTCGAAGAGATTGATTTTCTCCCCGCTGCCGGCGCCCAAATCGGCGAATGGGTCGGCTCCAACTTCGAAAGAAAATACCTGAAGGAAAACCGAGATATTTACACCATCGCCGTAAAAAAAATATAAAACCGCTTGTATTAAAAGCTAAGATAATTCTCCGCTTTTCTAAGCAGCACGCCGACCCTCCCTATATCCTCGATACCTCTTAATCTGCTTATCCTGCGCCTCTCTAAAATCCTGTCTACTGAAACGGGCCCAAGCCCCGGCACACGCAAAAGCTCGTATTTCGACGCCTTGTTGATATTGATGGGGAATCGTTCCGGGTGCATCTTCGCCCACGCCTCCTTCGGGTCCGTCTCTAATGACAGGTTACCACCGTCCTCGAAAATAATGTCCTCCTCCGCAAAGCCGTATTTGCGCATCAAAAAATCAACCTGATACAGCCGGTGCTCCCGCGTGAGCACGTCGCCGGGCCGGGCCTCTTGTTGTCCCTGCCCGTCAATCGCCTCATCCCCCAAACCTTTCTGGTACGCGCTGAAATATACCCTTCGCAACCTCAGCCGGTCGTATAGCCCCCACATATATTTCACAATCTCCGAATCCTTCTCCTGGGCCGCACCGACTATAAATTGCGTCGTCTGCTTCACCCTCGAAAATCTGTTCCCTTTTGCCGTTAGTCTGCTTATCAGTTTTATCGGCTCAACGATATCCTCTAAAAATCGCTTCCTGCTCGATAGCTTCGCCAGATGTTTCGCCCCCGGCGTCTCGATATTCAATGATACCGCGCTCGACAACGATACTGCCTCCTCTATCGCCGCCTTGCTCGCACCCGGTATTACCTTCAAATGAATATACCCGCGAAATCCTTTCCTGTTTCGCAGTATCCTCGCCACACGGTTAAGCTGCTCCATCGTCGCGTCCGCCGTGCCTATCATCCCCGAGCTTAAAAACAACCCGAAAACCTTCTTGCGATTATAATATTCCAGAAATGTATTCGCCGTCTCTTCCGCCCCTAAGCTGCACCGCCGCACGTCCTTTTCCGCCCTCAGCGGACAATACTTGCAGTCGTTCGAGCAAACGTTTGAAATCAGCGTCTTGAATAAAACGCTCGTCCCCCCGCTGGGCAGCGTTACAGGGTATATCCATTTTCCTTCCCCGCCGCGCTTGCGATGCCCATCCTCGCTCGTCCCGCATGCGCACGCCAAATCATATTGCGCATCTTCGCTTAATATCTCTAACTTTTTCTGAGTGTCCGGCTTGCTTATTACCGCTGTCATCGCTTACCTTCCCTGGCTCTTCCCTCCGCTCCCTTATTATAGCATCACGCCCCAAAAGCTCAAATCAAAATCAATTTTTATCCCTAATTGCCGCTCACTTCCATCAACGATGTAAACGACATCTTCGCCAGTTCAATCGTCGCGCTGCCGC
>CAYLYB010000191.1:0-3232 GCA_964387605.1 uncultured Pirellulales bacterium | reverse complement strand
TAACTCGGCGAGGAGGGGTTTGAGCTTGCGAATGGCGTTGCCGCGGTGAGAAATCGCGTTTTTTTCTTCGGCTGTCAACTGGGCAACTGTTTTATTGAGATTCGGCACGAAAAAAATCGGGTCGTAGCCGAAGCCGTTTTCGCCCGTTTCTCGCTCGGCGATAAGCCCCTCCAAAGTCCCCTGTGTCTCGATAAGCACTTTCTCCGGGCCTGCCCGCCGTTTGTCCGGCGGGCTTGCTAAGCACAGGCAGCATACGAACCTGGCGGTCCTTTTTTCCTTCGGGATTCCTTCCAGAAGCTTCAGTGCCTTGGCCATATTTTTATGGTCCAAAAGCCCGCGGTCCGCCCCCTTTTCGCCCGAAAATCGTGCGCTTTTCACCCCCGGCTCGCCGCCCAGCGCATCGATAACCAGTCCCGAATCATCCGCTATTGTCCAAAGCCCCGTCGCGCGGGCATAGCCGAGCGCCTTTTTGCGGGCGTTCTCGGCGAAGGTCCGACCGTCCTCCTTAATCTCGCCGATATCAGGGAAATCCCCCAGCCCCACCCATTCGTTCTCCCCGGCCAGCATCGCCCTTATCTCAGCTAATTTCCCCGGATTCGTGCTGGCAACAAGTATCTTCAGCTTTGCAATCTCCTTATTTCTTCCTGAATTTCTTTTATGACTTCGGGGTTTTGTATGACCTTGTTACCGCCTTCTTTTACGGATATTACATAAAATATTTTGCCGCCAAATTTGTCAGTGAATTTTTTGTGGGTTTTTTGCTGGAGATCTTTTTCTTTGTATATCTGGGGTATGTGTGAAACACCACTGGCAGGTTTTATCTGTAGACCGATATATTTGTCTCCGATTTTGATGTAGAAGTCGACATTATATAGACGGTCCCATTCATCAGGAGCAGGTTCTATTTTTTGATTAAGAGCTTTCTCTAATTGGCCATAAACAGTTTTTATCTCGGTTGTATAACCATCAAAGGTGCGATTTATCACAAGGTCAAACATATATTGAATACAATCATCTTCAGAAATCTGGCCAACTTCGGCAATAATAACTTCGGTAATCTTGACATAGAGTTTCTTGCCCAAGTCCTCGATATGCTGCTTGGGGCGGACATTTGAGAAATAATAATCCTCCCATTCCTTGACGCTTTTAGGGGAACATTTTCTTATTTCCTCAGAAACAGCCCCGACATTCCGCTTAAAATTCAGTTGAAAACGATTCATCGCGCTGTTGAGTATCCATTCTTTGGCCATTTTTTAACCGCTCTCCGAATCAGTTAAGCTGCCGTGAACCGTTATCAGCTTCAACAAGCCCTTCTTTAAGCAGATGACGATTAATAAAGGTCTTGTTTTGCAGGTATAAATAGCACAACAAATTACTATGGCTGTCGTGTTTAACTTGTCCAAATTTCATAAATACTTTCTGCCCTTTTGTTTTTGACTGCAAAAAATTGATTGCCTGCTGTTTTTTTTCAGCTTTTTCCCTTATGCCGAGCAGGCGAATTTTCAGCCCATTATCAAGTTCGAGCTCCGTAGGAGAAATAATCTTCTTTACACTATGATAGTCCTGCCTTTTTTGGCTTTTCCCATTGATTTTTGAGCCGAATTGCAGCTTTCTCGGGTCAACTTTTTTGTCGAATTTCACGGGATCTTTGAAAGTATAGGGCAGATTTTCAATTTCTTCCGAGTAATCTTTTCTTGTGTTTGTCTGTGTGACTATCTCGAATTCAGCATCCGGGAACAACGTTTTTTGTCGGATGCCGAGTTTTTCTTCGATGATTGGCATAAAATCTTGGTTGACTTCGTATCCGATTGAATTTCTTTCTAGTTTTCTCGCAGCTAAAGAAGTTGTGCCGCTGCCTAGGAAGGGATCGAGCACTGTGTCACCGACAAAAGTGAACATTCTGATTAGACGACGGGGTATTTCTTCAGGAAAAACAGCCAGGTGCTTGTCCTGCTTTTCTCCAGGTATATTCCAGTGTCCTGAAAAATACTCGTTCCACTCCTCAATAGTCATCTTGGATTTTTCTTTTTCAAGTTGTGAAGGTCTTGGCAAATTGCCGTGTTTCTTGAATAAGAGGATAAACTCATAGTCGATTTTCAAGATACCGTTACGGGGATAGGGGAATGACCCCATTATTGTTGCCCCGCCAGTAGTATTGCAAGTAGTTACTTTTTGCCAGATTACCGCTCCCATATAATCGAGGCCGATTATTTCGCAGAATTTTATTATTTCAGTCCTGATAGGGATGACTTTGTATCGCCCGTAGTAAACCGAACGGGCAAACTGGTCTCCGATGTTAATACATAATCGGCACCCTTTGTGCAGAACTCTGTTACATTCGCTCCAGACAAGGTTGAGGTTGTTAATATAATCTTCATAGCTGTGGTCGAAGCCGATTTGGCTGCCGTTGCCATAGTCTTTTAGCTGCCAATAGGGGGGTGATGTTACGACAAGGTGAACAGACTCATCGGCTATTTTTGCCATTGATCGCGAGTCCCCTATTATTATTCGGTGATTTGTCATAAATTTAGCTCATCAGCTTTTTCAACAGCGCCCGCTGGAAGTGAAGACGGTTTTCGGATTGGTCGAAGATAATCGAGTTCGGTGATTCGACCGCCTCGTCGGTGATTTCAAGGCCTCGATAGGCGGGCAGGCAGTGCATAATCTTCGCATCGGCAGGTGCCGATTTGAGCAGTTCCGCGTTGACCTGAAATCCCGTAAACGCCTCGATGCGTTTTTGCTTTTCGTTTTCCTGGCCCATACTCACCCAGGTATCGGTATAAACAATATCGGCGCCCGCAACCGCTTCTGTCGGATTATTAGTAATCGAAACAGTATCCGGCGTTGAATTGTTTGTTTTTTCGACCGTGCCCCAGTCAAGCTCATAGCCCGCCGGCGAGGCAACGACGAGTTTCATCCCGAATTTCGCCGCGGCAAACGCCAGCGAGCGTGCGACGTTGTTGCCGTCGCCTATGAAAGCGACTGTAACGCCTTCGAGCCGGCCGAGATGCTCTTTTATCGTCAGCACGTCGGCCATCGCCTGGCACGGGTGCGACCAGTCCGTCAGCGCGTTTATCACCGGCACCGTCGCGTATTCCGCAAGCCCGGTAACTGTGTTGTGTTCGAATGTCCGCGCCATTATGCCGTCAACGTATCGGCTGAATACCCGCGCCATATCCTTAACCGGCTCGCGCTTGCCGATGCCGCCTATATCTTCGGGCTTGACGTAAAT
>CAYLYB010000190.1:0-3255 GCA_964387605.1 uncultured Pirellulales bacterium | reverse complement strand
GGGCGACTGGGGATGAAATCAGTGTTGGCCAGTTACTGGATATGAGTATGCGGCGGCAAAAACAGCAGGCTGTTCAAGAAGTTACGCAAGGGCAAGCCGCTTCGGGTAAATTAAACCCGGGATTGGATGTATATGAGCATATGCAGATACAGTTGACCGAACCACTGACGGGTGTCGGAGATGTGTTACCGGTTGAAGGGAGTGAATTTATTACAGGTCAGTCGGAAGTTAACGATTTGGCGACATCATCCGCTGTTACTATGACCGGCGTATCGACACTTGGCGCTGCTGGTTTTGATGAAGCATATAAGAGTTTCGCAGCTTTCAGCGAGGATAAGTTTAATAAGCATATCAAAGCAGGTGAGCAGTATATGAAACAGGGCCGATATTACCGTGCAGCTGACGCGTATACACTTGCGATAGTTTATAAGCCCGATGACCCGCTGGGATATGCCGGCAAGAGCCATGCTCTGTTCGCAGCGGGTGAGTATATGAGCAGCGCGTTGTTTTTGGCGAGGGCGCTCGAAATTTTCCCGGATTACGCGAAGTTTAAAGTAGACCTTTTTGAGATGATGGGTGACAAGGATACTCTCGAGAACAGGATACTCGAGGCCAGAGAATGGGTTAAGATGAGCGACTCTGCAGAGCTCGAGTTTTTGCTCGGTTATATTCATTATCATTTGAACCGCTTAGAATACGCGAGGACATCAATAGAGTCGGCTGCGAAGAAGATGCCGGATTCGCAGGCGATAGCGATAATGAAAAAGGCGATAGAAGAGCGCATAGCGAATCAATAGCAAAGCGAGGGGGCTTTACTGGTTGTCGTGCACGCAAAAGTTTGCTAAGTTGTATCCCGCCAATGAAGAAAATAAGCCAATCTTTTAATTTAGAGGATTTTTTTGCGCCGACAGGTGCGATTGGGCGGGTATTGGACAGCTATGAGAGGCGCGAGCAGCAAGTCGATATGGCCAAGGCGGTTCAGGGGGTGCTTCGTTCGAAGCGGCATCTTGTTGTTGAGGCGGGGACCGGAGTTGGCAAGAGTTTTGCATACTTGGTAAGCGCTATAGAGCGGGCCTGTAGCGGCGGGGGCAATTTAGGCGGGCCCAGGGCTGGCAGAGTAGCGGTAAGCACATTCACGATTACTTTACAGGAACAGCTAATTCATAAAGATATCCCCTGCCTTAAGAAGTGTTTGCCCTGGGGATTTAAGGCGGTTTTGGCAAAGGGCAGGAGTAATTATTTGTGCAGGCGCCGGCTGGAGTTTGCGGTGCGAAGGCAAATGGGGCTGTTCGACCAATTCGGCAGTGAGCTTTCACGGGTAAATGACTGGGCGAACAATACTCAGGATGGGACGCTTAGCGATATGGATTCTTTGCCGGAGGGCAGGGTATGGGACGCGGTCAAAAGCGAGCATGGGAATTGTCGCGGCAGGCGGTGCAGGCATTATGCGAAATGCTTTTACTGGCAGGCGAGGCGAGAGCTTGAGAACGCAGATTTGATTGTAACGAATCACGCGTTGTTATTCAGCGACCTTGCGCTGCGGGGAGAGGGGGCATCGATACTGCCTGATTATGAGTGTGTGATAATAGATGAGGCGCATAATATGGAGCGGGTGGCGGAGGAGCATTTCGGGATTGATATCAGCGAAGGGGCGGTAAAGTTTTTGCTCGATGGTCTTTATAATCCGAGAACGCACAAGGGACTGTTGGTTTATATCAAAGCGGGTGAGCTGACGGATTTGGTTATCGAAGCGGGTAAGGCGGCGAAGATTTTTTTCCGGAAGGTTCGAGAGTGGTATGAGCAAAACAAGGGACAAACCAACGGCAGATGTTATGTGAACTTTGTCGATGACGAGGTTTCGGTGCATATTAAAAAGCTGCGGTCGGAATTGGGAAGACTTGCGAAAGAGGCGAAGGATGAGGACGAACGATTCGAGCTGATGAGATATGTGGATAGATGCACGGCACTGGTTGGGGATTTGGAGGCGTTTTTGCTGCAGGCCAAGGACGACTATGTTTATTGGGTGGAGGTTAACGAGGGCAGAAGGCAGGCGGTAACTTTGCGAAGCGCGGCAATAAACGTCGGAGAAGATGTGAGGAGGTGCCTGTTCGATAAGTTCGTGTCGGTAGTGATGACAAGCGCGACACTGAGCAGTGGTTCGACAAGCTCACCACGAGCAGGCGGGGAAAAAAGCAAAAGCGGATTTGAATTCTTTGCGGGCAGAGTTGGACTACAGAATTATGATGCGGTTAAGCTGGGTTCGCCTTTCGATTACGAAAGGCAGGTAACGATTTATATCGAGAAAGACCTGCCGCAACCCAACGATGATAAATTCATCGATTTGGCCAGCGAGACGATAAAGAAATACATACTGCAGACGCAGGGCAGGGCGTTTGTGCTTTTTACGAGCTACCAGATGCTCGGCGGATTCGCTGAACGATTGGCGGACTGGCTCGGTGAAAATAAAATTGAGCTTTTGCAACAGGGGGCGGGATTAGACAGGACGGCTTTATTGAAGCGGTTTAAGAGAGATAAGCGGAGCGTACTATTCGGGACGGACAGTTTCTGGCAGGGCGTGGACGTGGCGGGCGAGGCATTATCGAACGTGGTAATAGTTCGGCTGCCTTTCGCCGTGCCGGATACGCCTTTATTGGCCGGCCGATTAGACAGGATTCGTGAAGAAGGTGGAAATGCATTTTTGGATTATCAGCTGCCTTTGGCGATAATCAAATTCAAGCAGGGCTTCGGCAGATTAATTCGGACAAAGACCGATACGGGGATTGTTGTTATTTTAGATTCGAGAATTATCAGTAAATCATACGGCGAGAAGTTTTTGGAAGCTATACCGAAGTGCAGAACGGAAATCGTGACTCGCTGAAGCCACAGAGTCGTCTTATTTATTTAAGCCACAGAGGACACAGAGGCCACAGAGAATTTTAGAAACGTATTTACACAGATTCACACGGTTTAATCAGCCGGATAAGGCATACTCGATAAGGTATATGCTCTCCCTAAGGAGGGATGCGCAATACCTTTCTCTCGTCTGCCGGGCAACGATGTTGCCCATGCCTTAGGCATTTACCGGCTGAAAATAACACGGATTTAATTAGCCACAAAAAAGCACAAATATCACCACTCTCGATCCCGAAGGGACGCCTGAGGCGGATTTCGCCCGCCACAGAGAATTTTAGACACTCTTCTTCGCTTTCAGCTACGCAGGGCAGGCAGATTTACACCCGCCTTCGTTTTCAACTG
>CAYLYB010000189.1:0-3348 GCA_964387605.1 uncultured Pirellulales bacterium | reverse complement strand
GGGCCGGGGGAAAACTGTTGCAGCCGGCCCTGTCTCGGCTATAATCCGGTCTGGTTTTATCGAGGAATCGGCGTTTAATAAAAGTGAAAGGATTTGCGATGCAGTTCGGCAAAGCGGATATCATCGTTTTTATCGCCTTCGTTGCGTCGGTGCTGATTATAGGGATAAGCAAAAGCCGGCACGAGAAAACTGGTGAAAGCTACTTCCTCGCGGGCAGGGGACTAATCTGGTGGCTGATTGGCTTTTCGCTTATCGCCGCGAATATCTCGACCGAACAGTTCGTCGGAATGAGCGGCAACGCCGCCAGCCACGTAGGCCTGGCAATCGCCAGCTACGAATGGATGGCCGCGATTACCCTTGTCGTGGTCGCCTTCGCGTTCCTGCCGTATTTTTTACGGGCAGGCATTTACACGATGCCCGAATTCCTCGAATACCGCTACAACGCCGCCGCGCGGACAATGATGGCCGTAGCGACGATTTTCATTTATATGCTCTTGGTCGGCGCGGTAACTTATTCCGGCGCACTCACTATTCGCACGCTGGCCGACAAGATGGGCTATAACGTCAGCCTGCTCACCGGCTCAACCGTCATCGGGCTAATCGCAATGTTATACGTCGCATCGGGCGGGCTCAAGGCCTGCGCCTGGGCCGACCTCATTCAGGGAAGCGGCCTGATTATCGGCGGCGCACTCGTTATGTATTTCGCCTTCGACCGGCTTGGCGAAGCCACCGAGGCCGCCAAAATTGTCGATGTCAAAACCGGCGCCGTCATTATCGAGTCCTTAAAGGAAAATACCGGCGCCATCGAGCGCTTCTGGGAATTGAACCGCGTCCGTATGAATATGTTTTTACCCAGAGACGACAAGGTGCTCCCATGGACGGCGCTATTGCTGGGCTTATGGATTCCGAATTTTTACTACTGGGGCCTAAATCAATACATCACCCAGAGGGTCCTCGGCTCAGCGTCGCTTCGCGAAGGACAAAGGGGCATCGTGTTCGCCGCGTTTTTGAAGCTGCTCATTCCCTTCGTGATTGTCATACCCGGCATCATCGCCTTCAACCTCTTCGCGAAGGATATGCAGATTGAGGCCAACAGGGACAACGCCCCCGTAATGGCAAAATACGTCAAGGCCAATCCGCAGACTCAATTCGTTGAGCTAATCGATTCGCCGACCGACGCTCAAATCAGCGGCTGGCAGTCAGGCCGGTTTATGCTCGCCGTATATGAAAATCCCTCGGCCTTGAAAGCGGCGAAGGTGCTAAACCCCTTCGTCCTGCCAATCGAAAAGGCCGAATTCGACGAGATTAAGGTTGCTCAATACACCGTTTTCGTCAGCGAGGACAAGGCCTGGAAACATGTGTGCGGCGACTTGGCGCAGGAGGTTGCGCTGTTTAATGAGAGCGTGAATGAACAGGCCAAGACAGCCGGCGAAACGGCCTCGACCGAGAAGTTCATCGCCTATAAATATGATACCGCGATGGCACAATTACTGGGAAACGTCCTCCCGCAGAAGGTCGGCATTGTCGGATTCGTGCTCGCCGCACTGTTGGGCGCCGTCGTCAGCTCGCTGGCCGCTATGCTGAACGCTGCCTCGACCATTTTCACGATGGATATATACCGAAAGCACATCTCCCCGCAGGCCTCGCAGGATACCATCGTATTCTTAGGCCGTGCCTGCGTTGTCGTATTTGCATTTATCGCCGTCGCAATCGCACCGCAATTAGGCAACCCAAAAATAAGCAACAGCATCTTCACCATCATCCAGGAAAGCCAGGGCTTCATCTCGCCCGGCATACTCAGCATATTCGCGTTCGGCCTCATCGTCCGCAAAGGCCCCGCGATGTGCGGAGTGCTCGGCCTGCTGACTAATATCGTCTCATACGGCGCATTGAAAATCTTCATCCCGAAAATCCAGTTCCTCAATCGTATGGCGATTTGCTTCGGCCTGTGCATCGTCGTTATGGCCCTTGCAACACTGATTAAACCCCTCGCCCAGCCGATTGTCTTCGAGCAGAAAACCTCGCTGGATTTGCAGTCCTCCAAAGGCGCCAAAATCGGTGGTATACTCGTTGTCATAATCACGCTGATTTTTTACGTCATTTTCAGCAAAATAGGCGTCGCGGGCTGATGCTGCCGCAGTGCATATATTGAATGATTTCGGCCGGTTTGTGGTTGGACAGCCGGCCGATTCTTTTATAACCTTGCTCGGAATAAAAAAGGGCCGTTATGAAAAAACCACAACCGAAAACAAAAGGGCCATTCGACGCGACGGTCGCTTTCAATAAACAGCTCACCGAAGGATTCTGCCGCCTCGGCCTCGAATTCACAGGCCCCGGCGCAAAGGCATTCGCCGATACCACCCCAGGCCGGTTCGCACAGTTCGACCTCACGAAAGTCCGCCTGCCCGACTCCGATGCCATCCCGCCGAAATTGAAAGACCTCGCAACCCGCCAAATCCTCTTGCGAAGGCCCTTTAGCTTCGCAAAAATCACAACCCAAGCCGACAAAACAACCGTCGAAGTCGTATATTGCGTGCTCGGCCCCGCAACCCTGCGAATGACAACACTCGCCAAAGGCGATTCAATCAGCGTCCTCGGCCCGCTGGGTAATGGCTTCACAATCCCGCAGGATAAATCGCTCGCACTGCTCGTCGCCGGCGGTATGGGCTCACCGCCGCTCGAGCACCTCGCCCAGGTCCTGACCGCCAGTCATCCCAGTATCAAGCCCCTCGCCTTCGCCGGCGCAAAAACTGCCGACGATTTACCATTCGAAAAACAAGCCGAAAAAATCACGGCCCAGCCCGGCCGATGGCTTGCTGAATTCGCGCAATACGACGTGCAATCCCTCGTCGCCACCGACGACGGCTCAGCCGGCTTCAAAGGGACAGTTACCTATTTATTATCCCATTGGCTCGACAACAACCCCCACGACCCCGCCCAAACAATCATTTACGCATGCGGCCCGAAGCCAATGCTCGCAAGCGTCGCCGCCCTCGCCGACCAGAAAAATATCGATTGCCTTGTCAGCACTGAGGAGATGATGGCCTGCGGTATAGGCCTGTGCCAGAGCTGCGCCGTCAAATGGAAATCGCCGACAGGCGAAGAGACCTACAAGCTCTGCTGCAAAGACGGCCCCGTCTTCAACGCAAAACAAGTCGTCTTTTGATACCAGTTCATATCCAGCACTAATTTTCCCTCTCAAACAGATGCCCCCAAATAAGCAAATGCATTGTCGAAAACCTCCTTTTGTTACTTGGTCTGGCCCTGAGAAATTAGTGCTGGACGAAAAAAAAAATAAAAAAATTCGCAGATTCATACAAATGTTTAAAACATTTGTATAGCGCAAGC
>CAYLYB010000188.1:0-3430 GCA_964387605.1 uncultured Pirellulales bacterium | reverse complement strand
CTGGTTTGAAATATACCGATACGGTATAAATAAAACCCGTTGTCTTCGAGGCGAGGAGTTTCATACGTTCCGGTTCGGTGTTTGGCGTGACCATAAAGACCGTATCCAGCCCGGCCTTCTTTGCGGGTTCGGCGACTTCGTCCGCGTCGTCGATGCTCAGGTCGGCGACTAAAATGCTGTTTACGCCGGCCTGGTGAAAATCGCTGAAGAACTTTTCGGTTCCGTAGTGATAAATCAGGTTGTAATACATCAACAAGCCGATTGGGATGTCTTTGTATTGCTTTACTTCTTTGATGAATTCGAGCGCCTTTTTGACTGTCATACCGCTGCGGAGCGAGCGAATGTCGGCTTTTTGAATGGTGGGGCCGTCGGCGATGGGGTCTGAGAATGGTATGCCGAGTTCGAGAACGTCGGCGCCGGCGTCAATAGCTGCTTTGACTATTGAAAGACTCGTTTGGTAGTCGGGGTCGCCTATTACGAAAAACGGTATCACCGCTGCTCTGTTCAGCTCCGCAAAGGTTTGCTTATAGGTCTTCATTCTAAAAATCCTCGTTGCTCTCTAATAGTCAATCTTTCAGTGGCCTGTGTTTCTCAACAATCCCGACATCCTTATCGCCTCTGCCTGATAAATTCACGACAGCTATTGTGTCGGCGGGCAATTTGCCTTTTTGTCTTATGAGCCAGGCAAGGGCGTGCGCGCTTTCCAGCGCCGGTAATATTCCTTCGGTTTTGCATAGCAATTCGAATGTGTCGAGCACTTCTTCGTCTTCAGCGGCAACGTATTCGGCCCTTCCGGTGTCTTTTAACAGGCAATGCTCAGGCCCAACCGCCGGGTAATCCAGCCCCGCGCTTACGCTTTCCGTTTCGTTGACCTGTCCCTCGTCGTCCTGCAGCAGGTACGCCTTTGCGCCGTGCAATACTCCGACCTGTCCCGATACGAGTGAGGCGGCGTGTTTTCCGCTCGATAAGCTCCTGCCGCCGGCTTCGACGCCGATTAAACGCACGTCTTTGTCGTCCATGAATCCGGAGAATATTCCGATAGCATTGCTGCCGCCGCCGACGCAGGCGACGACCATATCGGGCAGTCGTCCCAGTTTGTCGAGGCACTGCTGCCTTGCTTCAGTTCCTATACAGGTCTGAAAATGCTTCACGATTGTCGGGTAAGGATGCGGCCCGCAGGCTGAGCCGAACAGGTAAAAGGTATCGGTAACGTTGGCCGTCCAGTATCGAAGGGCATCGTTTATCGCGTCCTTTAATGTGCCCGTGCCGCCCTCGATTGGCACTACTTGTGCCCCGCAAAGTTTCATCTTATGAACGTTCACGCTCTGGCGTTCGATATCGGTAACGCCCATAAAGATTTTAGTTTCCATACCGAACAGCGCGCCAATCATTGCAGTAGCCAGGCCGTGCTGGCCGGCCCCCGTTTCTGCGATGAGCTTCGTCTTGCCCATATATTTCGCCAGCAATCCCTGACCTAATGTGTTATTTACTTTGTGCGCTCCGCCGTGGAGCAGGTCTTCGCGTTTCAAATAAACCTTGAAGCCCACGCGTTCGCTGAAGCGTTTGGCGTAATAGAGCGGCGTAGGTCTTCCCGCATAATCGGCGAGAAGGTTGGCCAGTTCATCTGTAAATTGCTTATTCTGATAAAAGCGATAAAAAGCTTCTTCCAGTTCTTCCAAAGCCGGTATCAAAACCTCCGGTACGTAAAAGCCGCCGTAATCTCCGAATCTGCCTTTATATTTCATAGTTTCAAACCTTAGCCACAGAGAACAAACTTTTTATTTTAGCCACAGAGTGCACAGAGCACACAGAGAAATAATTTTTTCAAAAAGCAATTTAGCTTTAGTGTATTTCCAACCTTTATCACAGAACAACATTTATCTTAAAGTCCGTATACTAAACTACCCAAGGTCTATATTATCCCAACTCTTTCTCGTAATCTTAATCCTGACGGTAATCATTAGGTTCACAAAAGAAGGATCTTTGCATTGTTTCAGCAATCTGTCCGTCCGCACAGATACATATGTAATCAAGTTGTCGTCTTCAAGAAGACAATAGAAAGGATTTTCACCTTCCCTTGGAGCGTCGTTTTTGGGAATTTCCTTTGATTCCTTTGGTAGGCGGAGGGCATCAAAAAGTGTCTTTAATCGATTGTCAATATCTCCCCCTTGGGTGATAATACGTCCGGGAGGCTCTGGTCGAAGAAAAGTAATATCTAATTCTGCAACCAAATTCAATTTCGAAGACACGAGGGGAATAAACTGAAAATCATTTATTTTGTGTGCGGTTGAAGCTGGGTTGTTCACTGGCATATCATATGTTAGAACGTCTTTCAATAAAGCGGGATTATTTTTCAAATGGCTGGAAAGCGGCTCCTGTTTGCATAATTCTGCCAGTTGTTTATGGAATTCCCGACGAATATCCTGCTTATCTTGTATGCTACCATTGGCTCTTAATAAGCCTTGATATACTAAAGTAAATTCCATATAGGCATTCCAGTATTTTAATTTTTAATACTTAATCTCTGTGTGCTCTGTGGCTTAAAAACCCAAGGCCTCTGGGCAATCACAAAGCCACTCGTTTAATTCCATCAACAAGTCGTTTTTCGCCGAAGTTTATTATCAGGCCACGTCTGAGCTTCGTTGCCTTGAGATAAGAAAGTGCCTGGGCCAGCGCGACTTCCGGCATTTTAGACAACGATTTTATTTCAACAACTACTTCATCCTCGACAAGCAGGTCTATTTTCTGACCCTTAATGACTTTGCCTTTATACATAATGTCAGCGGGCACTTGTCTTTTATAGTTTATCCCCTGAATCTCAAATTCACAGCATAATGCTTCCTCATAAATCGATTCGAGAAGTCCCGGCCCAAGCTCCTGATGAACCTCGATTGCCGCACCAATAATCTTTTCCGTCAATTCATCTGCCATTTTCTTTTTATCTCTGTGCTCTCTGTGCTCTCTGTGGCTTAAAAAATACAAGGCCTCTGTGGCCCTTTAACCTCTCAAATCTCGTATCTGGTCGAAAAACTCTCTCATTTTTTTATGGTCTTTTTTCCTCGGTTCTTTCTCAAGACCGCTGCAAACATCAACTCCATATACTCCAAGCTCGACGGCTTTTCTCACGTTTTCCGGGTTGATGCCGCCCGCGAGAAAAACCCGCTTAGTGACATTTCCTATTATGTTCCAGTCAAAGGTAAGGCCCGTTCCGCCGTATTTGTCGGGGTCGAAGGCGTCGAGTAAAATCGCGTCGGTAAAGTATTTTTCCGCTCGTTCGATATCTTTTTCGTCCTTGACGCGAAATGCCTTCATTGTTCGAATATTAACTCCGTTGAACCGCTCGCAAAATTCGATTGTTTCGTCGCCGTGTAATTGCACCCAGTCAAGACTGCACTGTTCAATCGTTTCAGTTATATTCTTGTATGAGTCG
>CAYLYB010000187.1:0-3569 GCA_964387605.1 uncultured Pirellulales bacterium | reverse complement strand
GTCAGCTCTCCTTCTCCTTTTACCTGCGCATAGTCGCGCACCCGCTTCAAAAGCCTGTTCGCGATTCGAGGCGTCCCTCGTGACCGGCTGGCTATCAATTCCAGTGTCCCGTCATCGCATTCGAGCTTCAGCAGCCGTGCCGACCGGCCCAGTATCTCAGTCAGCTCATCGGTGTTATAAAATTCCAGATGATAAAGCATTCCGAATCGGCCCCTCATCGGAGCAGTCAAAAGCCCCGCCCGCGTCGTGGCGCTCACTAATGTAAACCGCTTCAGCGGAAAATTTATCGTCTTGGCGTGTAAGCCGCTATCGACTGTGAAATCGACCTTGAATTCCTCCATCGCCGGATACAAAAATTCCTCGACAGGCGTGCTTAACCGATGCACCTCGTCGATAAAGAGAACGTCACCGGTATTGATATTGCTCAAAAGCCCCATCAGGTCGCCTTGTTTCGTCAGGGCCGGTCCCGACGTGCAGCGAATATTCGCACCCATCTCATTGGCGACCACGTTGGCTAAAGTCGTCTTGCCCAATCCCGGCGGCCCGTAAAACAAAATATGTTCCAACGGCTCGTTTCTCTTCTTTGCCGCCTCAATCGCAATCGAAAGTTTTTCGATTACCTTCCTCTGCCCCACGCATTCGCTCAAATGCCTCGGCCGAAGCGAAACGTTGAAACTCTCTTCCGCCTCGTTGCGCGATTGCCCGTCGATTACCCTGTCTATCGCCATTAAACCTCAACTCCCTGCTTCAGCCGATACACCAAAGGCACAAGCTCTTCCGCCGTCTTTATCTGGGCGTGTTTCCTGCAGGCAAGCTCGATAAGCTCCATTGCCTCATTCCTCTTTTCGCCCCACGCGATGAGTATCTCCAGCGCCTCCGCCTGAAATGGCTTGAAGCTCGCCTGGACCGCCGTCGCCTCCGCCCCGATTGCGAAATCGCCCAGCTTGCCCTTCAATTCCGCTATAATTTGCTGGGCCGTCCTTTTACCTATCCCGTCCAGGGCCGTCAGCATCTTCTCGTCGCCGTTTTCTATCGCACCGGCTATATTGGCTATCGGCATCGTCAGTGAACGAAGCGCCTTTCTTGTCCCGATTCCCTTGACGCTGGTAAACTTCGCGAAAAATTTCCGTTCCCCGTCGCTCAAAAACCCCACGATTCTCGGCACCAAATTACCGCCGCTCGGCGAGCCCTCGTAATATTCCATTGTGCAAAGAGTAATGTCCGTCCCTATCTTGCCCGCCAGCGCATTCACCCCGTAGCTCGGCAGCAGCACCTCATACCCCATCGCCCCCACTTGAATAAGTGCGCTTTCGGTATCCAGCTTGACAAGTTTTCCTTCCAATCGCGCTATCATATATATGTGCCCGTAGTTTCGGGGCCTCTTTCCTCGTTCAGCGTATCGCGTAGTCCGCGTTTTTTATCGAATTCGCACAACACATTGCCGCCGCTATCGCGTCAGCCACGTCGTTTGGCTCAGGCACTTTCGACAGGCCCAAAAGCGTTTTAATCGTCCGTTGTATCTGTTCCTTCGAGGCCCGCCCGTTGCCCGTGATTGATTTTTTTATCCGCGTCGCGCCGAAACTCCTGACCTCGATATTCGCCTGTGCGCACCTTTGCAGTATAACGCCCCGCGCGTGCCCCATCAATATCGCCGTCTTCGGATGCGCATAATGAGAGTATAACTGCTCCACCGCCACAACTTCAGGCCGAAACCGCGCCAGTATCGAATCGATATCGTCGGCTATCTGGTTCACCCGCATCTCAATCGCCTGCTCGTTGTCCGTGCGAAGCACCCCCGCCTCAATCAAATCGAATCTCGATAATGAAGTATCGACGCACGCATAGCCGCACACCTGCAATCCCGGGTCGATGCCTAAAATCCTCATTTCATTCTCCACGTTGTGCCGTCCGGCTTGTCTTCCAGAACAATCCCCGCCTCGTCCAGCTTATTGCGCAGCATATCCGCCGCCGCGAAATCCTTGTTTTTACGCGCCGCGTTTCGCTGCTCGATAATGACTTTCACCAGCTTGTCCGGCAGTTCGGTATCCGTCTGGCTCTGCTGCGGGTATTTGTCTTTTACGATTCCCAATACGTCGCCGCCTAAACGCATAAACATACCGTCGATAGCGACCAGCGTCTCGCCCGTGCCGTTTTTGGCAATCGCCTCATTGGCCAAACCCGCCAATTCGAACATCACCGACAATGCCACCGCGGTATTGAGGTCGTCATTCATCGCCCCCTCGAATTTTTCTTTTATCTCTTTAAGGCGTTTTTCGATATCGCCGTCGATGTCGCCGTTGGGCGCATTCTTGATTTGGCCCCTGACCTTTATAACCGCCTCCGTAATCTTGTCGTAGCCGCTCTGCGCCGCGTAAAGTGCTGCGTCGGAAAAATCCAGCGGGCTGCGATAATGGCTGTTCAATATCAACTGCCGAACCGCAAGAGCATCGTATTTCCTGCTCAGCCGCTCGTGTTTCGGCTCATCCGTATCGCTGAATACCTGCTTGAGCGTAATAAAATTACCCAAGCTCTTGCCCATCTTCTGACCATCGACGGTAACCATATTGTTATGCAGCCAGAATTTCACGAATTGCCTGCCCGTCGCCGCCTCCGCTTGCGCGATTTCGCACTCGTGATGCGGGAACTGGTTCTCTATACCGCCCCCGTGAATATCGAAGGGCTGGCCCAAATATTTCGTCGCCATAACAGAGCATTCTAAATGCCAGCCGGGAAAGCCCTGTCCCCACGGGCTTGGCCACTGCATAATATGGTTCGCCTCCGCCTTCTTCCACAATGCAAAATCCGCCGGATGTTTTTTCTCCGCCGATACCTCGACCCTCGCCCCTGCCATCATATCCTCGACCTTGCGCCCCGACAATTTGCCGTATTCGGCGAATTTCGAAACGTCGAAATACACCGACCCATTCACTTCGTAGGCGTAGCCCTTGTCAACCAGCGCCCTGACCAATTCGATTTGCTCGATGATATGCCCGCTTGCCCTCGGGCTTATATCTGGCCGAACGCAGTTGAGCTTGTCCATATCCTCGAAGTAGCTGCGGGTATAAACCTCCGCCAGTGCCATCGGGTGCTTGTGCACCTTCGCCGCCGCCTTGGCGATTTTGTCCTCGCCCTGGTCCGCGTCGTCGGTCAAATGCCCAACGTCGGTGATATTCTGAACGTATGTAACGTTGTAACCTGAGTAACGCAAATATCGCGCGAGTATATCGAAGCTGACGTAGCTCTTCGCGTGCCCCAAATGCGCATGCCCGTAAACGGTTGGCCCGCACACATACATCCCTACCCGCCCTTCATTAACAGGCCGAAACTCCTCTTTCTTCCTCGTTAAGCTGTTATAAAGCTGCAATCCCATCTGTTACCCCGTCGAGTATTTATATTCTTTTCTTTTTCTTGCGCAGTAGTGCTATGGCCGTCGCGGCTATTGCCGTCCCCTCGCCGACATCGCCGAGCCCTTCGTTCGTCTTCGCCTTTATATTCACCGCCCCGAAATCAATCCCTAATAATCCCGCGATGCACCTCTTGATTTGCCCCTTGACCGGCTCCAGTCTCGG
>CAYLYB010000186.1:0-3595 GCA_964387605.1 uncultured Pirellulales bacterium | reverse complement strand
CATTAAAAGTATAAGCAATTTTCGACCAAAGAGGTAACATGGCAGACGAAAAAAATCGGCCATTTGAGCAAAACGGCAAATAACTGTATAATCAGCCGACCGTTGATATTGGCAGAAAAATGGCCCGCCCCAGGCGGAAAGGAGAAAAAGATGAAGATAGCGCTCGGCTCGGACCACGCGGGTTTTAACTACAAAGAGCAGATAAAGAACTGGCTCATTGAAGCCGGCCACCAAGTCAAAGATTTCGGCACTGATTCCGATAAATCGTGCGATTACCCGGACTTTATCAGGCCGGTGGCCCTGGCTGTCGCAGCCGGTGAATACGAACGAGGAATCGTTTTAGGCGGCTCCGGCAACGGCGAGGCAATCACAGCAAACCGAATCAAGGGTATCCGCTGCGCAATCGCCTGGGACCTGCGTTCGGCACGATTGAGCAGACAGCACAACGACGCCAATATGCTCTCATTGGGTGAGCGGATGATGGCAATATCCGAGGCCCTTGAAATCGTCGAGCTTTGGCTCGATACTGCTTTCGAGGCAGGCCGGCACTTAATCCGTATCAAAAAAATCGACACTGATTAAAAATTAACCGACTGTAAGCTCACTACTTCTATCTCCCAAATTCGGAGACGGACTATGACTGATGGTATCACTGCGCCCACGGTGGCGCATGTATATGAATCATTGAGGCGCTCAAGGCCGAGGACGAAAGAGGACCTGAAAAATTATATCAAGGTTTTTCTGAATATCGACGTGCCCGCCAAAAGAATCTGCCCGGAACATAACAGCCCGCTGGACTATCTTTGGTATAGCTTCAACAGCGACTTCGCCCAGCCCAGTCCCGCCAATGCGGACTGCGTCGTATGGGCAAACCGCGGCGGCGGCAAAACCGACTTAGCCGCAATAGCCACGCTGCTCGACTGCATCTTCAAGCCCAACTGCCAGGTGCGAATTTTGGCCGGCTCGGAAGACCAGGCGGGCAGAATGTATCAATACCTGACCGGCTTCCTGCAGACCGGCTTCGAGCGATTCCTCGACGGCCCAATCCGAAAAACCGGCTGCCAGTTCAAAAATGACTCGGCCGTGGAGGTCCTCACGCAATCCCATACGAGCGTTCGCGGCCAGCACATTCAAAAGCTCCGATGCGACGAGGTCGAACTTTTCGATGCCGACGTATTCAACGCCGCAAAATTCACCACGCTAAGCACTGATTGTATAATTGCCGCGATGGAATCTATCAGCACGATGCACAAGCCATACGGCCTTATGCAAAAAATCGTCTCGTCCGCTGCACAAAACAACACACCCGTATTCAAATGGTGCATCTGGGAAACAATTGAAAAATGCCTCGGCAGAACCTGCTCGCGGTGCCCCCTCTGGGGCGATTGCGCAGGCAGGGCAAAACACGCAGCCGGCTATTTGAAAATCGACGACTGTATCACGCAGATGCGAAGAAGCAGCAGGGCCGGCTTCGAAGCAGAGATGCTATGCACAAAACCAAATCTCGAAAATGTCGTCTTCGACCAGTTCGACCCAGCCATCCACGTTCGCCCGGTCGATTACGACCCGAACCTGCCGTTATACCGTTCGCTGGATTTCGGCTTCGCAAATCCATTCGTATGTCTGTGGATTCAGGTTGATGGCGAAGGCGTAATTCGCGTCATCGACGAATACGTGCGAACCCGCGCGACAATCGACGTCCACGCCGCCGAAATGAAAGCCAGAACTCCCGTCGGCGAAGAGAATATCATCGCTACCTTTTGCGATCCAGCCGGCGCGGGCGCTAATGACGTAACCGGAACAAGCGCAGTCCGCGAGCTGCGCTCGCTCGGAATAAAAACGCGTTACCGAAGAAGTGGAATTACCGAGGGGTTAGAGCTTGTCCGCCGGGCAATCCGCGCCGGCGACGGCCAAAGCCGACTCGTCATCTCGCCAAAATGCCCCCGCCTAATCGAGGCCCTTACCTGCTACCACTACCCCGATTCACCCACGCCCGACGAACTACCCTTAAAAGACGGCTTATACGACCACCCCATCGACGCCCTGCGATACTTCTTCATAAACCACGCCCGCAATTCTCAAAAACCGGTTAATCGTTTCTATTAAACTTTGTAAATATCCGCCCGATATCCTCTGCTATTTTGTCTGTCCGTTAACATTTCGTATTTTATGATTATTGCCCCAACGATTTGCCGGGGATAAAATACCGCATACGATTTCGAAGCCGACTTGACCGTTTGAAGGAGCTGATTATGAAACTTTCGCTCAGGATTGAAATTGTGTTCTGCTTATTGATGATTTTATCATCCGGCCCAGCCTTCTCCGCAAATCCCCCCGGCATGCCTCCCCCGCAATACGATGAGGCAAAAGTCCCTCTTTATACCCTGCCCGACCCCCTCGTCATGCTAAATGGTGATAAAGTTACCGACGCCAACACCTGGATGCAAAAACGCAGGCCCGAAATCCTTAATCTCTTCGCGACCAACGTCTATGGCCGGACTGTCATCGGCAGGCCCGACGCTATGACCTGGGAAATCACCGCCCAGAACCGCTCCGATATCAACAACACCGCCATTACCAAGACCGTTACCTTCTATTTCACCGGTAAAAAGGACGGTCGCAAAATGGATGTCAACTTTATTCTTCCTTCCTCAGCTTCTAAAAAACCGGTCCCGCTTATTACCATCGTCGAATGGGCGCCTAAACCCGAGTGGCTTCTCAATCGGGGCTATGGTCTGGCGACCTTCAGCGCCGCACAAATCGAGCCCGATATAAAAACCGGCTCTTACGAAAAAAGCATCCGTAAATTCTTCGCCGCCCCCGACCAGAATCAGCCCCTTCCCGACCTGTCCTCTGTAGCGCAAGCGAAGGAGGACGAATGGGGGGCTATCGGCGCATGGGCCTGGGGTCTGAGCAGAATCGTCGATTACGCCGTAACAGACCCCGACATCGACGCCAAAAAAATCTGTGTCGCCGGCTTTTCGCGCTTCGGCAAAGTCGCCATGTGGGCCGGCGCTCAGGACCAGCGATTCGCCATTGTCTTTTCCGGCGAATCCGGCACCGGCGGCGTGGTCATCGTCCGTCGCGGCTTCGGCGAAACTGTCAAAATAATCAACGCAAAATTCCCCCACTGGTTCTGCCGCAACTTCAAAAATTTCGGCGACCGCGTCAATGATTTGCCTGTCGACTGGCACATGCTTGTCGCCTTGATGGCCCCGCGGCCCGTCTATATCGCAACCGCCGACCAGGACCTCTTCGGCGACCCGCGCGGCTCGTTCCTTTCCGCCAAATTCGCACAACCCGTCTATCAACTCTTTGGCAAAAAAGGCGTCATAGTTGACGATATGCCACCGCTCGAAACCCCCGTCGGCGACACCATTGGCTACCATATCCGAAAAGGCACCCACGGCCTGACCGAATACGACTGGACCCAGTTCCTCAACTTCTCCGACCGCCACTTCGCCCTCAATAAAAAATAGCTTAAAAAGGTCTCGCCTCTACCCCGAAATGGCCTGGTAATCCATTACGGGAGTGATACTATGCAGAATTGCCTGCGACCACCCCATCGACGCCCTGCGATATTTCTTCATAAACT
>CAYLYB010000185.1:0-3660 GCA_964387605.1 uncultured Pirellulales bacterium | reverse complement strand
GTTCCTGTCTTATTGGCGGCGTCGCCGTTTGCGGCGATGCGGTCGGCGCCGGTAATGACCATATCGATTTTGCCGTCTTTCATTAATGCCCCCGCCATATTGTCGCAGATAACCGTTACGTCGATACCGGCCTGTTTCAATTCCCAGGCGGTGAGGCGCGCCCCCTGTAATAACGGCCTTGTCTCGTCGGCATATACCTTGAATTTTTTGCCCTGAATCTTTGCCTCGTAAAGAACCGATAGCGCCGTGCCCTGCCCGGCGGTCGCCAATGCGCCCGCGTTGCAGTGCGTCAGTATCGCTGAATTGTCTTTAACGAGCTTTGCACCGTTTTTACCTATTGTAGCGCACATTCGAATATCTTCATCGCAAATCGCCTCTGCTTCCGCCAAAACAACTTCTCGAAGCTGTGCCACCGTTTTCGCTTTCCTGTCTTCGGCGCAACCGATTACCCTGTCGAGCGCCCATTTGAGGTTAACAGCCGTAGGCCTACAGCCGGCCAGGTATTCACTCGCCTTTTTCAATTCCACGAGTGCCGCATCCACTGACGCGTCATCGGCAACGCCCTGCATCGCCAAAACCAGACCATACGCCCCCGCCACGCCGATTGCCGGCGCGCCGCGCACTGCTAATGTCTTTATCGCCTCGTATAATTGCTCGACATTGCTCAATTTGAGGGTTGCGTATTCGGCAGGCAGCTTGCGCTGGTCGATAATTTCAAGCCAGCCGTCAACTCCCCCAACCCATTGAAGTGCCCGAACCGCCATAGCCGGGTGCTCCTAAAATCCTTTTCTTATATCATTCGGCCTTTTTTCGACCCTTACTCTTACTCTTTTTTTTGCTCTTTTTCGAGGTCGAATTTTCCGCTTCGAGCTTATTTAGGAGGTATTTTGCGGTATAGCTTTTATTATTGGTGATAATATCTTCCGGCGCGCCGGTCGCGACGACCTGCCCGCCCGCCTCTCCGCCTTCGGGTCCGAGGTCGATTATATAATCCGCCATCTTTATAACGTCGAGATTATGCTCGATAACAACTACGGTGTTGCCCATATCGCACAGCCGCTGCAGGACGTTTAGCAGGTTATGAATATCGGCGAAGTGCAGGCCGGTGGTGGGCTCATCGAGCAGATACAGGGTATGGCCCGTCGCCGCCTTACCCAGTTCCGCCGCCAGCTTGACCCGCTGGGCTTCGCCGCCCGAAAGCGTCGTCGACGCCTGACCCAGCTCCATGTATCCGAGGCCGACGTCGTTGAGCATTTTGAGCTGGCGGACGACGGTGGGGAAATTGGCGAAAAATTCGAGGGCCTCGGCGATTCGCATACTGAGCACGTCGGCGACGCTCTTGCCCTTATAGGTAACCTCCAGCGTCTCGGGATTATACCTGCTGCCCTTGCAGCGCTCGCAGGTTACATATACATCGGGCAAAAAGTGCATTTCTATCTTTTTCGTCCCCTGGCCCTTGCAGTATTCGCATCGTCCGCCCTTGGTATTGAAGCTGAAGCGGCCGGCTTTGTAGCCGCGAATCTTGGCCTCGCGGGTCTTTGCGAAGAGCTTGCGAATCTCATCCAGCGCGCCGGTATAGGTGGCGGGGTTGCTGCGAGGGGTCTTGCCGATTGGCGACTGGTCGATTTCGATGACCTTATCGATTTGCGAAACGCCGAGTATATTCTTGTGTTTTCCGGGCCGGCTGCGTGAATTATATAATCGCCGTCTTAGCGCCCTCAGGAGGACCTGGTCGATAAGGGTGCTTTTGCCGGAGCCGGATACGCCGGTTACGCAGATGAAAACGCCGAGCGGGAACTTAACGTCGATATCTTTGAGATTGTGCTCGGCGGCGCCTTTTACCTCGATGCACTTTCGCAGGTTGTATTTACGCCTCTTTTTGGGCAGGGCGATTTTCTTTCGGCCTGAAAGGTAATCGCCGGTGAGGGAATTTCGGCATTTTATAATATCCTCGAATGTGCCCTCGACAACAAGCTCGCCGCCATGCGCACCGGCGGCGGGGCCGATATCGATTATGTGGTCGGCGCTTTTGATAATATCTTCATCATGCTCGACGACGATAACGGTATTTCCGATTTTCGCCAGTCGCTGCAGGATGCCCAGCAGGCGAGCGTTATCTCGTTTGTGCAGGCCGATTGTCGGCTCATCGAGGACGTAGCATACGCCGACAAGGCCGCTGCCGACCTGTGTGGCCAGTCGAATGCGCTGTGCCTCGCCGCCGGCAAGTGTGCCGCTTTTGCGGTCGAGCGTGAGGTAACCCAGGCCGACATCGACCATAAAACCGAGGCGGGCCTTGATTTCTTTCAAGACCTGCTCGGCGATTTTGCTTTTTTCGGCGTCGAGCTTCAACCGAGCGAAAAACTTCTGCGCCTTTTCGATACTAAGGGCGCTAAGCTGCTGGATATTTTTTCCGCCTATTGTTACGGCGATTGCCTCGGGTCTTAGTCGTGCGCCGCCGCAGGCCTTGCAGGGCAATTCGCCGAAGTAGCTGTGCAGCCGGGCCTTGACGTATTCGCTGTCGGTAGCCTGCCATCGCCGGAGCAGATTCGGAATGACGCCCTCGAACCAGACGCCGAATGTCTCTTCGTCCTGCTCGTTGGTGCCGAACATCAAGACCCGCCTTATATCTTCGGGCAGCTCTTTAAATGGCACGGCTTTACTCACGCCGAAATCGCGGCAGAATCTTTTAACGAGGCGATTATAAAAGATATTCATTCTCTTGCCGCCCTTTCGCCAGGCGTCGATTGCGCCGTTTTCGAGCGAGCGGGTTTTATCCGGCACAATCAAATCGGGGTCGAATTCGAGCATTGTGCCAAGCCCGTCACAGCTTTTGCACGCGCCGTAAGGGCTGTTGAAGCTAAAGAGGCGCGGCGATAATTCCTCTAAAGAGGCCTCCGAATGCTTCGGGCAGGCGAATTTCTCGCTGTATATGACTTCGTTCCATTTGCCGTCGCCGGATTCGCCGTTCGGCTGCTGGCTAAGCACGATGACAATACCCTCAGCCAGGCGCAGGGCCGTCTCGACGGAATCGGCCAGGCGGATTCTTATGGTTTCATTGATGAGCAGCCGGTCAACCACGGCTGAGATGCTGTGCTTTTTCTTTTTATTAAGCTCGGGGGTGTTTCGGATGTCGTAAATCGAATCGTCAACGCGGACCCGCACGAAGCCCTCGCGCTGAATGACGCTGAAAATCTCCTTATGCTCGCCCTTTTTGCCGCGAACCAGCGGCGCGCAAATCTGCACCTTCGTGCCTGCGGGCAATTCCATAATCCAATCGACAATCTGGGACGAATGCTGGCTGGTGATTTCCCGGCCGCATACCCAGCAGTGAGGCGTGCCCACCCGCGCAAACAATAATCGTAAATAATCGTAAATCTCCGTCGTCGTCGCGACGGTCGAGCGGGGGTTGGCGGTTGCGCTGCGCTGTTCGATAGCGATGGTGGGAGGCAGGCCGGTGATTTCGCCGACGGCGGGCTTTTGCATCTGCTCCAGAAACTGCCTCGCGTATGAGCTTAGCGATTCGACGTATTTTCGCCTGCCCTCGGCGTAAATCGTATCGAAGGCCAACGAGCTTTTACCTGAGCCGGATATGCCGGTTATGGCCACGAGTTTATCGCGGGGAATACTGAGATTGATTCCCTTGAGGTTGTGCTCGGCCGC
>CAYLYB010000184.1:0-3703 GCA_964387605.1 uncultured Pirellulales bacterium | reverse complement strand
GAAATGGTGCGGCCCAATCAACGATTGTGTGCCCATTTGTCCGGGAGAATGCTTTGAATGCGAAAATGGTGATTGTGAAAACATATGCGGCAGCGGCCAGACTACCTGTTTTTACGGTCCCTGTGGTTCAAACTGTCAATGCTATGATAGTATGTGCGAGGCCTGCACCAGTCAAGGCCGTGCAACTGTTAATGTAACAGAAGTCACTTACACAAAATATGGCGGCTGTATTTATTACTTCTCTGCGCAAACTGAACCTCCCGGTTATGAGGGAGGGGTAACGTGGACATGGTCCGACGGCATAGGATTCCCTCTTAACCCTCTTTTTTATGGCAATAGCCCCTTCGTAATCATCTTTGATACGTGTTATGGCCCGAAAACGGTTACGGCTACGTACTGTTCTTCCGAAAAATCGGTTCAGGTTTCAGTTTGTGAGCCGAATGAGACCTGCTGCGGCGGTTGCCTGTGCTGCCCGGCTGACACGACATGTTGTTATGACGAATGCTGCCCTGATAGTATGGTATGTGTATTAAGTCTATTGGGACAACCCGAAAATCCCGAAACGCTGTTACAGCTCGGATGGTTAAATTTTGGCGAGGGAAAATGGCAGGAGTCAATTTCCTATTTTGAAAAAGGACTAGAAAAAGTCGACGACAAACCAACAGATGTTCTTTATGCCCTTGCAAGAATGTATGAGGAAACGGGAGATAAACTTAAGGCTACAGAAATCTATTGGCGAGTACTCTGTCTGATGGGGGATGCAAATCCGGAAATTAAGAGGGTGGAAAGGCGTATTATGTCACTTGAGAACAAAGAATAAATGTAAGAGGAGAAAAGTATATGAAGTTTTTGAAATTGTTAAATTATGAAGTTATTTGTGTTATAACAGCAGCCGTCATCGTGACATTCACAAGTTTTCCGGCTCGCATGATAAGCGGTGAAAGAATTTTGGGTAGCGAAGATCGCTGTACGCCTAAAAAATGCAATGGCCAATTGTACGTAATATGCCCTGATCTAAACGAAGATGTAGATTGTGCTCAAGGACATACCAATTGCATTGGATATAACGTAAACAAGCGTTGCCACCCTCAAACCATTGAGGTAAGTGATTGTAGCGAAGATCATTACAGGTGTAAAAACGAGGAGGATCAATTATGTTACTGAAATATCGAACTTTTTGGGCGCCAATACTTACCAGAAACTATTGAGTGTTAATAATTTGTACTGGTTTGTTTCAAAAGAGGATATAATTATGTTGAAGAAATTAATAATGTCATGTAGTATAATAGTAGGGATTGGTATGAATACTTTTGGAGAAAATGAATCGTTACTATCTCCACAAAACGTGCTGACTTATTATAACCAAGCGGTCTCTCGGTTGGATCATATAAGCATGCGAATTCGTGTTCGGGCATCGAGTAAGCTCAACTCAAATCCACCCAAGTCCTATTTTGAAACAGAGTTGAACGTCTTACGAGATGGGAATAATCTTGAATTTTTCGGGACAAGAAAAGTGTTTGATATCAACGGGGTATATATGAGGTCCAAGGTCGAATGCCATCTCTTCAAGGAAGGACAGTATTATTTTGCGGCAAAATGGCCTGTCGGTGGTAAACCGCTTATGGCTCAAGTCAATAAAGAAAGCTTTGCGAAAGACTTGTGTCTGCGTCTGAATACGCCTGATTTCGGAGGCCCGCTGTGGAGCCGAGTTGGTGGATGTGATTGCAAGAGTATTTGGGAACTACTCAATGAGTCGGATGACCTTCGCTTTATAAATAAGAAGGCAATTGTAAATGATGTGAATTGCTTTGTTCTTAGCGGCTCGACAAAATACGGAACAATTACGGTGTGGATATCACCCGAGAGAAGTTATAATGCTGTAAAGTGGTCGGTAAAAAAAGAACCAAGGGACTTCTACAATGATCATCAAGTAACTCATGCAGAGATAACGAGGATATTTGAGGCAATTGACTTTGTGAAAATCGGTGACACCTTTGTAGTATGCAAGGGACGAAGCGTGGAGTCAAAAATAGATGCAAAAGGTGAAGAGAATTTGATTTATGAGATCGACGTGAGTGATATCCAATTAAATCCCGATTTTAATGTTCTTGAGGCGTTTAAATTTAGAATCCCTGATGATACACCTGTTACTATGGTAGAGCATCTTGGTGTTAAGTATATATGGCAAAATGAAAAAATAATCCCTGATGTCAACGGATCAATATTTGAGGAAATTGATAAAACAATCAACAAATTTAAGCAGCAGCAATGAGAGACTAGCCGACAAAGAAAGGTTTGAACAGCAGGGTGAAACCGATATCACTTAAGCTTAACTTGTTTTCGGTTCTTATAGTTTTTCTGTTTTGTTTCCATAAATGTTGCTCGGCGAAAGAACCGAATGTAGATTTGTCCACTAGAGTGGATTCCGGTAATCCCAAGATCCAGCAGAAATCAACCGGCGGTTATTGCGGAATTTATTGTCTGTATGCCACAATGAAATATTTTGGAGTTACTGTTAAACCCAATGTGTTGATAAAGCCGGAATACATCGGTTCTGCAAAGGGTAGTTCGCTTGCAGAATTGAAAAAGTGCGCTGAATCTCACGGCTTATACGCTACGCCTGTCGCACGCCTTACTACAAAAGACCTTCGCAAATTATCCCTGCCTGTGATTATTCACACCAAATCATCGTCAACAGTCAAAAAATATGACCATTATAAATTGTTTTTAGGTTCAAAGCTGGGGCAAGCATTGATTTATGACCCTCCACAACTACCCGAATTGATAGAGTTCTGGACCCTGGCCCCACAATGGGATGGCAGCGGGCTTCTCGTATCAGATAAGCCAATACGCCTCAACGCTGTTTTTGCTTCCTCGCGCCTGCGGTTTACCGGCTATGTGGGACTTGCAGCGGCAATTATTATGACGGTTAGGTTTGGCCGTTATCGTTTTCTCGGCCCGCGTAAGATAGATTCGAGGAAACAAAAGCTTTTATTGAGTTTTGGCCAGTGTTCGTTTTTAGTTATGGCTACAATATTGAGCGCGTCAGCTTATCATTCCATCAACGATGAGGGATTGCTTTTGCGATCGCAATCAACAAAAGCCATTCAGCAGGCATATAAGTCAAGCTTCGTTTCCAAAACCGCGGAAAAGAAATCTCAATTGACAACCGATACCAAATGAAACGTCAAATTATCGAAGTTTTTATGATTGTGATGCGAATTGCGATTGGCGGCATTTTTATAGTCAGCAGCATCACAAAATTGCGTCAGCCATATGACTTTTTGGCAAGTGTTTATAGCTATGAGCTTGTCGGGCCCCAAATTGGTGTTATGGTTGCTATAACTTTACCTTGGCTTGAGCTTTTTGTGGGACTATCTCTTGTTGGGGAGATTTTGGTGAGAGGGGCGCTTCTGGCAAGCATAGGTATGTATATGATGTTTACTTTCGTCCTGGCATCTGCTATTTGGCGTGGACTCTCTATAAGTTGCGGCTGCTTTAATCCATCCGATGTAAATATTATTAGTTACTGGACATTTGTTCGGGCGGCGTTTTTACTACTTATGTGTTGTGCAGCTTATACTAATATTGTATTTAGGGAAGAGAAATTGAACAAAGTGGTTTGAATTAGTCTTTGCAAACGGTTCTCAGGCGGCGGTGGGCTGGTGCTATGAGGCGCTAAAGGATTCGTCAGATTCGAATG
>CAYLYB010000183.1:0-3811 GCA_964387605.1 uncultured Pirellulales bacterium | reverse complement strand
AGCGGCGCTCATCGGCGCCCCCATGCCCATCTGCTCTTGCGGTGTGCTGCCGATCGCCATGGGCTTCCGCCACAAGGGCGTCAGCCGCGAGGCCAACTTGTCGTTCATCGTCAGCACGCCCGAGACGAGCATCGATACCCTGGCCATCTCATGGGGGCTGCTCGGCCCGGTTATGACCGTTTGTCGGCTCATCGCCGCGGTTGTCGCCGCTCTCTTCGCGGCCGTGCTCTCCATCGCCGAACGCACGGATCGCAATGACCGCGAAACGCCCGCCGCCCCGACATCAGAAGCTATGAGCGTCGATTTGTCCGGAGAGGAGGACGAACGGGAGTACGTGGTTGTCGGTTTCCGCGGTTTCTGGAAATCCCTGAAATTGGCATTCAGCCGCGTCCTGGAGAAGCAAGAAACTGAAACGCGAGATGATGGTAAGGCAGATCCCCCACGTGAACAAGATGCCTGTCAAACGACGCCACCTGCGACGGGGCGACCGGAAGACCGGGAGGCGGTATCTCTCGGGCGCATCACCGCGGACGCATTCCACTACGGCTTCGTGCGGGTCTTCGCAGACATCTCGTTGTGGCTGGTTGTCGGCATCATCCTGGCCGGGCTGATCGCGGCGTTCGTTCCCGACGGCGTGCTCGAAACCATTCCAGGCGGGAGGCTGGTAACCATGCTGCTCGTACTGATCGTCAGCGTGCCCATGTACGTGTGCGCAGTCGAGTCCACGCCGCTCGCCGCCATGCTCATTCTCAAGGGACTGTCGCCCGGCGCGGCGCTCCTGTTTTTATTGGCGGGCCCCGCCACCAACCTGACCACGATGTTGCTCATCCGCGGCGCGTTTGGACGGCGGTTCTTATGGCTCTACCTCTCGCCTATTCTAATCGTCGCGTTCTCGGCCGGACTGGGTCTGGACGCGTTGCTCTCCGCCACCGGCTGGGTGGTCACGCCGCAGGCGGCTCCCGCGCAGATCAACGCATTCTGGATACTGCTCTCCTATTTGTGCGCCTTTGCTCTGCTGGGACTCATCGTCCACAGCTTCATCCGAATGAATTATCGTAGGAACTTGACGATGCTCACGCGACTGGGCCGGAATACAAAGTCATTCTTCGGAGGAGGTACGACAAAACGAGGCGGCGGCATCACTCGGGGGGGACGGCGCCGCGTGATGCTCGCCGTCGCTCTTCTGTCAATAATCGTCTACTTTGCCACTGGTATCTACACTATCGGTCCCGGAAACACCGGTTTTCACATTCGGCTCGGAAAGATTGTCGAGGCCGATGTCGGGCCGGGGCTTCACTACCATCTCCCCTGGCCCTTTGCACGGATCGATCACTATCGCACCGAGGAGACCCGCAAAGCCGATCTCGGCTACAGCACGGATCTGGCTGTTCTCCGAGAGTTGCAGAAGAATCCCCCTGACGAGCTCGGAGACAGCTGGCACAGTTTCTTCACGAACATGAACGACCGGCCTGAAGAGGCGAGCTACCTGCTCGGTGACGAGAACCAGTTGGAAGCCAAGTTTTCGGTGCATTTCCGCGTCAAGAGTAACCTCGCGTTTCACTACAAGCACGCAAAGAATGCCAACCTGGTCGCGCTGGTGGTCGAAAGCGTGGCACGGGAGTACATGGCCACAGAGGTCATCGACGAGGTGCTCACCACCCGCCGCGCCGAAATCGAGGCGTCTGTCATGAAGAAGGCGCAGGCACTCCTTGACCGCTATGGAATGGGGGTCGAGATTCTGGGGATTCACACCGTGGATTTGCATCCGCCCATGGCCGCCGTCGAGTCCTTTCGAGAGGTGGCGAGCGCCATGGAAGAACGGGAGACACTTATTCACGAAGCATATACCGCGAGGGAGTCCGGGATACCCCGCGCCAGAGGCGAGGCGGAGAAGCTTCGCGAAAATGCGGAGGCATCGGCAAAGGAAACGGTGGCGGTAAGCAAAGGGAAGGCCGAGAGCTTCAAGGCACGAGCCGAGTCCTTCGGGAATTTCAAGCAGACGACGAGGCTGCGGATGGGATTGGAGGCCGAGGAGCGATCACTGGCGGGTCGCCGCAAGCTCGTCGTTCCCCTTGAAATGGGGGGACGTGTCCGCCTCTGGAGCTCGGATAAAAACATCGACTATGCTCGCCTTGCGCGCGAAGGAAGAGAGTGATGAAACACAGAAAGAAAATCCTGCTCGTTCTACTGGTCGTCCTGGGTCTCGTCTGGGCGCAGACCGCGCTGTTCGTGGTGGAGGCCACCGAGACCGCCATCGTCGCTCGATTTTCGAGACCCTTGAAACCGCTCTACCCGCCCGGTCTGCACATCAAAGCCCCGTGGCCCATTGACTCGGTATACCGCTTTGACAAACGAATACTCACCTATGATCATGTGCCGACCGAATTCCTCACCGAGGACAAGAAGAATATTCTCATCGACAGTTTTGCCGTGTGGCGGATCGACGATGAATATGCCTACCTCGCAAAGCTCAGGAGACGGGACATCGCGGAGGTGTTTCTCCTCGAGATCATCACCGCCGCCCTCGGCGAGATCACCGGAAACCACCCCCTGAGCGATTTCATCAACCCGGATCCGTCCAAAATCCGCCTTGGTGAGATCAATCAAAAGCTGGCCGAATCCTGCCGTGAATCAGCGATGAAGGGATATGGCATTGAGATCATCGACGCGAGAATCAACATGTTCAATTTTCCGGACCAAAACCGCACGAGCGTCATCACGCGCATGCGCGCCGAGCGATCCCGAATCGCCACGAAATATCGAAGCGAGGGGCAGGAGGAGGCGCTGAAGATCGAAGCGGTCACGGAGAAAGAGCGGCGGACCATTCTCGCCGAGGCTGGACGGGAGGCCGAAATCATCCGGGGCAAGGCCGAGGCCGAGGCCATTCGCATCTACGGTGAGGCCTACAAGGAAGACCCCGAGTTTTATGAGTTTCTCAGGACCCTCGAGGCCTATGAGAAGATCGTGGACTCGAATACTACTGTCATCCTGGACGAGAAGTCCAAAATACTCAAGGCGATGAAGGAGGGCCCGCCATGAGCGGCGGAAACGACAGCCTGGACGTATGCATCATCCAGTCGTTCGTGAGATTTGTCAGGCGACGAACCGCGGCGTTTGTCTGCGGCGTCCTGGCACTCGTTGTCCTCATCGTGATCACCTGCGGCATCTACACCGTACCCACCAATCAAACCGGTGCGCTGTTTCGCTTCGGCGCGTTGATTGACGATCACGTCAAGACCGGTATCCACTTTCGTCTGCCGTCGCCTATCGACCGCGTCGCGCTCATGAACACCACCGAAGCTCGGAGATACGTTCTGTCCGAAAAACTGGCGCGCACCATGAACATGGTGACCGGAGACGAGAATCTCATTGAAATCGACATCGCGGTGCAGTACCAGATTCAGGATCTCGGAAGCTACTTGGTGGGCTCAGAAGATTGGGAAAAGCTCATGGTCCTCGCGATGCAGTCCGCCCTGGCCGAGCAGGTCGCACAGATGTCCGTGGACACGGTGCTCACGACGGGCAAGAACCAAATTCAGGTCAACCTGAGACGCCGATTGCAGAAGACGCTCGCCGCCTACGGTAAGGGCATCACCATCGTCTCCACACGGATCGTAAGCATCACACCGCCTTTAGAAGCAGCCCACAGCTTCCGAAGCGTCTCCGACGCCAGGTCCGAGAGCGCCAAGCTGGTCAGCGAGGCCCGCTCAAAGAGCAATCTCAGCCTCTCGAAAGCGAGAGGCGAAGGCGCCAAAATCCTGCAGCAGGCGGGTTCCACGCGCGAGGAAATTCTCAAGAAATCCCAGGGAGA
>CAYLYB010000182.1:0-3867 GCA_964387605.1 uncultured Pirellulales bacterium | reverse complement strand
CCTGTCGCCAGGATGAGAACCTGGTATCCTAGGCCGCTAGACGATGGGGGCAAAATACAAAGCGAAAATCAATAGCCCGGCGTGTAAATTATACCGGAATCGGTTACGTGGTCAATAAAAAAGGGTATGCCAAAACAGACGGGTATATAAAAAGAAAGACCCGGCAGCACTCCCTCTACTGCTGCCGGGTACCCCTGTCGAGATAGAAATCAGGCGGGGGGATTTTAATTCACAGAGCTGATAAGCTGCTGCTCAGTTGATTTTTTCTTCGAGACCCTGGAGTCGGGTTGATTTTTCGAAGCCGAAAGAGTCTCGATTTTTTTCTCCAGCTCAGCGACCCTTTCAGTCAGCTCGATGCGCAATCTCATAGAGCTGGCGCAATCAATCAATGCTATACCCGAAGCGGCGATGAAAAGTAAAAAGGCCCAACTGTGAGCGGGGCTCCAGCCCGGATGTGAGCGGACTACCATCGGCAGAACAATCAAAATAATCGTTGCGCCAAAAATATACTGTAAAATCCATACGAACTTTTTGTCGCCGAACATAACAGTCTTCCTTAAATAAGGTCATTATTCATTTATTGATGCCGGCATACCGCTCAAAAACAAGACCTCTGCGAACCAACCGGCCACTTTAACAACCGTTGAATCGGCTTAAATCGGGAGTGACCTTAGAACGTACTCGCCTTTAACGGCATAAAAAGGACATATAAACGGTGCAGGGATGCTTATCGGACGTACGTTCGAGGTTTTATGCGTGCTGAAAGTGAAATGAAAAAACAATGGCGGCGGTCGGATTCGAACCGACGACCCTGGGCTTATGAATCCCATGCTCTAACCAACTGAGCTACACCGCCAGCAGTGATAAATCTATAAGAGATTTTCGAATCTTGCAAGTAATTCTTTAGCCGCATCAGTTATCACATCGGCACATATAGTGTTTTGTTTTGACGTTAGGAGCGAATAAAGCTATTCTTTTCGCAAAAGCATACGTTTAAGGAGCTCGACAATGGCATATACACCGACAGAGGACAGGTATCAGCAGATACAATACAATCGGTGCGGACGAAGCGGAGTTTTGCTGCCGGCGTTATCGCTGGGGCTTTGGCACAATTTCGGCGACGCGGATTCATACGAGAACGCGAGAAAAATGGTTCGGCGGGCGTTCGATATGGGGATAACGCATTTCGATCTGGCGAATAACTATGGGCCGCCGCCCGGGTCGGCTGAGCGAAATTTCGGCAAGATACTCAAGGCCGATTTAAGAGGATACCGCGACGAACTGATTATCTCGACCAAGGCGGGGTACTATATGTGGGCGGGGCCATACGGGGAATGGGGTTCGAGAAAATACCTTCTGGCGAGCCTGGATGCGTCGCTGAAACGTCTCGGGCTCGATTACGTCGATATATTTTATTCGCACAGATTCGACCCGGATACGCCGCTGGAAGAGACAATGTCGGCACTGGATTCGGCGGTTCGCCGGGGCAAGGCCCTTTACGCGGGGATTTCGAATTACCGGCCTGAGCAGACCGCCAAGGCAGTGAAGATTTTGCGAGGTCTCGGCACGCCCTGCCTGATTCACCAGCCCCGCTATTCGATGCTCGACCGGTGGGTTGAGGACGGGCTGCTCGATGTATTAGAAAAAGAGGGTATCGGCTGTATCGTTTTTTCGCCGCTTGCGCAGGGGATGCTGACGGACAAATATATTAAGGGCATACCGAAAAACAGCCGGGCAGCGAAACCGCAGGGATTTCTTAAAAAAGAGCAAATCACAAAACCGGTTCTGAAAAAGGTGAGCAAGCTGAACGAATTAGCGAAAAAAAGAGGCCAATCGCTTGCACAGATGGCCTTAGCGTGGGTGCTGCGGGATACACGAATAACCTCCGTTTTGGTCGGCGCGAGTAAAGTTGGGCAAATTGAGCAAAATATTGCGGCGTTGAATAACCTGAAATTCACGGCCGGGGAGCTTAAAACAATCGAAAATATCCTCAAAGACAAATAATTAGAAAATTTTTTAAAAAATCACAAAAATTTTCTTGCAAAGTCAACCATTTATGTTTTAAATAACAATATAAGGCAGGTGAAAAATTGCAATCATTCATAATTTTTTAGTTGCCATCATAATTATCAAAAACACTTCATACATTCCTGCCTTTGTGAAAAGTTAATTTTCTATTTTTACGCGGGCTTTGTCCTGCGCGGTTGTCTTTTTGCTGAGGGAAGGCAAGGCGATAATGCGCACAAAATCCGCAAAAAAACGGCTTTGTACTGTAACAAACAAAGCAAATTCAGGACTTTATATTATAGAAGGCGGTTGAATTCTGACCATCCGCCCAATATGGCCCAGGTGCGTTACCTGAGCAGTTCCAATGTAATCATTCATTTTGAAAGGATTGTATTATGAAAACCGCAATCATCACAATCTGTTTAGTGCTGGCTGTCGTCTCGATACAGCCGGTCATTGCCGGCTCAATCGTCGGCTGGGGCGCGATAGATATAGATTCACACCCGTATCGCGATATTATTTCGATAGATGGGGGCAATTCTTTCAGTCTTGCATTAAAGAACGACGGCTCAATCATTTTCTGGGGCGAAAACAGTTATGGACAACCTGACCCTTGTTTGGGAAACGATTTTGTGGACGTTGCAGCAGGTAGTTATCTTGGTCTGGGGCTAAGAAGCAATGGCTCAATCGTCGTCTGGGGAGGGATAAACATAGATACGGGTATATATAGCAACAACATCGCGATAGCAGCAGGCCGTCATAACAGTCTTGCATTAAAAGAAGACGGTTCTGTTGTCGGCTGGGGATACAATGAATATGGCCAAGCGGACCCCTGCTCAGGACATGATTTCGCCGCCATCGACGCAGGTTACTATCATAGTCTTGGTTTAAAAAAAGATGGTTCCGTTGTCGGCTGGGGCTGGAATAAATACGGTCAGGCGGACCCGTGCGAGGGAAACAACTTTATCGCCGTATCAGCAGGTGGTTTTCATAGTCTTGTCTTAAAAGAAGACGGCTCTATCGTGAGCTGGGGATTTAATAATTGCGGCCAGGCCACGGCTCCTGCGGGAAACGATTTTGTCGCTATCGCTGCGGGTCGAATTCACAGTATTGCTTTGAAAAAAGACGGCTCGATTGCCGGCTGGGGGGACAACGAATATGGACAGACAGATATACCCGAAGGCAACGATTATGTCGCGATAGCTGCAGGCGATTACCACAATCTTGCATTAAAGCAAGACGGTTCCATAACCGGATGGGGCTTAAACAATGATGGCCAGGCCAAACCACCAGCGGGCAACGACTTTGTTGCGATAGACGCGGGAGGTTTTCACAGTATCGCCTTAAGAGCAGACGGCACCATAGTCTGCTGGGGCGAAAACAAGTTTAGTCAGAGTATGCCGCCAGAAGGAAATGACTTTATCGCCATCGCCGCAGGTGGAGCACACAGTCTTGCGTTAAAACAGGACGGCACAGTCTTTGGCTGGGGGCTTGATAACTATGGTCAAGGCGTTTCAGATTTCATAGGCGCGGATTTTGTGGCCGTAGATGCCGGTTACCTGCATGTTGTGGTTCTAAGGGAGGACGGCTCGCTTGACGGCTTTATTTTAGAAGGGCATGCGGACGATGATTACGGCCAGGCAATGTTCCCTAAAGGATACGACTTTACAGCCGTATCAGCGGGTTTTTACCATAGTCTTGCATTAAAATAAGACGGCACGATAGTCGGCTGGGGAGATGACGAATACGGCCAGACCATGCAGCCGAAAGGAAACGATTTTGTCGCCATATCAGCAGGCGGATACCATAGTCTTGCGTTAAAAGAAGACGGCTCAATCGTCGGCTGGGGCAGAAATGAAT
>CAYLYB010000181.1:678-3906 GCA_964387605.1 uncultured Pirellulales bacterium | reverse complement strand
ACGGCGGCGAGTTTAGAAGCAACTACAACACTCACTGGCTCTTTGGCGGAATACGCGTCGAGTTTTAAAAGATAGCTTCTTTGCCATAACGCCTTAACCCGACGGGGAAAACGCCGGGTAATAAATAGTGTGTGCGCCAACTCACGCCCGCAAGTGCTTTGTCTGGCAATTCCGGAAAAACGTCTTGATGGTTTTGGGAATCGAGTGTATTTTTCATCATATGAAACTTGAAACTAAAACCGTGCAACCTCTTCTTATCTGCCTGCTACTGGTCCTGCTGAGTCTTATTGCGTATGAGCCGATAAGGCATAATGACTTCGTGGATTATGATGATGTTGATTATGTGACAAAGAACCCCCATGTTTTGAAAGGCCTCTCAAAAGACGGGCTTATCTGGTCTTTTACCGAAACGGACCTTACGGCAAACTGGCATCCCCTGACCTGGCTGAGCCACATGCTTGATATCGAGCTATTCGCAACGAATTCCTTCTGGCATCATTTCGTTAACTTATTGTTTCATATTGCCAATACCCTGCTGTTATTCGGGATTTTCCGTAAGACGACGAAAGCCGTATGGCGGAGTTTTTTTGTTGCAGCGGTATTTGTTCTGCATCCTCTGCACGTTGAATCCGTAGCGTGGGTTGCCGAGCGCAAAGATGTATTAAGCGGACTTTTCTGGATGCTGACAATAGCCGCTTATATCGCGTATTCTCAAAAGCCGAATGTGCGAAGTTATGTTTTGGTCGTTTTATTTTTCATTCTTGGGCTGATGGCCAAGCCAATGCTGGTGACTCTGCCTTTTGTCCTGCTCTTGTTGGATTATTGGCCTTTGGGTCGTTTCGAATGGGGTCAACAAAACAATAAGAGAGCGTGTTGCCGGCTAATAGCTGAAAAGATTCCTCTGTTTTTGTTTTCGATGGTTTCTTCGATAATCACGTTTGCTGTTCAACGGCATGCAGGGGCGATGATACGCGGCGAAAATTATTCTTTTCTCACTCGCCTTTCGAACGCCACCGTTGCCTATATAGGTTATATCATTAAATTGTTCTATCCGTTAAGACTGGCCGTTTTATACCCTCATCCCGGCAATTCACTGCCGGTGTGGCAGCCGATAGCTGCGTCATCGGCTCTTATATTGATAACCGCAATTGTATTCCGGCTGGCGGTAAAGAAACGTTTTCTTTTGGTGGGCTGGCTCTGGTATCTGGGAACTCTTGTCCCTGTCATTGGTCTTGTGCAGGTTGGCTCGCAGGCAATGGCCGACAGATACAGCTATTTGCCCTCAATAGGCATATTTATTATGCTCGCATGGGGAATTGCCGATGTTGCTGCCGGCTGGAAATACAAAAAAGTGATAATCGGCATATCTGCATCTGTGGTTTTGGTCGTGTTACTAATCGGCACACGAATGCAATTGTCATACTGGAAAAATACTCAGACGCTTTTCGAGCATACTCTTGAAATAACAAAAAACAACTTTGTGACACATAATAATTACGGCTGCTATCTTCAGGAGCAGGGCGAGCTTGATTCGGCAGTCGAGAATTTTAATAAGGCGCTGCAAATCAAGCCGGATTATGTTGCCGTCCTTAATAATTTGGGTATGGCGTTGAGGCAGCAGGGCAAAATCGACGAAGCAATCGTCCAGTGGGAAAAGGCCCTGGAGCTTGAACCATACCATCCCAATGCCAATGCCAATTTAGGCCTGGCTTTGGCTGTGAAGGGTGATTATGAACAGGCCATAAAACATTTTAATATTACCTTAAAAATCAGGCCCGATTTTCCAGGTGTTAATTACATACTCGGAGATATTTATTACAAAATGGGCAGTTATGACCTGGCAAAAGTGAACCTGGAGCGGGCCGTGAGGAGCAGTCCCAATAATATAACAGCTTTGAATTATCTTGGCGCAATTTATGCCGAGCAGGGTAGTGTTGATGAGGCGATTAAAAAATGGAGTCAGGTTCTTGCGATCGACCCGAATTCTGTTTATACGCATTTGAATATTGCCTTTGCCCAGTCACAAAATGGCCGGCACGATATCGCCATAGAACACTATAATTACGCTTTGAGAATAAATCCCAATCAACCCGACGTGCTGTCAAAACTGGCGGCATCTTACGCGGCTCTCGGCGATATGGAGCGGGCAATAGAAGCTGCTGAAAAAGCACTTAACCTGTTTATCGTTTCAGGCGATAAAGCGATGGCCGATGAGATTCAAAAGCAACTGCAAGATTATAAGCTAAATCAGTCATCATCTGATAAACCGTAAAAGCCCTTGATATAGTGAAGCGTTGTATATTCGCGCCTGATGAATCATATAAAAAAGCGAGGCCTGCAACTAAAAGTCGTTGCAGGCCTCGAAAACGTCATTGCAACTTAGGGTTACGGCCAAAGCTTTTCTTCCAGCCACTGGTTTGCAAATACTGCATAATCCCCGAGATTAATCCTCTGCGGTGTGCCGGCAGTGTTGAGATTCGTGGGTTCAATAAGAGGTAAATCAATCACGCCGCCGACATGGTTACTCGCCAGGTATTCAATTTCGTTCTGTGTCAACCTGCGGTTGTAAAGTCTGAAATCGTCAATCCTGCCGCTCCAGTAACCCCACCATCTGTCACGCGTTCCCAGGCGAAACGAGCCGACAGTGTCAATCATAGGTATTGTGGTGCTGTCGTTGACATCTACGACCTCGCCGTTGTGATAAATGCCAAAAACAGTGTTGGGGCCTGTGGCATCCAGAACAAAAACATAATGGTTCCAGCGCTCGCCAAAGTCTGTCATTCTCAGGTTGCTGGTAACAAAATCTGCTGATTCTTCGTTACCCACCCCGAATGATACTTGTGGACCGAAGCCGTAATATGGAAGAGTTGGTGTCGGGATTCTGAATACTAATAATTCGGTGCCGATACTGTCCTGAACTTCTATAGGTGTCTGCCACTCGCCTGACGGGAGATTTATTGTATCGACCTTTACCCATAGTGCAATAGTAAAGGCACCTTTGGCTCGTGCCGCGTTAATAGCGTCAATCGGGACATCCATGAAACCGTTATAGCCGAATTCAAAGTTGATGCATCCGCCTCCATTGTAGCCACCTGTAGTATCCCATGCATTGGGTCCGAGTTGGGTGCCGGTGCCGTTATAGTCGCCTGCAGAGTCTACCGCGATATTACCGTTAGGTTCCTCAAACTCATACCAGAGTATAAGGTTGGCATCGCCGGGCGAGACCCT
>CAYLYB010000181.1:0-668 GCA_964387605.1 uncultured Pirellulales bacterium | reverse complement strand
GTCATAAGCCAGTCTATCGCAAGGTAGCCAAGGTCATCGAAGTCTACATTGCAATCGTAGGTCCAATCGGCATCGGGGCCGTATTGAGGCAGACATCTTGCCCGGGATAGCCGTATGTTGTCGATTGTCACAGTTCCAAGGCCGCCCTCCGTATAGACAACGTTGCACCTTTCGCCAAATCCTATGGACAGTTTGTTGATTTTGCTCAGGTCCACGTTTGGAGTGCTCAGTTCAGCCAAAGATACCAACACCTCCATAGTGCGAGGTTTCTTCTGAATGTTCGTATCAGGATTTGTCCAAACGACTGCATCGTTATCTTCGTCTTCCAACACAACGTACATCTGGTCGTAAGGGTCATTTGCATCATTAGCCAAATTTCCTGTGAGACTAATCGAAAGTATCTGAGGTACTTCGGCTATAAGCCCATTGCCAGTCCAATCAAGACCGCCTGTGTCGTAGTCTAACACTGCTTCTGAGAAAGGATCGCCCAGTCCTGAACCGTCATTGGCATAGCTAAGTTGCATTGCTCCGGAATTCAGAGTAAGAGTAGCGCTAGTGCCGGATACTGTGCAGCCGGTATCTTGAGGGTCTGTGAGCCAGCTCAAGTTCAACTCATCTGTGTCGGCATAACTCTCGAAGTCATCGACTATGAAGTAATCCGGAATTCT
>CAYLYB010000180.1:0-3956 GCA_964387605.1 uncultured Pirellulales bacterium | reverse complement strand
CAGCTCGTATCTGAGCACCACGGATGTCTTCAGCTCGCCTGCACCGAGCGCCTCGGGCCTTTGGAGCTTGCCGCTCAGCTCGGTCACCGTGGCCAAGGCTGCTTTGTCCAAAATGTCGTAACCCGAGGAGCGCTTGACCGCGATGCGCGAGAACGACGAGTCGGGGCCCACCACGAAAGAGACGGTCACGGCACCGGTCACACCCATCCGTTGCGCGGAGAGGGGGTATTGTTTGTGGTCCATGAGCTCGTCGCGCAGTCGGGCGAGATAGGTCCTCGCGAGCGTCACCTTGTCCACCTCGGGCTCGAGCCTGGGTTTGGGTTTTGGTGGCGGCGGCGGTGGGGCCGGCGGCAGCTCGGGCTCGGGGGCGACCTCTTCCTCGTAGTCGCCGACCTCTGCCTCCACGAGCTCCCCGGTTCTGAGGCCCTCTCCCTCGATCACCTTGTCTATGCGCTTGGCGAGCTGCTTGGGTCTCGCTTTCCTCTCGGGCGGCTCCTCCGGCTCGGGTGGCGGCTTGGGCGGTGGCGGCGGCGGCGGCTCCGCCTCGATCATGACAGGGATCTTGACGATTCGTTCGGCCAATCCCGCCTCTCCTCGGGCGTTGAAAGCCAGCAAGACACCGTGCGCGGCCAGAGAGAGGAGCACAGCGCCGCGGAATATCCATTCGCTCTTCACGATTCACCTCCTTTTTCGTCAGGCTTGAGCTTGGTGGCGATGACCAGGTTGGTGAGCCCTACCTTTCTCGCGGTATCCATCACCGTCACGAACAAACCGAACGGCGCATCCACGTCCGCCTTCAGGAGGATGTTGTCCGCTTTTTCGCCCTCGGCCTTGTTCTTTTCCCTGCGCAACGCCTCCTCGATCTGCGACTCCCCGATTTCCTTCCCGTCAAAGAGTATCCGTTTGTCACCGGTGACGGTGATCTCCAGGCTCTTGTCGGGCCGCTTCTCCGCCGTTGAGGTCTTGGGCAAGGTCAGGTTCAACCCCTTCTGGGAGATGACCGCGACGATGAGAAAGAAGATGAGCAGGTTGAAGATGATGTCGATCATCGGTGTCAGGTTCACATCCCCGGGGTTGCTCGATCGCTGCTCTGTAAACTTGATCATTTTACGCTCTCCGCTTCCCTGAGGGCCGCAATGAATGCCTCGCCCTGGTGGGCCATCTCGAAGGCGACCTTCTCCACCTTGCCGCTGAGCCAGTAGAATACGAGGAGGATGGGAATCGCCACGGACATGCCCGCCGCGGTGGTGAGCAGGGCCTCCCAGATGCCGCTCGCGAGCAGGCTGATGTCGCTCACGTCGCCGGCCTCGGCCACGTTGGAGAAGACGCGAATCATCCCGAGCACCGTGCCGAGCAACCCCATCAGCGGAACCAGGGAGCCGAGGATCGAGAGCCACCTCAGCCGCTTGTTCAGGCTCCTCAGGACGAGGTCACCGGCGATGCCGGCGGATTTCTCCCTCGCGCGCTCGTCCCCCTTGGTCCGCCACACCGCGCCGATGACGCTGTGGATCGGCGTCTGCCCCGCGTCGATGAGCTCGCCGACCTCCTTGGTGAGGCCCTCTTTCGCCTTCTCGCAGAGGTCGGTGAGCTCCTTGTCACCGGGTATCCTGGTTCTCGCCAGCACGATCATGCGCTCGACGATCACCGCGAGGGCGAGGATCGACGATGCCAGGATCGGGTACATGATGAATCCGCCTTTTTCGAATATCTCCCACATATTTCTATCTCCTTTACTTTTACGCTAGATGCCGCCTTTGATACCGGCAAAGAACGAGCGGGGCAGCCTCGGGCCGTAGATGTATCCGGCGTCCCGATCCGGTCCCTTGTCGTAGTCATCCTGCCGCGAATCCAGAATGTTCTTGATACCCACGAACGGCGTGAGGTATCGGTCGTGCTTCAGATCAATCTTGTACGAGACGTTCGCGCTCCAGTCGGCGAACCACGGGGACTCCTCCAGCCTGTCCTCCCTGATGTAGCCGGCGTAGTGGGGCACCTTCATGGGCCCGGTGATGTCGAGCACGGTCGAGAGCGCCAGACCTTTCAGGATTTTGGCCCAGGTCTCGACAAAGCCGTAGGTCTCAGGGGTCCGAAAGATGGTCTTGGTCCCGAAATCTGGATCCGCCTCGGCATTCTCCGCACGCTCCCAGGTCCACCCGGTCTCAATACCCCATGTCTCGCCATACACCAGGCCCGCCTCCAGCTCGGCGCCGTACACCGTGGTCGCACCGCGGTTTCGCCGATACATCTCGATTTCGCCGAGGGTCGCAGGGTCGTCGTCCTCGTCGAGGACGAAGGCGTTGTTGATCCGCGTCCAGAATCCGTTGACGCCGGCTTTGAGATTCCAATCATCGGTCAAATCAAAATCGAATTCCACCTGCTGGGCCACGCTGTACGAGCGCTCCGGGTCGAGATCGGGGGCGTTGTAGATGATCTGCCCCTCACCACCGACGATGGTGATGTGCAGATCCTCGTCGAACACCTGGGGCGCCCTGAAGCCCGTGGAAAAAGCGGTCCGCGTCCGGAGCCACTTTAACGGCGTGAACATCACCGCCGCCCTGGGGCTGACCACCACGGTGTCGAGCTCGCTGTGCTTGTCGAGGCGGACGCCGATCACCGTCTCCGCCCAGTCGGTGTACATCCAGTCGTGCTGCAGGATACCGGCGACATCCCAGTAGCGCTCGTCCACCTGGCGTCCGTATCCGGGAAACCGATCGTCCAGGCCGTCGGACAAGAACTGCCCTCCCACCGTGACGATCTGCTCACCCAGCGCGGTGTAAGCGAAGTTCATGGTCGCGTCCGCGGTGTGCACCGGGTTCTTCGTGCGGCCGTACGCGCCGAGGGCGGCCTGCTTGACCTCCCACTGCTCGGCCGTCGGCGGATTATCCAGGGTGACGTCTCCACCGCCGCCGTAGTAGGAGTCGCGCTCGGTGTAGGCCAGTCCGTATCCCAATTCGTAGTTGAAGTGGGAGCACACGAGCTGTTTGAAGCGCAGCTCGCCGCCGTATCGCCGCGTGTTGATGGACTCGGCGATGGCCGCGTCGTGCTCCGGCTTGTCGAACGAGTCCCCGCCGCGTCGTTTCTCCTGCAGCACGTGGAACTTGAGCTGCAGCTCGCCGTCGTGGGGCACGTCCACGTAGGTCTCGGCGCCGGCCATCACCTGCCGCGCCTTGCCGATCTCGGAAAAACCATCACCGTTGGCGTCCCACGGCTCGCGGCTGTACGCGCCGCCGAAGACATGGAGGGCCAGATCCCGCTCCTCGTTCACCACGCCGGCGTTGGCGCCCAGCCTGAATTCCGGCTCCTCCATGCCCACTGCGCCGCCCCTCAGTGTGTACTTGGCGAAGTTCTCCCGCGGCCGCGCGGTGATCACGTTGACGACCCCGCCGACGGCGTTGCCGCCATAGAGCGCGGAGCCGCCGCCCTTGACCACCTCCACGCGCTCGATCATCTCCTCGGGAATCTGATCGAGCCCGTACACTCCCGCCAGGCTGGAGAAGACCGGATTTCCGTCGATGAGGATCTGCGTATAGCGCCCCTCGAGGCCGTTCAGCCGCACCTGGGTGAAGCCGCAGTTCTGACAATCGTTTTCCACGCGTACACCGGACGTGCTCTCCAGGGTGTCCGCGAGGGTCGAGGCCTTCTTGCGCTCGATCTTCTCCCGTCCCACCACCTGGGTCTTGACCGGCGCCTTTTCGACGAGCTTCTCGGTCTTGGTCCCGGTGACCACCACCTCCTCCATGGGAAACTCCATCAGGAGCTCGAAGCCGCTCATGGCTGCGGATTCGTCGAGCTCGACGGATTCATCGAGGGGGGCGAGCCCCTCGGCGGTGACCACCACCCGATGGGTGCCGGGCGGCACCGTTGCCGTGAACGTTCCCTCGTCGGAGGTGGTGACCTGCATCTGGAGATCGGGAAAGACAACCTTGGCCCCTTTGACCGGTACCCCTGAGGGGTCG
>CAYLYB010000179.1:0-3977 GCA_964387605.1 uncultured Pirellulales bacterium | reverse complement strand
CATTTCAAAAAATTACTTTGCGACTTTGAACTCGTACTGGTGAACGATGTCTTTGGCCAGGTCTTTGCCCTGGCATTTCAGGGTGAAACCGGTATCCGTCTTTTCGTAGAGAAAATCTTTGCCGCTGAACATATCCTTCGCCAATCCCTCCGGCAGCTCATCCGGCAATTTGCCCGTCTTGGCCTTCATTAAATAAATATCAATCCCCGCGAGGACGGCGTTGTGGTGCGTCTTGTACCTTGCTTCGAGCATGCTTACCCGATAAATCGAAGAAACCAAAAATTCCGCTATAATTGCCTCGGGCTTCTCCTTTGCGGTATTTTTTACTTCCAGTTCTAAATCTTCGGCTTTCTGATATGCTTCCGGGTAAGGCAAATCAAAGATGCTCTGTACCCTGATCATAACACTATACCAATACTCTCTCGCCTTGGCGAAGAACTCATCATCTCCCTGGAGAACCTTATCCAGCTTGTCCTTAGGTATAATGCTGGCATCGGCCTCAATCATAGCAGCTATTTCCTCCCTATTCATATGCTTCAAGCAGAGTTCCTCATCATTCGCTATCGCCGTTTTCATCGGAGAACGTCTGTTGGATACTTCGACAAGCCGCCACCTGAGCCGCTCGAGCATTTCACAATCTTGCGAGACCTCCGGCAGAATTTCCACGATACGCTTGTTTGCCAAATCACCAACTGCGTGATCCACTAATCCCTGAATTATCGTATCATCTCCAACGTGTATGCCCATCTTGTGAATCGTGATACATCTCTCCAATGCCTCTTTGTAATCGCCTTTTTCTGAGAGTATTTTCGCTTCGGCGGCGAGAATGTATGCCATTTGCCTGCATTTGACAAGATGCGGAAGCTCTGTATCAAATGAGATATCCAAAAAGCCCCAGTCGCAGTTCTTGATTTCCGATGCCGTCACTATTTCCCCTATGACCTTACGGTTCCTTTCCACGTATCGCCGGATTTGCCCATTCAATCCGATTTTACCATCCTGAAGGTCTCTTAACATCCGACCGACTGCATCATTGGGCTCCTCCAGCAGCATAAAGCTCTTGTAGTAGAGCACCGCTGCATTGTCCGGCGGGTAAGCGAACGTCTGCCTCACCGCTGCCAGCAGAACTATGCCAATCAAAACACTCTTAATAGCCGTCCTCATAATTTTTCCCTTCCCGGCTTTTTGCCGTCATTCTCATTCAGCAATTCGTTGATGGATACCTTTGTGTTTTTCTGTCCCAGCAGTTCGAACGCCTTTTTGCATTGTTCATCAACCGCGTCCATGCCGCCCCTGTTGTATGCGAGCATCAGCGACAGGCGTGACATCAGCATTGCCGGAGATTGTTCGGACTTGGAGACAACCCTTGGTTCGACACGCTTCTCCGACCGGCGAGACGCAAGAAATATCACAAGGCCTGCGATTGCAATTACAGCGGCTGCCCTGACAATCAAACGCACCCACGAAAATCGCTGGACATTCGGGCGGCTTCCCGCTCGCGATACAAGGGCCTGATACTCGCTCGAGTATTTTTGCTTCCACTTAGCCGCATCAAACGCGACCTTACCGGAATTGACGGTCCTGGCAAGTTGTTCATCCAGCCATTTCTCATATTGCTCATTCATTATTACACCTCTGAAAAACCGTTTCGCTTCAGATAATCAGCAATCTTTATCTTGGCCCTTCGCAGCCGGCCGTTTATCGCCTGCTCCGAAATACCCAGAACCTTTGATATCCGTTCGTATGTCAACCCGTCATAGTAACGAAGGTAAATCACCTCTCTTGCCTCCGGGCTAAGATGAGCTAACCCCTCTCTGACTGCATCGTTCTCAGGCGGGTCGTCCTGTCCGGCCGGCAATCTCGAAAGTACATCGGCATTGTAAAATACCTGTTTTTTGCGACCGATGTCGTTTGCCGCGTTTCTGCAGATGACCCCAAGCCAGTTCGCGAACCTCTCGGCATGCCGCAGTCCGGACAGCTTCACCGCCGCAGTGGCAAACGCCTGCTGGGCGGCGTCCTCGGCAAGATGCCTGTCGCCGAGTACCGCATGGGCAATCGCAACCATAGCGGGGTAATAACGCCTGCAAAGCTCAGTGAAACCTTCACCGTCACCGCTTTGTGCAGCTTCTACAAGTTGCTTGTCTTCACTTTCCGTCATTAACTTGTCATCTCCCAACGCGTCGAAACCGGCCGGCGAGAGCCACACTCTCACTAATTTAGACGGCCAATAACCTCCAAATTGGGCGCTAAAAATGGTTTTCCCTGCTTTTTTCATTATAACCGCAGGAATCTCGTGCAGAAAATAGATTTGACGCTGATATTATGCGCCATTATACTATCGCCCTTAAAAGAGGCCAGACCAGCAATAACCCCGGAGAACAACAAAATGGACAAGAACAAAATTATCGCAGAAGGTATAACCTTCGATGATGTTCTGCTCATCCCCGCCAGAAGCGACCTCGTACCAAGCCAGGCAGACACAAAAACCCGCCTCACGAATAATATCACAATCAATATACCCCTTGTTTCGGCTGCAATGGATACCGTTACCGAGGCCTCCCTGGCAATCGCACTCGCCCAGGAAGGCGGCATCGGAATCATTCATAAAAACCTTACTATCGAGGAACAGCAACGCGAAGTAGCGAAGGTAAAACGCTCGGAGCACGGCGTAATCCTCGACCCCGTAACGTTGTCGCCGGATGAACCTGTCCGAAAAGCACAGCAGCTTATGGAAGAACAAAACGTCTCCGGAATACCAATCGTCGAGGGCAAAAAACTTCGCGGCATTCTGACTCGAAGAGACTTGAAATTCCTCAAAGACTATGATGTTAAAATCGATACTGTAATGGTGAAAAAGAACCTCGTAACAGGCCCTTCGAATACGACCCTCGAACAGGCAAAAGGAATCCTGCAGGAGCACAAGGTCGAGAAACTGCTGCTTCTCAACGATAAAGGTGAGCTTACCGGCCTGATTACAATGCGTGATATCGATAGGGTCGAGTGCTACCCGTTGGCCGCTCGCGACAAAAGAGGCCGGCTGCGGGCCGGTGCCGCAGTCGGCGTGCACGACTACGAGCGAATCGAGGCCCTCATAGCCGCCGAGGTCGATGTAATAGTAGTCGATACGGCTCACGGCCATTCCCAAAACGTAATCGATACAGTAAAGCAAATCAAAAGCGACTATGACATCGATGTAATCGCCGGCAATATTGCAACCGGCGAGGCCGCAAAAGATTTAATCGAAGCCGGCGTCAACGCCGTCAAGATAGGAATCGGCCCCGGCGCCATCTGCACAACAAGAATTATTTCAGGAACCGGTATGCCTCAGGTATCGGCAATCCTGAATTGCGTCGCCGTGGCAGACAAATATAAAATCCCCGTTATCGCCGACGGCGGAATTCGACACTCCGGCGACATTACCAAGGCAATCGCAGCAGGCGCCTCCACCGTGATGATTGGCTCACTTTTCGCAGGCCTTAAAGAAAGCCCCGGCCAACTGGTGATATACAAGGGCAGGCAGTTTAAGGAATACAGGGGAATGGGCTCACTGGGAGCGATGGTTAAGGGCTCAGCCGAAAGATATGGGCAAAAAGCCACACATGCCCAGGAAAAACTCGTCCCCGAAGGCGTCGAAGGTCGCGTCCCCTATCGCGGCTCGCTCGGTGATTTCGTTTATCAAATGGTTGGCGGACTCAGGGCCGGTATGGGATACTGCGGCACGGCCAATATCGAAGAATTGAGAACCAAGGCCAGGTTTGTGCTCGTCAGCGTTGCATCCGTAGGCGAATCGCACCCACACGATATACATATTATTAAGGAAGCCCCAAATTATTCGGCCACCCTGCCCTTCGAAGATTAAAACACAAGGGGACAGTTACCTGTTTTTCTCCGCCGCATGCGCAGCATCCATTTGGCGTAAGCAATCCCTTTCGGGAACGGAAGGCATGGTTTATCCGCCCGTGGCTGAATTCGGAGTA
>CAYLYB010000178.1:0-3979 GCA_964387605.1 uncultured Pirellulales bacterium | reverse complement strand
GCCGATTAATTCTTCCACGTTGTTTTTAATAGCGTCGTAGCAATTAACTAAATCCTGATTTATGTCAAAAAGGTAAAAACGCTTGATTTCAGGAAATAGACTGGCGACATGAAAAAAGATTGCTCCGCCGCCGACAAATGGCTCGACATATGTGGTTATTCCACCTGTGATTATTTCCTCTTTGGGCAGACGCTTGTCTATCTCATGAATTAGTTGTCCCTTGCCACCTGCCCATTTAAGAAAAGGTCTTGCCTTGGTGTTTGTTTTCGCTGTTCTCACAGTCATAATAAGGCCCTTGTCAATTAATTTCCCTCTCCACACAATACCCACCTCCCCTCTTTTCGTCAACATTGTCTTTTCCTCGACCCCAGCCGAATCGGCCGTTTTAAGACTTTTTATTTGGTGCTTTGAATTTATTTAGGATTTAGAATTTAGAGCTTAGGATTTTTTGGTCTATCCGCTATCCACTATCCACTAAACCCTATCCCCTATACCCTATCCCCTATACCCTATCCCCTATACCCTATCCCCTATCCCCTATACCCTATCCCCTAAACCCTACCCCCTATCCCCTATACCCTATCTCCTAAACCCTACCCCCTATCTACTGTTCTCCTGTTCAACTCTCTACTATCCCGCGTATCGCGGGGCCTTCGGCCGAATCGGCCGTTTTAAACTTTCGTGCCTTGGTAATTGTAATTTGTTTAGAGTTTAGAACTTAGTGCTTAGGACTTTTGAGTCTATCCGCAGTACTCGGTACGCAATACTCAATATGAATTATTCGGCCGAAACCTTCGTCCCGTGTTGAGCGATAGCGAAATCCGCATCGTTTAGCACCCAGTCCTGCCTGCCCCAGTAAGTCTTTGGCAGGGGTGCTGGGGGTCATAATAAAATGTTTTGCGTTGTTCCGCACTAGGTGTCATTGACAGGTAGCGCCTTGCTCGGTTTCTAAAAGAGGCGATCCAACGCATCTGCGGACGAGGCAATACCCTTTTGAAAAAGCTCGCTTTGAGAAAAAGGTTTTACCGAAGAACGCCAAGCCGAGAAAACCTCTGCCTGCCCCGGCGAAGCGCAGCGTAGAGGGGTGAACTCTGTGTCCTCTGTGGCTAAGTAAATCGATGTGCCTTACTCGACTTCACATTTATATTTTCGGCCGACGCCTTATAAGGCAGGGTAGTCTCATTACCCGGCAGCCGAAGCGGCCGGTTATCGCAGATATTATTATCGAGAATAACCATCGGCGAAGAAGGAGCTGTCTTCCTTCTTATGCCTTTTGTAGCACAAACTATATAGAAAGAACTACACCCTGCTTTTCTGTCGTTTTTTCAGCTTACCATCAAGTCTATAGACTTAATGTATTAGCGATAAAAATGATCGGAATCTGTGGCCCTTCGCGTTCTTCCGCCTGCGCAGCATCCCTTCGGGAAGAGGCGTCCCTTTGGGAGTGGTGAAATATTCCCCGTTCTCTGTGGTTAAGGAATCCGTGAAATCTGTGGTTAAAAAAAACAGTGTTAATCCGTGTCAAAGAAATTCTCTGTTATCTCCGCGTCTTCCGCGGTAAAAAGTGCTTGTTAAAAATTTTCCATTAGAACGCATTTTTTTGTTGCAAAAGGCCGCCTCTTGGGCAATAACTGTCTTTTAACTGGTCGGCTCAATAGTGTGGGTCGGAATGTAAACTTAATATTTATGGTACTAAACTTAAGATTATGGAGGATTTTTGGTCATGGCAAAACAAAGGGATGTTTTAGTTGTCGCCAGCAAAATTAAGGCCTACAATAAAAGCAAAAAGATGATGACTTCTGCTGAGTCGATTGGGGCTATTAGTGATGCTGTCTATACTATCCTCGACAACGCCGCAAGAAGAGCAAAGGGCAATCGCAGAAGCACTATTAAGGCACAGGACCTGTAATCAACTCTACATAAGCTCTTGTAATTATTCAGCTTATGTATGAACAGGCATAAAATCAAAAAGGCCGTCCCGTAGAAATACGGGATGGCCTTTTTTATGTCTTTTCTTGTTTAAGTTTCCGATAAGATATCTTTGATAACACGCTTATGTTCTTAGTTATCAGTCTTTAGAGATGAAGTTGATAGCTTAGCTTCGAAAAAACTAATAATTTAGGTAATTTTTCCTTAGTTTAAAAAACGCAGCAAATTCATACACTCGACCGGTAAAATCATCCTTAATACCTTATTTGCTGCCAGTTTGAGCAAAATTTGTTCATCTATAAGGCGGTAAATTCCCGATTATTATATCAGTGGCGGCCATATTATATGGAGTTTTTATAGCTGGGCCTGATTAAGAATCTTTATTGTTCTGACGATAGTCGTCTTATTATGAGTGGTCTACGTGAACGACTCATGCTCTTTTTGTATCGGCTGCACATAGCCGGCTAATCGTAAGTCTTTAGCAATTTTATAGTTACAGAAGATAAGCAACGAGGAACGAAATGAGAGTCTTTATGTTGGGTTGGGAGTTTCCGCCGTTTATCAGTGGGGGGCTGGGAACTGCTTGCTATGGTCTGACTAAGGCTCTTGACCAGATGGGTGTGGAAATCACGTTCGTTCTGCCGACGATAGCTCAAACGCAATATGCGACACATGTGAAATTAATAACCCCGGGAATGCAGCTATCTTCTCATACGCCATTCAGGGTTCGGCCACTGAAAAATGTAGTGTTCAGGGCTCTGACCTCGCCGCTGTCGCCATATTTGACGGCGGATACATACCAGCAAAAAATCGAGGAATCCTTAGCCAAAATACGGGCGTCACACGGGCAAACGGGTCAATTTGTGGGAAATCTCGACTACAGCGGTGATATGTATACCGAGGTTCAAAGATACGCAGACCTTGCAGTGAACCTGGCGGTTAATGAAGAATTCGACGTTATTCACGCTCATGACTGGATGACTTATCCGGCGGGCGTGGCGGTAGCGAAGATGACGGGCAAGCCGCTAATAGTTCACGTTCACTCGACAGAATTCGACCGCAGCGGCGAGAACGTCAACCAGGTGATTTATGATTATGAGCGAATGGGGATGCACGTCGCGAACAGGGTAATCGCGGTGAGCCACCTGACGCGGAGCATAATAATCAGCCGATACGGAGTGAGCGGCGACAAGGTCGAGGTTGTTTACAACGGAGTCGAAAGAAACGGGGGCCATAACTGGCCAATCGGTGATACCACAATAAAGAGGGATGAAAAGATAGTATTATTCTTAGGCAGAATCACAATGCAGAAGGGGCCAGATTACTTCCTCAGGGCCGCGAAAAAAGTTCTCGAAAAGATGGACAACGTAAGATTTGTGATGGCCGGCTCCGGCGACCTTATGCATCGTGCGGTTGAAATGGCGGCGGAATTGGGGATAGGGAGCAAGGTATTATTCACGGGCTTTTTGCGAGGCGAGGACGTACAGAAGATATACAAGATGGCAGACCTTTACGTGATGCCTTCGGTATCGGAGCCATTCGGGATAGCACCGCTGGAAGCGCTCGATAACGACGTGCCTGTGATAATCAGCAAGCAGAGCGGTGTGTCAGAGGTGCTGATGCACGCTTTGAAAGTGGATTTCTGGGACGTCAATGAAATAGCGAATAAAATCATCGCGGTTCTTCAGTACCCGCCGCTTGGCGTTACATTACGCAGTCACGGCAATTACGAGGTGAGAAAACTACGATGGCAGGACTCCGCAGAGCGCTGCGCGAAGATATACGAAGAGGCGCTCGGCGTAACCGTATAAAAAGGATTGACAATCACAGCACACTAAGAAACGGGAACCACGGAATGGCTTCGGTTTGTTTTTACTTTCAAGTTCATCAGCCCAGACGACTAAGGCACTATACGGTATTCGACAGCCACGGCGATTATTATGACGATATTAAAAACGCCGAGATATGCAGGAAGGTAGCGAACAAGTGTTACCTGCCTGCCAATCGAATAATACTCGACCTTATTCGCAGATACGAGGGCAGGTTCAAA
>CAYLYB010000177.1:0-3991 GCA_964387605.1 uncultured Pirellulales bacterium | reverse complement strand
TATGGCGAAGGGATTGGTTGTTTATTATTCGAGAAGCGGCAATACCAAGCAAATGGCGGAAATGATTGCCAAAGCAATGAATGACGCGGGACTGGGCACGGATTGCAAGAGCATCGATAAGGTCAAGGCCGACGACCTGCTGGCTTACGATGCGATAGTGATGGGTTCGCCTACCTATTACGGGACGATGGCGGCGCAGATTAAGCAGCTTATCGATGAATCCGTGAGCAAACACGGCCAATTAGACGGCAAGGTAGGGGCCGCTTTTACCAGTTCGGCCAATATAGGCGGGGGCAATGAAACCACCGTTTTAAGCATCCTTGAAGCGATGATTATCAGCGGAATGGTCATTCAGGGCGACCCCCAGGGTGACCACTACGGGCCGGTATCGATAGGCAAGCCCGATGGCAGGGTGGAGAAGATGTGTGTCCGCTGGGGCAAAAGAATCGCGGAATTGACGAAAAAACTGGGTCATTAGCCGGTTTTTGTTAATAGCTGTTTTTTTTGTAAAATCGGCGATTTTCTTTGACAAACCCTGTTTGTATGGTTAATTTTCAGGCAGCCAAAATAAACCGAAACAAGGATTATTAACCGCCCAAGTGGAGGATTATCTCAATGCAAGAGTACGAAAACCTGAAAGTGCTGGTTGCAGAAATAGAGGCAGATATCAACAAGGCCGAAGGCGGAAACAAGGCCGCAGGGACGCGTGTTCGCAAGCAGATGCAGACCATAAAGCAAGCCGCTCAGGAAGTCCGCAATAAAATATTGGAAATAAGGTCCACTGAGTAAAACCGAGTGCCCCGGATTAAGGCATTTGAGCATATTCCGGCTCGCAGGGAGTTTTTGCCAATACTTTGCGGGTCGAGGATTGGATGATTATTGCGCGATATCCCTATTTGCAGAGGTAAATTTAGATGCCCCCTCCCTTATTATTTGATTTATCGAAGATAGACTTGTCGGCCAAGCCGGTCTTCGACCGCCAGACCATAAGCAAAATCAATCCCCAGCAGTATGAAATGCAGCAGTTAGACGGTATTTTATGGTTCGACAAGGAAAACTTTTTGGTGCTGGGCTACAAGGACGTAACCGACAAGGAGTTCTGGGTCCGCGGACACATTCCCGGAAGGCCGATTATGCCGGGTGTGATAATGGTGGAATCAGCTGCGCAGTTGTTGAGCTTTTTTGTTCACCAGGTTTACGGTGAGCATGGCTTCATCGGTTTTTTGGGCATCGATTCGGCCAAGTTCCGCTCGACCGTTGAGCCGGGGCAGCGCCTGTTGCTTCTCGGCAAAATCACGAAGTTCCGCAAGGGCCGAAAATACGAGGCCTATATACAGGGCATCGTCGACGGCACAATGGTTTTTGAAACAGAGGTTTCCGGTATGGCCGTCTGAATCGTCTCTCGTGTCCCGCGAGAGTTCGATAGGGTGGTAAAACCGCAGAAGGATTTAATGGCACAGCAGGAACAGGTATTGGTTGTCGAGCGAAAGGTCTTTGAGCAGGCGGGGGCGTTCAACGGCCTTGCGATGGATGTCCAGCGTTATGTCGGCGAGCTGTTTGTTCAGGGTGTTCCCCGTTTTATGCTGAGGTCGCAGGCCGAATCAGACCCTTCTTATAAGCAGCTTATCCCGTATGTGATTATGGGTTGCAACGGTAAGTATCTAAGTTATGTGCGAGGCAAGCGTGCTGGCGAGACGCGACTTGTCGCAAAACGCTCGATTGGCATAGGCGGCCACATAAACCCAGTTGACTGGACGCTTTTCAGTGCCGATCCTTACGAGACTTACCTCGAAGCCGTCAGACGCGAAGTGGCTGAAGAAGTGGTCGTGGAGGCAAAGCATACGGACAAAATTATTGCGCTTCTCAACGACGATTCGAACGAGGTCGGGCAGGTGCATCTGGGAATCGTGCACTTGTGGACTTTGGATGCTGCGAAGGTCGATAGACGGGAGCAGATGATTACGCAGATGGGCTTTATGAGCATTCCTGAATTGCAGCAGGCCCGCGATACGATGGAGACGTGGTCGCAGATTTGCCTTGACGGCTTAGCGAAAATGGAAACGAGCCGTATATAAACGCCGGAGCGGTAATCAAAAAGGCGTTTTGGGACATTTCTTTCGGTCTTTTCTTTTCAATCCCCCAATAATAGGGGTAACCAGGCAGGAAGGAGTATTCTTTTGACCTGGAAATACCACTGTTGTAAAATAATGCGGAGGAATGAAATAATAGATCTTCAATATATTAAGGAGGCAAACGATGCTGTTGATGAGTAATTTAAACATGATACTTATAGGTGTAGGGGTCGTAGTGCTGATTATCGCTATTGTCCTGAAAATGAAAGGATAGAGTCGAAGGGAGAATCCTTCATCTGACAAACCGAGCCGAACTTTTGATTTGGGCGGGATTACTGAGCCGGTAATGCTCAGTAACAACAGTAGACTGTCCGTGGAAACCCACGGCAAAATCGGATTATGCAGCATTCGCATCAGGGCAAACCAGCGAAATCATCAGGACTTTCGCCTTCTCAATCCCGAAATAATCGGGGTACCGAGGCCGAGAAGCGGGTTCCACACGCTCACCGCGGGTAGAAGCGTGGCCGGTTTGGGAAAATGGTGACTATCAAATGAAAAATCAAAGCGAGTCGGCTTAAAATATGTTAAAATGACCCATGGAGTTGAAATCGGCCTATGGAGGGAGCGAAATCCTGAAACGTTAAGAGTAAAGGATTTATGTGATGAAAACGCAGTGTCCTCATTGTAAGGTAAAGTTCAACACGGGTGAGAAAAACGCCGGCAAACAGGCAAAATGCCCCAAGTGTGCCAAGCCCTTTACCATCGAACCATTTGTAGAGGCGGCACCGGCCGTTGAATCATCCGTAACAAGTCCGAAGGCCGTAGAAGAGCCGGTACAAAAGGCCGAGCCACAACAAGTAGAACCATCGGCAAAGGCCGTTGAGCCGAAACAACCGCCTGTAAAAAGTGCGAAGCCGATAGAGCCCCCGCCGCCGGCAGCGCCACCCGCCCAAAGCCCTGAGCCCGAAGCGCCTCCCACGATGGGTGCTGGGCCCGAACCTGTAGAAGCTGGCGAAAGAATTGTGAAACCAGAACCTGTATCGGCCCCGGTAAAAAGTGCGGCACCCGAAATGCCTCCCGCAAAAAGCGAGGAGCCGGTAAAGGAAGAAAAGTCCAAATCAAAGGCGTTATCGAAACTGCTATTTGTTTATTTGTGGGCGGTGGTGCGCATTGTTACGGCTGTTCTCGCTGCGCTGGGCCTGATGCTCGCACTAAGAAAGGAACCTCAATCGACATTGATTACAACTTTCGCGGCGGCGGATGTCTTTCTCGCGGCCAGTGTCTTAATAGAGCTAATGCTCTTTTACAAGATGTGGGCCGCTATCCAGAATGGCAAGGTAACTGCCTCACCGGCTAAAGCCGTCTGGTTTTTATTCATTCCGGTCTTCAATCTTTACTGGGCATTGAATATGGTCATAGGATTCGCGGAAGATTACAACGTGTTTATTCGTAGGCATTCAATAAAGACCAAAGAGCTGCCGATGATGCTTTTTATGGTATACGCTTTTGCGCTTATGCTGACTATGCTGTTCGTCACGGCACCTATGTTATGCGTATATGCGTTTGTTCGACACATAAACAGGGCTTTTATCTCCTATTCTGAGGTTACGTGGCTGCTCTTATGTTTTGCAGTAGCGGCAGGTTTAGTCCATTTCATTACATATATATTGGTTTCGGTAAAGACCTGCAATGCGATAAATGCCTTGTCGCAAAGAAGAGGCGGGTGAATCAGGAGTGGCGAGATTGCCCTTTTTTTGAGCAGGCGAAAGTTGAGCATTAGACCGCAGTTGAATATTATGGTTTTTTCTCCACTATCTACTTTCCACTGCTCAACCGCTCTATTTATTGCCCCCGCAAAAAATAGCCCCAAGGGGATTTGAACCCCTGTTGCCGGGTTGAAAACCCGGTGTCCTAGACCT
>CAYLYB010000176.1:0-4000 GCA_964387605.1 uncultured Pirellulales bacterium | reverse complement strand
ACAACCAGAACAACCAGATGGACTGGGCCAAATGGGCGGATGTGGCCGGCGCAGAAATGGAAGCTATGCACGAATTGGAGCAGGAAGCGAATATGCCCGCCGCTCACCTGGCAATGCTCACCGGAGCACGCGGGCCTGTCAGAAGCTGCCTCACCGCCTGCGCAGCAAGCACCCAGTCGGTTGGCGAGGCAATGAGAGTGATTCAGACCGGCGCCGCCGACGTCGTAATCGCAGGCGGCGCTCATTCGATGATACACCCGCTTGGGCTTACCGGCTTCAATCGGCTTACCGCCCTTTCGACTCGAAACGACAGCCCTCAAACCGCTTCGAGACCCTTCACCGCCAGCAGAGATGGCTTCGTTTTGGGCGAGGGAGCCGCTATAGTAATTCTCGAAACCCTCGAATCGGCAAAAAAAAGAGGTGCGCCGATTCTGGCGGAGCTAATCGGATACGGAAGCAGCTCCGACGCCTTTCGCGTCACTGATATGCACGAGGAAGGTAGAGGTGCGATACAGGCAATCGAATTGGCCCTTGCGGATGCGGGGATAAGTTATAAAGATATAGATTACATAAACGCCCACGGCACCAGCACACATGAAAACGACTCGATAGAGACAAAGGCGATTAAAGCCGTTTTCAAAGAAAGGGCAAAACAAACGCCCGTCAGCAGCGTCAAGAGTATGCTGGGCCATTTAATCGGTGCAGCCGGCTCGGCGGAGCTTATAACCTGCGTACTGGCGATACGCGATAGTATCGTGCCGCCGACCATGAACCTGCACGACCCTGACCCGCAGCTCGATTTGGATTACGTGCCGAATAAGCCAAGAAAAATGCCCGTCAACATCGCAATGAACGAATCGTTTGGATTCGGCGGGCAAAATAATGTTGTGATTGTGAAGAAATACTATGATTGACATAAAACAAATAAGGGAAAACCCGCAGCAATTCAAAGACGCCGCGAAGAACAAACACTTCGACGCCGATATCGGCCGATTGATACGGGTGGATACGGAATTATTGGCGGCAAGGCAGCGTCTGCAGGATATCGCCACCGAAAAAAACCGAATCGGCAAATCGATACCCAAATTAGCAGGCCAGGAAAAACAGGATGCGCTGGCTCAATTGGCAAAACTAAAAGCCGACGAGCCGACCTTCGAGGAAAAGGCCAAACAGTTACAGCCGGAATTCGACGCGCTGATGCTGCAGGTGGCCCAACCCGCCGATGATGATGTGCCCTTGGGCAAGGATGATACCGAAAATATCGAGCTCAGAAAAGAAGGCCAAATCAGGAAATTCGATTTCGAACCGAAGGACCACTTGCAGCTGGGGCTGGATTTGGAAATAATCGACGTCGAGCGGGGCGTAAAATTAGCGGGGACTCGAAACTACTTCCTCAAAGGCGACGGTGCAAGATTGCATTGGGCCGTATTACAGTTCGCGATGGATGTGATGGTCGCCAGAAAATATGTGCCGATGTCGGTGCCGTTATTGATGAAGGATGAGGCGATGCGGGGAACGGGTTATTATCCCGGCTCGGAAGAGCAGACGTATCGAATGGAAAAAGACGAGCTGAATCTTGCCGGCACTGCCGAAGTACCCCTGACCGCCTATCGAATGGGCGAGATACTGGATGTTGAAGAACTGCCTTTAAAATACGTCGGTATGTCGAGTTGTTTCAGGCGGGAAGCGGGAGCAGCCGGTAAAGATACATACGGGCTATATAGAATACATCAATTCGACAAGGTCGAGCAGGTAGTGATTTGCCCCAACAGTATCGACCAAAGCAACAAATACCACGAAGAGATTTTAGCCAATGCCGAGGTCGTGATGAAGGCGCTGGAACTGCCCTACCGCATCGCGGTTGTGTGCACCGGCGATTTGGGCAGGGGGCAGGCAAAAAAATACGATATCGAGGCCTGGATGCCGTCACGGGGTAACTACTGCGAAACGCACAGCGCGAGCAAGTTTTACGAATTTCAGGCAAGGCGTATGAACCTCCGCTACAAGGACCCTGAAACGAAAAAGAACCTGTTCTGCCATACGCTCAATAATACGGTTATTGCCAGCCCGCGGATTTTAATACCGCTCCTGGAGCTTTACCAGAACGCCGACGGCTCGGTAACCGTCCCCAAGGTCTTACAGCCCTATATGGGTGGTCAGGAACACATCAAAAAAACCTGATTTCGGGAGTCAAAAACAATGACGAAAAATGAGGTTTTTGAATTCATCAGGAACAACCCTCTTTTCAGTCTGGCGACGGCTGAGGACAACCGGCCGCACGTGCGGATGATGATGCTGTATCGTGCCGATGAGAACGGCATCATTTTCAATACCGGCGAGAACAAGGACGTGCACAAACAGCTTTCAACCAATTCGAATGTCGAGCTTTGCTTTTATAATCCCGACCAGGGCAGGCAAGTCCGAATAGCCGGCTCGGTCGAACAGCTCGAAGACCTCGAACTGAAAAAGCAGGTCGTAAAGGATTATCCCTTTTTGAAAGAATGGGTCGACAAGGAAGGATACGACGTGCTGGTAATTTATTGCCTCAAAGCCGGCAAGGCAACCACCTGGACGATGGAAACAAACTTCAAGCCCAAAGAATACATCCAGCTATAATTGCCCGAAATAAAATCGGCTTGAACATACAATTGGAGGTTATATGGCTTTAAACACCCGCATCACCACCTTAGCTTTACTGCTGTCGGCCCTTTTGATTCAATCCTGTGCGCCTCTCGATGTCACATACAGCGACGCCGATATTGCCGCTAATCAAAAACTTTGGTTGAGCAAAGCATATAGCTACGAAAAAAACGGCTGGGTATTCCTGCATATCGAGGGCGAGCCGTTCGAAAGGGGCTTTCAGAGGGGATACCTTACCGCCGACGAAATAGAAAAATTTTATGATACACTCACATACCTGCAGGAATTCGCGACCGGCGAGGATATCGACTTCTTTGTAAAAGCGGCAGCAAAGCTATTCAAGGGCAAATTGTCGCATGAATACGCCGAAGAAATGCAGGGTATGGTGGCGGGTATGCGGGCAGCAGGAAAAGATATCACCTATGACCAAATGCTCTTGATGAATGGATTTATCGACGTTGCGTGGTATTGGTGGCCGCAGGAAAAGAAAAAATTACGCGACGACGGCCCCGGCTGCATCGCCTTTATCGCTGCCGGCGACGCTACCGCCGACGGAAAAATCGTAATGGCACATAACTCATGGGCCTCGTATGCCATCCTTCAGTTCTGCAATATCATCATCGACCTCGCTCCCGCAGAAGGTAACCGCATCCTTATGCAATCGTGGGGGCCGTGCATTTACAGCGCTACCGATTTCTTCATCACCTCCGCAGGCCTCATCGGCACCGAAACAACCATCGGCTATTTTCACGGCTACGACCGCAAAGGCACGCCTGTTTTCCAAAGGGCCAGAAAGGCAATGCAATACGCTGGCACAATCGATGAATGGGCGGATATAATGATTGAAAATAACAGCGGCGCATACGCCAACTCCTGGCTGCTCGGCGATATAAATACCGGCGAGATTGCCCGGCTGGAACTGGGCCTCGAATACCATAACCTCGAGAAAAAAACCGATGGCTTCTTTACCGGCTCGAATGTCGCCGAGGATATCAAGATTCTCAGAAAGGAAACTAACGCGCCCTGGGACGATTTAAGGGACCGTTCTGTATCCCGCCGCGTCCGCTGGGAGCAGCTTATGAACAAATACTACGGCAAAATTGATACTGAAAACGCCAAAAAAATGCTTGCAGACCATTACGACGTTTATTTGAAAAAAGAAAAACCATCATCGAGAACAATATGCGGCCACTTCGAACTCGACGACGGCAGCATACCGAAAAGCAGCGCTCCGTATCAACCCTCGGGTGCGATTGACGGCAAAGTTGTTGATTCCCAAATGGCCAATGACTGGCAATTCCAGGCAAAATGGGGCGCTTCCTGCGATAGAACCTTCGACGCCGAAAAATTCCTCGAAGAA
>CAYLYB010000175.1:0-4003 GCA_964387605.1 uncultured Pirellulales bacterium | reverse complement strand
AAGCCGTTCTCTTCGACCTTGATGGCACGCTGCTCGATACGCTCACCGACCTCGCCGACGCGATGAATACCGCCCTCGAGCAATTCGGCTACTCCGCCCATCCAATGGATGCCTTCAAGCATTTCGTCGGCGATTCCGTCGAAACCGAGGCCCGCCGCGCACTGCCCGAATCCGCCCGCGACGACCAAACCGTCAAAAAAGTCGCCGCACTCTCCGAAGTATTCTACGACAAATGCTGGCACAAAAATACAAAGCCCTACCCCGGCGTCCCGCAATTATTGACCGAACTTGCGAAACGCAATCTCCCTATGGCAATCCTCTCCAATAAGCCCGACAGCTTCACAAAAGCTATGGCCCAAAAGCTCCTGCCCGGCTTTTCCTTCGAAATCGTCAAGGGCGCTCTGCCCGATGTCCCCCTAAAGCCCGACCCCGCCGCCGCGCTGGCAATAGCCAAAGAATTGAATATCCCCCCCGACCAGTTCCTATATATTGGCGATACCAATACCGATATGAAAACCGCCGTCAATGCTCGAATGTTCCCTCTCGGCGTCCTCTGGGGCTTCCGCCCCAAACAGGAATTACTCGACAACGGCGCAAAGGCCCTCGCCAAAACCCCCGCCGACATCCTCAATTTCCTCGACAAAAATTAACCCCCCAACGCCAACGGCATTGAGGGGTTATAATAAATCAAAAAGTTATTTCACGACTGGCTTATGTTTCGCTCTCCTTCGGCTTTTCACTCATTCCTGCCCTTTTGGCGTTCACCTCCATCTCGCCCCAGTCGCTCATAAATACACCCTTAATCTCATCGCCTTCCAGCACCCCGTCGTATCTGCTCTCCCATTCCATCTGTCCCATCTTGCCTTTGCGGGTAAACGAAACCCGCCCCTCTTCGCACTTCAAATCCGCAATCGTATTTTCCCCTCGCTCGCTCACCCACGTCGCCGCCAGGCTCCCGTCTTCGTTTTTAGTCACCGTCATCTTATCGATGACAATCCTCTCCGGAATCGTAATCGTCATCTCCCAGCCGCCCACAATCGAACCTGCCTCCGCTTTTTCCTCGCCCTGCCGAACCGCCTCGATAATCGATTCGCCCCAGTCGCTTTTGCCCGTTCCTTTCAGTTTTTCCTCTGCAAGTGTCGCCTCGTAAGTCGTCTTGCTCTCATTGCCGCCCCAGTTCATCGTCCGCACGAATTTCAGCTTTCCCTCCGCGAAACTAACCTCTGTCAGCTCACTCTGGCCCCACTGCCCCGACCATGTCCCCGAATACGTCCCGTCGGCGTTTTTGCTGAAGCTGATGCTCGCGTCCATCTTCCTCTCCTCGATTTTGCTGCGAAACTCCCACTCGCCCAAAATCCCCTCAGCCGCAATAACGACCGTCGCCAAAACGCACACTAATCCCGCAATAATCCCAATCACACTTTTCAATTGACTCATTTTTCACTTCTCCTCAAAAACCTTTTAATAAGGATTGCCCCAACGAAACACCCCATAAATACTACCCCCAACTAACCCCCTCCGCCACTTTTTTATTACCCTCCCTCTCGCCCCGCCCTTACAACCCGTACTTCTCCACCTGCTCTAAAAGATGCGCATAAAGCCCTATCATCATAATGCCCAGGCCCAATGTTAATCCTATCACTAATATCGTAAGGACCGCCTTGACCGCTGTGCTGTAATTCGGATTAAACCACACCAAAGGCAGGGCCAGTGGCCCTATTAATAAAAGCGAGATTACTACTACCGACGTCTTATACTTCCAATTTGTCTTCGCTCCCTGCATCGGCCCATCGATTATGAACTCGCCGCAGTGTTTACATTTTATGGCTTCTTCCTGAATCTCTTCCGCGCAAAACGGGCACTTCTTCATAATCAACGCTCCCTGACTTAAAGCTATACACTTCATTATCTTCGTTAACAAAACCTTCGCAGGTCAACCTATGTTAACCATATTCGGTCCTGTTAACAAACACCTTTCAGATTCAACAACCGCAAAATAATCCCTGTAATTGATGCGGTTCATTGAGTTATTTTCTTTAAATTTTAAACCCCCTTCTGTCTCATTCGCCTCACTGTCCATATTCCTGCAAACCCCCTTTACCAGTATTAAAAACCCCTTTTTCACCCCCTACTTGACTTTCCCCCTTTCAAGTCCTATATATAGGTAGCTTTGGCCTTGTTTAGCCCCCGAGCTTATCCGCTCCGGGCGGGTTTATTGAAGATCCGCCTGCAGCGGATTCGAGGGTTCCAAATTTACCCCATACTTAATAGTAGGGTATCGGCCTGCTTAGGTAATTCTGAACTTGATTATTTGAATTATATTTGGGATTTCGCCCTTTTCGCTTATGCCTAATTTTGATTCCGCCCTAATTTCTCGCATTCAGCAGGCGAACGACATCGTCGATGTCGTCGCTGAGCACCTCGCGCTAAAACGCAAGGGCCGCGAAATGGTAGGCCTGTGCCCTTTCCACGAAGACCACAAGCCAAGCTTAAACGTCAACCCGCACAAGCAAATCTTCAAATGCTTCGCCTGCGGTGCAGGCGGCGACGTCGTAAAATTCGTCCAGATGCGGGAAGGACTCTCATTCCCCCAGGCGCTGCAGCGCCTCGCCGACCGTGCTGGCATAACTATCGAACAACGCCGTCATCAAGCATCCAGCATCGAGCATCAAGCATCAAGTATCGACCCCAACGCCCTCGCCCGCGTCAACGCCTGGGCCGCCAAATACTTCGCCGCAAATCTCAACCACAACGAAAAAGGTGCCGACGCCCGATGCTATTTACAGCAAAGGCATTTCGATTTCGATATAATCAAAAAATGGCAAATAGGACTCGCCCTCAGTTCAAATAACGACCTCCTTACCTCCGCACAAAAGAAAAATATCCCCGTTCAATTACTACTCGCCGCCGGACTCGTCACAGGCGCAGCCCCCTCACTCGCCGATAAATTCGTCAATCGCCTGATGTTCACCATCACCGACGTCACCGGCAGGGTCATCGGTTTCGGCGGTAGAACCCTCACAGGCGACAACGCAAAATACATTAATTCTCCCGCCACACCCCTCTTCGATAAAAGCAATTCCCTCTTCGGCCTCGACCTCGCCCGCCACCAAATCGTCGCCGCCGATACCGCTATCCTCGTCGAGGGCTATACCGACTGCATTATGGCCCATCAGTTCGGCCTTACAAATGTCGTCGCCACCCTCGGAACAAGCTTCACCGCAGGACACGCCAGAATACTCCGAAGATACGCCAGAAAAATCGTCCTCCTCTTCGATAGCGACGTCGCGGGCCTCGAAGCCGCCAACCGCGCACTTCAGGTCGCGCTGGCCTCAAGAATCGATATCGCCATCGCCAATGTCCCCGAAGGAAAGGACCCCTGCGATTTCCTCATCGCCAAAGGAAAAGAACCCTTCGAAAAAATTATCGAAATCGCCGTCGACGTCTTCAAGTTCAAATGGAAACGCCTCACCGAAACGCTCGGCTCCCAACCCACAATCGCAGGAAAAAAGCAGGCCGTTGACGATTACCTCGAAGCCATTGCAACCGCTATCGCCGCAGGAAATCTCTCCGCAATCGAAAAAGGACTCATCATAAATCATATCTCCACTATCATCGCCCTCGAACCCAAAGAAATAAATAACGACCTTAACAGAAGAATCACAAGGGCCAAATCCCGCTCCGCTTATCCCGACTCTTCCGCGCCGTCTCGAACCGCGCCCGTCTCCCTCGGCAGCGGGCTTTCCGCCGCCGCTCAGCGCGAAATCCTCGAGGTCCTCCTCGCCAACCCTGCCCTCTTCCCCGATGTTCAAGGCAAAATCTCCCCTAAGGATTTCGACGTCCCTTCGCTGAATAAAATCGCCGATGCACTCTTTCGAACACTCACCACAACACCTGATGCCGCACCAAAGGATATCTGCGCAGCAATCGAGGAACCTGAATTGGCCGGTGCCGTTATCACACTCGCCGATGCCGGCGAACAAAAGCAAAACTTCGAAAAACG
>CAYLYB010000174.1:0-4029 GCA_964387605.1 uncultured Pirellulales bacterium | reverse complement strand
ATATACCACTGGTCCGACAAATACGGCTCAATCGGCACGTGGCTTCGATAGCTGTGCCCGACCTCGTGTGTATATTCGCGAATTTCTTCGAGCAGGCCTTCCTGCCTGAACCATTCGACTATCGCCTCGCGCGCCTCGAAGCGGTCCATACCGATAAGGTTTTCGACGTCGGGATTTTTAATCTCGTCCCAGTCGGCCCAGTCGTATTTATCGCTGATTGAGCCGTCCGGCGCCATCACGTTAATCACCGGCAGGTTGTGCCTTTGGCCGATTTCCCAGTCGTCCGGGTCGTGCGCCGGCGTAACTTTCAAAAAACCCGTCGAAAATTTCGCCTTCTCATCCTCGCTTGTTGCATCAGCTAATACAACGTGCTCATCGCCGATAATCAAAATGATTCTGCCTACAATCGGCAGGCGAACTTTCTTGCCTATAAGATATTTCGCCCGCGGGTCGCCGGGATTCATCGCAACAGCCGTATCGCCAAGCATCGTCTCGGGCCGGGTCGTCGCAACCGTTACATACTCGACACGCTTGCCCTCAATCTCAACCGGCTCAACAAGTGGGTATCGCATATACCAGAAATGCCCCTGCACCGTCTCGTGCTCCACCTCGTCGTCGGCTAATACCGTCTGTGTCGCCGGGTCCCAGTTCACCAGTCTTTTGCCGCGATAAATCAGCCCGTCTTTGAACAGCTTGAAAAACGCCGCCCGAACCGCTCTTGCGCAAACCTCATCCATAGTGAACCGCGTCCGCTGCCAGTCGCAGGAGCAGCCCATCGCCTTCAATTGCTCGATAATCTTCGCCTCGTATTCGTCCTTCCAGGCCTGCACCCTCGCGATAAAATCATCTCGCGAAAAATCCGTCCGCCTTTTGCCCTCTTCTGCTAAAATCCTCTTCTCGACGACCGTCTGCGTGGCTATCCCGGCGTGGTCCGTGCCCGGCATCCAGAGCGTATTGAAACCACGCATCCTGTGGTACCGAATCAAAATATCCTGCAGCGTATTATTCAGGGCGTGCCCCAAATGAAGCGCAGCCGTAACATTGGGAGGCGGTATGACAATCGTATAGGGCTGCCGGTCGTCTCCATCCGTGCATTCGGCGGCGAAGTAATTGCCTTCGAGCCAAATCTCGTTGGCCTGCTGCTCGGTCGTCTTGGGGTCATAAACCTTGGAAAGTTCTTCAGCCATATTCATCAAAGCTACAAATAAAAGTTCCGGCGGCCTCAGCCGCCACAAATGTATCTTAATAAACCTGCCCCGCTATGTAAAGCGCACTGCCTGCGCATATCAATAACAGGGATTGGCCGAAAGGGGCTAATCAAATAAGACGTGAGCCTGTAAACGCTGCAAGCAGGTCTGTAAATGATTCGGTATCCAGGCCGATTGAACTGATGCCTTAGTCCACGTTCATCGTCATCAAAAATTCCGCGTTCGTGCGGCACTTGGCCAGCCGGCTCTTCAACAGCTCAATCGCTTCGACGTGGTTCATTTCGCTAAGCACTCTTCGCAGCCGATACGTCAGTTCAAGTTCTTTCGGGTCAAGCAGAAGCTCTTCTCTTCTTGTTCCGCTCCGGCTGATATCCAGTGCAGGCCAGACGCGCCTGTCGACCAGTTTTCTGTCAAGATGCAGCTCCATATTGCCGGTCGCCTTGAATTCCTCGAAAATCACCTCGTCCATCTTCGAGCCCGTGTCGATAAGAGCGGTTGCAAAAATAGTAAGTGAGCCGCCTTCCTCAACTTTCCTCGCCGCACCGAAAAACTTCTTCGGCATCTGCATCGCGCTGGCGTCAACGCCGCCGGTGAGAATCTTGCCGGAGTGCGGCATCTCCGAGTTGTAGGCCCTTGCCAGCCGAGTAATCGAATCCAGAAGTATAACCACATCGTGCCCGTACTCAACCATTCGTTTGGCTTTTTCGATAACAACCTCGGCCACCTGACAGTGACGCGCTGCCGGCTCATCGAACGTCGAACTGATAACCTCGACGTCCTGGCCCGTCTTGCGCTCCATTTCAGTCACTTCCTCCGGTCGTTCGTCAATCAAAAGCACAATCAGCTTTATCTGCGGATGATTAATCGTCACTGCATTGGCCATCTTTTGCAGCAGAACCGTTTTGCCGGTTCTTGGCGGCGCCACTATCAATCCACGCTGCCCTTTGCCGACCGGCGTAATCATATCGATTATCCGCATATTCAGCTCTTCGGGGTTGGTTTCAAGTATTATCCGTTCCATCGGATGCAGTGGCGTAAGGTCGCTGAAGACCGTTTTCTCGGCGAGTTTGTCCGGGTCTTCGAAATTGATTGCCTCCACGCGCAGCAGTGCAAAATATTTTTCCGAATCCTTCGGCGGGCGAATCTGACCCGATACCGTGTTGCCGGTCCGCAATCCGAATCGCCTTATCTGGGATGGCGAAACGTAAATATCGTCGGGGCTGGAGAGGTAATTATAGTCCGGATTTCTCAAAAAACCGTAGCCGTCGGGCAATACCTCAAGCACACCTTCGCCGTACATTAGCCCGTTTTGCCGAATCCTCTCCTTGAGAATCCGAAAAATCAGCTCCTGCTTTTTCAGGGCCGTATATTCCGTGATGCCGTCTTTCTTGGCCATACTGTGCAGCTCGGATACGGACAGCTTCTGCAGATCAGTAAGGTAAAGCTGACCCTTCTTTATCCGCTCATATTTCTCATGAGTGGATTCCTCTTCGGTTTTACCCCCGTTGGCAACACTAACGCCGCTCGACTTTTCTTCCGTATCCATCTTTGCCTCGCTTTGTGTCTGTTGTACAGCCGCTTCTTCCTGGGCCGAATCCTTTTTTCTTCTTCTGCCTTTTCCGCTTCCCTTGGCCATTGTTTCTCCTATACCTGCTAATAGCTGAATATTACCGTGTTTTTAATTCGCGGGTCTTTAATTACAAAACTCTAATGCTTCAATACTCCCGCCTCACCTTTATCGCGTCCGGTTCAAATAACGCCTTCCGCCGTTAACTTCGGGATTTAATACTGGGCCTTTTTGACTCTCCAAAATCCCCGATTCGCGCCTGTCTTTAATTGCAGTTCAATTTCGCTCCTTTTGGGGCAAAGCTTTGAATTGCATTCCGCTGATTACCATTATGCCGCAGCAAATTACTTATCTCAGTTTAAACGTGGCTGTCTTGGCTTTTGGACGATTTTGGTATCCCCAAACCGGGTAAAATACTACGTAAGTTGAACCAGAATCCGCTTACCCGTTATCCACAATGTCTGAGAGAATATTAGCGATTTGTTTGGACAAGCCCGATAAGTCGGAATTGTTATCGGTAATAGTATCGGCGATGCGCCTCTTAATGTCCAGAGAAATTTGCAAATTTTCTCGCACTTTTAGCTGTTCGGAGTCAAAAATACCCCCTTTGGGGGCCCTTTCGAGCCGTTTTTTCTCGTTGCAATCGATAAAAATCACACTGTCGCACTGCTTATCCCAACCAACCTCGACTAATAAAGGCATATCAAGTACTATCGCCTTCACCTCCCCCCGGCCCTGGTATTCGGCTATCAATTCCTCCGTCCGGGCCAAAACTAAGGGATGAAGAATATCCGTCAGGTTCTTCAATTTTTCGCCGTCACTGAAAACCTCCTCAGCCAGTTTCGCTCGGCTGATACCACCCCCGTCGTCCAGAACTACCTCCCCGAACAACCACACAATCTTCGCCCGCACCTGCTCGTCATCCAGCAATTGATGAGCGATTTGGTCGGCGTCGATTACCGCGCAGCCCAGTTTCGCGAATTCAGCCGCCGCCGTGCTCTTGCCCGAACACACACCGCCAAGGATTCCAATAATCGGTTTTCTGCCTGCCTTTACCACGGCACAGAGTGTATCCATACACACTTGGCCGGTCAAGCAGGTTGACCTTTACCGGAATTTAAGAGCGACGGCAAGTTTCCAGCCGGCCGAATACGAATATGACCTCGGCAACCGGCTTAAAAAGATTACCAACGATTGCAACGATGTTAATATTACCTTTGATTATTCAAACTATGACAAGGTCGGCAACCGCCT
>CAYLYB010000173.1:3385-4147 GCA_964387605.1 uncultured Pirellulales bacterium | reverse complement strand
ACAATCTTCGTCGAGGTCAACGCCGTTGGTATCGTTGCAATCGTCGGCCAGCCACCAGAAATCGAGAAAGACGGAAAGGTCGTCGAGCTCCACGGTGTTGTTGCCCGTAAAATCGCCGTATAAGCCGCCGAATACCTCGCCCGAATAAGCGGATTCAGTCGAATTCGTATCTACGGCTGTAACAACATAATAATAAGGCGTGTCGAGAGGAATGTTGACATCTTCATAATCCGAATTACTCAAAAGCAGACTGTTCATTTTGCTGTAGCCGCCGCCTGAAGCCGTCGAACGATACGCATTATAACCCGCTATATCGCTTTCGTTGACGTCGTTCCAGTCGAGCACAACTGTTGCATAACCCGCGGAAGCCGTCAGGGCGTCCGGAGCGGCCGGTGCCTTTGTGAGTACGACGTCTCCGCCATCCGGCACCGCGTCGAACATAACATACTGGACCGAAGCAACCTCCACAATGGATGACTCCACTTCCTGGCCATCCTGCGAAACAATGGCAGCCAGCCAGCCGTCGGGAAGAGGCCTGCGTATGGTTACGGGGTAATTGTAAACCGTGTCGCTGAGCGTATCGGTTACCTGCAGGGTAATACTGTTGCTCTGACTTGATGATTCCGTAACCGACACACTATTGCGCTCTTTTATATATTTCACAACGTTTAAAAAGGTATTCACCCAGAACGTGCTCCTGTTGGCATCGAGATACTGAAGACTCTCATCGAGTATCGTAGATGAAAGCGGTGAATATCCTCC
>CAYLYB010000173.1:0-3375 GCA_964387605.1 uncultured Pirellulales bacterium | reverse complement strand
TACTGTCAACGGCATGTATAAGATATACGGCCCATCCACCGGCAGCCGCTGCTGCGTCGTGTTTCGCGATAATGCCTGCCGTTGTATTTATTCCGGAGCTGCCGAGAATAAACGAACTTATCTGGTAGAAATTGGAGGGAGTGCTCGACACAATCGAGCCTGAACAGGTTCGCCCGGCAATAAAATATGTCGCGGTCATGCTTTCGTAGTTGGCGCAGCAATATGGATACGCAACCGTTAGACATTGATTGCCGGGTATATATGAGTTAATGGTGCTCTGCGAGCTCGCATACTGAGACTCTTGGCTTGCGGATGACAATGAACACCAGTTACTGGGGTGCGAAACTGTATGATTGCCGATTTCGTGACCTTGAGCAGCGGCGGTTTGCAGACCCGCCCAATTAGCAGGCCATACCCAGCCTGAGCTGGTGACAGTATAAAGGGTCGCCTTGAAACCATAATTATTGAAAAGAGGAATTGCTATACTAAGCTGATGGGACAAGTTATCATCAAAAGTGTAAGTAATCGCTGCGGTGCGAAATCCTGACCAGGTGCCGACCTGATAAGGAGGGTCGACGGTTCCGGAATATCCCACGTTGGCTGCTGCAAGAAAGAGGGCGATTAACAGAACTGTATTTACCTTTTTCATACCCTTACCTCACAATAGTTTTAATTAATTATTAAAAAAAGACAACAATATCATAGCATATTTATCTGCGTTTATCAAGGATATAACCACGAAGAACTTCATTCATTCGTTCTAAAAGGTGACACCGGCAGCCCTTCTTTATTATACAAACCTGATTTTTATCAATGCTTAATTTGCGGAAACGTATTCGAACCAGTCGAAGTCGGCGGGGGTTGTGGATTTTTGTCCGTTGCCAGTTGCATACATTGCGAAATAGACGCCGGTAAAGCACATACCGTCTTCGAAGCCAATCGCCTCGACGGATAAATCTTTTGTTTTAGCCGTGCCCAATACCTCTTTTTTGCCGGAGGAATCCTCACAGGAGAATTCATAAGACAAAGGGTCGGCCTTGATGGTCAGTGTGCAAGGCCCTGGGCTAATATCAATATACTTAACGGGTTCGACTGTTTTGCCCTTGAGGACTTTTCTGAAAAAGGCCTGCCGTTTGCCCTGCTTTAGTGTAATACCGATTTGGTAATGATGCTTGTCATTGACAAAGGCAGTAAGACCCGCTTCCTCATTTTCATTTTTTGGCTCGAAGTCGAGAAGGGTCGAGGCGGTGCAATCGAAATCGAGCTGGCGACGACCAACAAATGCGGGCGAATCCCGGTCGCTGAGATTAACGGCCGAGCCGTGAAGCCGTAAAAAACCGGGGCGTTCAATTAGGGAGTAATCAGCTTCATAAGGGTTTCTCAGATAGTTCCACTGCATCGCGAGCGTTTTGTCGTCGAAATTATCTTTGGCGGGGACTTTCGGCCAGGGATGCAGGGGTAATTTCGGTGCGGTCATTTCGAGTTCAATCGAGCCGTTTTGATTTACGACAGGCCAGCCATTGCTGTCGAAGACTACGGGTGCGAGGAATGTTTCTCGGCCGATGTGATGAAAGCGAGCGCCCGGCGGCTGGGGACGGACACCGAGACAAACGAGCCACCAGCCATCGGGCGTATTGACCAAATCCGCGTGCCCGACAACCTGTATTGGATGCTTGCGAAGGTTGCGATGCGTAAGAATGGGATTTTTAGGATCCGATTCGAAAGGCCCCCAGGGCGAATCGCTGCGGGCGATGGTTACGCTGTGGTCGTAGCTTGTTCCGCCTTCCGAAATCATCAGGTAATACTTTCCGTTGATTTTATACATATGAGGCCCTTCGGGCCAAATACCGCCTGTGCCGGGCCATAATTTCTTCGACGGGCCGACGAGTCTGCCTGTTTCGAGATTGAGAGTTCTTTGGGCGATATGGCCGTTGCGTCCGCCTTCCTGCCTGATGTAATAAACAGTGCCGTCGTCGTCGAAGAATAATGACGGGTCGATACCCTGGCGGTCAATCCAGACAGGTTCGGACCATTGTCCTGCGGGGTCTTTTGCGGTTACATAAAAGTTCCCGCCTCCATCCACGTTGGTCGTTATCATATAAAACGTGCCGTCGTGATAGCGAATCGTCGGGGCATATATGCCGCCCGATGCCCTGACCTTTTGCAGGGGAAGCTGGCTTTTGCGGGTGAGGCAGTAGCCGATTTGCTGCCAGTTTATTAGGTCTTTGCTGTGAAAAATCGGGACGCCGGGAAAAAATTCGAAGCTGCTGTGCACGGTGTAATAATCGTCGCCCACGCGGCAAATGCTGGGGTCGGGGTAAAAGCCGGGAATAACCGGATTATTAAACTTTTCCGCGTATTGACCCGAGCAGCCGGCTGCCAGAACAAGGGATGATATAACCATAATCATAAACCGATGCGCTTTTCGCATATATCCTCCAATCGCCTGCGGGACAACCGCCCCGCCGATTCTCAAATTCAATTAATCATCCGATATCGATTACTTATCTTTTTCCACAACCTTAATCACGGAATAAAAGGCGGGCTTCGGCTTAAACTGACGGTCGAAGAGCAGCGGATAATCGGTGCGCCCCGCGACGGGCCAGTAGTTTCGCCATGAGTGCGCGTCGTGCACGCCCCAGAACGTGATTCGGCTGAACTGGTCGCGGTTTTTATGGAACAGCGAGAACAATTCCGCGTAACGGTCGGCGAGTTTTTTCTGCATTTCGTCGGGCAGGCCGTCCGGATAAGGGTCAAGCTCGTCCCGCCTGTCGACCTTGATACTGATATCAGCGCCCGATTGCGATGTGGCAAGCGGCAGCACGGATATATCGAACTCGGTAATCATCAGCTTTGCGTCCAGAACGGAATAGGCCTTGATGGCTGGTTCGAGTTCGGCGACCGCGGGGACGTCGAGGTCCCAGTGGCCCTGTATACCGATGCCGTCAACCTGAATACCCTTTGCTTTAAGGTCTTTGACCAGGCGAATGACGCCCTGACACTGGCGGTGGCGCCAGTTGTTATAGTCGTTGTAATAGAGCTTGGCATCGGGGTCGGCTTCGTGTGCGTATTGGAATGCCTTTTCGATATAATCGTCGCCGATGATATCGAGCCATTTGGTTTTGCGCAGTCGGCCGCTCGTCGATACCGCCTCATTGACGACGTCCCATGCGTCTATGCGCCCTTTATACCGGCCAACAACGGTGAAGATGTGGTCCTTCATCCTTTTGAGCAGAGTTTCACGATCAACGTCGTTGCCGTTTTCATCCTGAAAGACCCAGTCGGGGGTCTGGTGGTGCCATACGAGGACGTGGCCGAGGATGAACATATTGTGTTTTTCGCCGAATTCGACGAGCTTATTGACCGGCTCGAAGT
>CAYLYB010000172.1:0-4254 GCA_964387605.1 uncultured Pirellulales bacterium | reverse complement strand
GCACGAAACCGTTAAAGCTGTCCCGCCATTCGCCGGTTTTGAAGCTATTGCAATATGTTCGCGACGAGGCCCACCGCTTTGCCCAACACTATCACCATATCCTCCGCAGCAAAAAACTGCTCGATAAGCAATAACAATCCGCTTTTAACAACAAATACGATAATTCAGTAAATTTACCTTGCAAAATATACATCCAGCGAATATAAATATAAGCAAATATAAAAAATCCCTTTGGGAGGGCAAAAGAATGAAAACGAATAAACTCTTTTTGTTTTTAGTATCCATCCTTTCAACGATTCTTGTTTTTAACGAAGATATAAATGCGAAGAATTTCTCTTTGTCGGATGAAGGTTTGATGTCACTGCACTTCGGCTCTTTCTACAGCGATTCAAAGGTTAGTATTGCAGCTAAAAAAGATATTCCAGGACCGGGTGTGGAATTCGAACTTTACTTTCCGGGGACAAAATCGAACGAAAGATGCATTGAAGTAGTTTGTGAATCTTGGGAACCCAACGACCCGCTGATCGGAATCAATATAGGCAAATACGACCATTTCGAGCTCAAATTTAGTGTTCTTTCAATCAATGGGAATAATCCTGCTGATTTAAAAGGTACGATTCAGCTTGGTGCGATTATAGGCACTAAGGGGGAAAGGAGCGGTCATAGACCCTGTGTTATTAATTTAGGAGAACAGGAAGAGCCAAACGTCATCTGCTCAACGAGCATAAGTGGAGAAATCATTACCAAAATTGGATTTGTAGTATATATATACGATACGAACGGGTGGGACCCTGATGGTTCAACTATAACACTTTTTGTGGAGCCAACTCCCGATGCCGACGTAATTCCACAGGCCAAAATACGGCGGGAAAATCGGGGCTCCGGCAGATATATTTATGTCGATGCCGGCGCCAAAGGCGCAGATAACGGTTCGAGCTGGTCTGATGCGTTCAAATCCCTTCAGGACGCTCTAAATGCGGCTTCCGCTGGCGACCAGATATGGGTTGCTCAAGGGATTTACAGGCCGGACCAGGTTAAAGAAACAACATCCAAAAAGAAAATTAATCCCTTCAACTTAAAAAACAAAGTAGCAATCTACGGCGGTTTCCCAAGCGGTGGAGGAACATGGGAAGACGGTAACCCAGTATTGTATCAGACTATTCTAAGCGGAGACATCAACAATGACGATGTCGAAGTCCAAAACCTGGAGGAGCTTTGTAATCATCCGTCGCGAGCTGACAACTGTATGCATGTAATAAACGCAAGCGGAACCGATGAAACAGCGGTGCTTGACGGACTTATAATAACGGCGGGTATTTCGCAGGGAATCAGGGCCGGATGGTCAACCGAGATTCCGCCCCAGGGCGGCGGGTTATACTGCAAAGTCGGCAGCCCGACTATAAGCAATTGCGTCTTCAAACTAAACTCCGGTGTCAAGGGCGGGGCAGTATATTTTTGGAGAGGGACGCCGACAATTACAAACTGCGTGTTCGTGGATAATTTCGCAGAAGAAAGCGGCGCGGCGATGCATAATTCGGAGTGTCATCTCATAATTGCAAACTGCGTATTCACAAGAAACAAGGCCGTAGAAAAAGGCGGGGCGATATACAACGAAAACAACAAGCCCAAAATTATAAACTGCACAATTACCAATAATTTCGCCTATGCCGGCGGCGGGGTATATAACGACAAAAGCACACCCACGCTTATCAACTGTATCTTATGGGGAAATAAGAGCCGATATGGTCTGGATGAGCCGGCGCAGTTTTATGGAGTTACGGTCGACGCAAGTAACTGCTGCATCCAGGGTCTGACCGAGCAGCTCGGAGGAAAGAACTGTTTCGGATCCGATCCGCTCATTGCTGATAGCGGAACTGAAGGTTATCATCTCTCGTCCGGGTCTCCATGTATCGATGCCGGCCTTAATGAGGCCATACCTGAAGATGTCGGTTATGATGTGGACGGTAATCCTCGAATCGCCGGCGCATCAGTTGATATAGGCGCTGCGGAATTTTGATAATCCTCTACAATAAAACGGCATCTGGGGGTATTTACGGGTTACGTTTTATTTTGAAACCATTTTGCGTCAATCCGCTGATTCGCACATCATCGCCAAAGCGAGCTATGTCCACATAACTCAATTGCAAATGTTTATCAAGCCGATTCAGCCCCCCTGCTATATCGGCATTACCCTTATCGCCCAAAACGAACGTCGCGATATACACGATGACTTCATCGGCGAGGTTGGCTTTGAGAAAGGAGACGATTACCGTTGGGCCGCCTTCGACGAGCAGGTGCTGAACGCCAAGCTTGCCTAAATGATTAAGTAAAAATTTAAGATTCGATTTGGTCTTTTGGGGAACAGCAAGTAATTCAGCACCGGTTTTCCTGATTTGATTAGTTTTTTTCGCCTTAGTCTTTATGGTATTGTTCCGCGTCACTATCAAAATGGGGGCTTGCAGGGCCGTGGCGAGCAATTGGGATTTGAGTGGTATTTTGAGGTGATTATCGAGGACTATTCGGAGCGGCTTTTTCCCCCGGCTCGGCCTGGGTGTCAAGAGCGGGTCATCTGTTAAAACGGTATTGATGCCGACGAGAATCGCACCGGCCCGCCTGCGTAAGTTGTGGGCGTCTTTTCTGCTTTGGTCGCAGCTTATCCACCTGTTTTTTTTGCTACCCGACCCTGCCCAGGCGAGTTTGCCGTCGATTGACTGTGCCCACTTAAGCGTAACCCACGGCTTGTCTGTTCTTGCGAATTTCATAAACGGAGCATTAAGAATTTTCGCCCCCTCTTGATACAGACCGACATCCACCTTAATCCCTGCTTTTCTAAGCTGCCTGATACCCCTGCCATTGGCGTGTTTCGACGGGTCGATTGTCGCGACAACGACTTTCTTCAACTTCGCGGCAATAATCGCCTGTGTGCAGGGGCCGGTCTTGCCGTAATCGGAGCATGGTTCGAGTGAGACGAACATTGTCGCTCCTCTTGGATTTACCCCCCTTCTTTTGCAGTCATTCAGCGCGTTAATCTCGGCATGCGGGGCACCGAACTTTTTATGCCAACCCCTGCCGATGACCCTGCCATTTTTGACAATCACCGCGCCAACGGCGGGATTCGGCTCAACGCCGCCAAGGCCCTTTGCGGCTAAGCGTAATGCCATTCGCATATATCTTTCGTCGCCGCTCACAGCATCTCCGTAAATTCTTTTTCGCTGATGATTTTGACGCCGAGTTTACGGGCCTTGTCGAGTTTGCTGCCGGGGTTTTCGCCCGTGAGGACAAAATCAGTATTTTTGCTCACACTTGAGCTTACCTTGCCGCCTGCGTGCCTGATTGCCTCTTCGGCCTGCTGTCTGCTGAAGTTTTCAAGCGTGCCGGTTAAAACTATGGTTTTGCCGGCGAGTTTGGCTTTGGCCTTTGCTGACTTTTTGGGTGGTTCTGGTTTAACACCTGCTGCGAGCAATTCTTTAATAACAGCGACGTTCTTTTCGTCTCGGAAAAACTCATATACGCTTTGGGCAACCTTCGGGCCGATTTGCTCGACTATTTTAAGGTCATCCTGACTCGCTTTGGCGATAGCATCGAGCGAGCCGAATTGCTCGGCGATGATTTGCGCGGTCTGGGAACCGATATGACGGATGCCCAGGCCCGCAACCAGCCGCCATAAGGGTCTGGTTTTGCTTGCCTCGATTGAATCGATAACGTTTTGGGCGGATTTTTCGGCCATACGCTCGAGGGCGATGAGGTCTTCTTTTTCGAGCTTGTAAATATCGGCGAAATCCTTGACCAGGCCTGCATCTGCCAACTGGTCAATCAGTGCCACACCTAAGTGTTCGATATCCATTTGCCCCCTGCCGGCAAAATATCGCAATCGCTCTTTTAACATTCCAAGGCAATTCGGATTGACGCAACGCAGGTAAACGCCATCCTCATCTTTTTTTACGTCGCCGCCGCAATTGGGGCATTTTTGAGGGGGCTTTATTTTCGCCGCGTGGGCGGGCCTTCGCTCTTTTTTTACTTCGATGACCTGTGGTATGATTTCGCCGGCCTTCTCGATTATGACGGTATCGCCAACGCGAACATCGAGGCGGGCAACCTGGTCGAAATTGTGCAAGCTGGCCCTTCTGACAGTGGTGCCGGCCAGCAATACGGGGGTGAGATTTGCAACCGGCGTCAAAGTGCCGCCCTTGCCCACCTGGACGTCAACGGATTCGATAACCGTCTCGGCCTGTTCAGCGGCGAATTTATAGCTGA
>CAYLYB010000171.1:0-4255 GCA_964387605.1 uncultured Pirellulales bacterium | reverse complement strand
CTACAATATCCGCACCGGAGCCCGAGTCAATGCCGCCAAAGGCACCGACAATATTCCAGCCGACAGTGTCGCCCATGGCATAACAGTCTCTGATCTGGGCTCCTTCCATTCTTCCCACGAAACCGCCGACCACATAGGTCCCCCTTACATCGCCTAGTGCATAGCACTCGCTCGCATTTGTACCGGCTTCCATTACGGCGATTGCTCCGGCCACAGGCCCCATCTGAGAAGACATTGGTAGGTATTCTGCGGTCACGTCACTGCAAGATGCACATTTCTCAATGCTGCTGGCGTTATACATTATCCCAACCAGACCGCCCATGTAGATGTTCTGCCGGTTAAGAGTGTGCACATTGCCAAAACTAATGGAATCCGTTACCGTGTTGTCTCCGTATGAGCCGAAAAGTCCGCCGATGGTTGCGTTTCCAAAAACGTCAACGTCTGCAATGCAACGTGATACTGTCGCAGAAACATTACCGCCGATTCCGCCGGTAAAATTCTGACCTATCAGATTACCAGTGACACGACAATTGGAAAGGGTTTGGCCCGAAAAGAAACCAACTATCGAACCGGTGAAGTTGTTGCCAGTGATGTCCACGTCTACGAGGTTCAAATTTGTGATGTTAGCAGAGCCGGATGCATTGCCGAACAGTCCGACATATTCCCTACTGGCATTGTTTATGAACAGATTCGAAATTGTGAAATTATCGCCGTTAAAGGAGCCTGTGAAAGGAGTTACATTATCGCCTATCGGTATGAATCCAGCACCGCCGTTCCATCCGGCAGTAGCAGACGCGTCAAAATCATTAATCAAGATGTAGCTCGCTGTCAGGTCCGTACTCATATTTTGAAGATCGCTTACATTTGCAATACGATAGGGGTCACCTGGGCTACCGCTCCCTCCGGGAAAGCTGGGCATCGGCATTATCGGGCTGCCGATGGTCACCGGCATGAATAAACTCAACGACACAGTGGTCAACAACAAGCACACAATCGCGGGAATTATTTTTTGTTTCATGTTATCACTCCTTTCAGAATGACTACCTATAGAATTATACATTATTAAAAATTTTCAATCGTTAAGGACGACGGTACTTATACTCGATCGTACATCCGCCCTCATGGCTCACCATGCACGGCCCCACCGGGCTGGCCGGCGTACATTTGTTCCCGAATAGAGGGCAATCCTGCGGCTCCATCTCACCCCGGAGCACGTCTCCGCACTTGCATCCCGGCGGCTCCCCGAACTCCTTCTGCCAAATCGGTTCTAGTATGTCCCTGTAACGAATCCGTGCGTCCCATTTTTCGAACTCTTTGCGAATTTTCAGGCCGGTGCCGGGCAGCACCGGAAATCCGCGCCATTTAACATCGCACGGTTCGAAAACCTTTGCCATTGCCTCCTGAGCTTTGACGTTTCCGTCGTAGGTCACGGCGCGCTCGTACGCGTTCTCGACCTTGGCCTCGCCGTTCTTGATCTGGCGCGCCAGCATGAAAATGCCCATCAGAAAATCGAGGGGCTCGAAGCCGGCGACCACCTGCGGGATTTTGTATTCCTTCGATAAAAATTCGTACATCTTCGCGCCGGTGATGACACTTACATGGCCGGGCTCGATCAGGCCGTTAAGTTCGACCTTTCCGGATTCAACCAGTATGCGCAGCGCATTCGGGATCGTACGGTGGCAACTGAGCACGGAAAAATTATCCGGCGGGTTGGAAAGCAATATGCTGGCCGTGCTCGGAGCAGTGGTCTCGAAGCCCACGCCGATGAATATTATCTCGTTATCAACTTGCCCTGCCAGTTCGACGGCGTCCGAGATGCTGTAAACGAGCCGCACGTCCGCGCCTTCCGATTTCGTGGTGAGCAAAGAGCCGGTTTCGCTCGGCACCTTTAGTAAATCGCCGAAAATGGCCACTGTCTTGCCCGCCCTGGCCAACGCCAGCGCCTCTTCGATTTCCTGTGGTGTGGTCACGCAAACCGGGCAGCCCGGGCCTTGACGCACGTTCACGCCGACGCCCTCCAACATTTCCAGAAGACCGTAGCGAACCAGCGTGTCCTGGTGCGTGCCGCAAACGTGCATGAGCTTGATGTCGAGGTCCATCGACCGCAATTTATCTATTATCTTGGTGGCCATCTCTTTGTCGCGCATTTCAAACATCAGTCGTCCTCCAAATCAAGCACAAGATTGCGAACGACGCACTCCTTGCCCTCCAGAACGTCAATCTGGCCGTTGCATTTCGGGCAGGCAAATCGCGGCAATGAAATATGATATTGCTCTGAATCTTCAATCTCCAACGGTCCTTCGTAATCGCATTTGCGGCACTTTATCTTGGCTGCCACGAGGATTAATTTCAGCGCGTCCAGATTAATCTTTGGTTCGCTCTCTACCAGCGCCTTGAATCCGAATTGAAGCGCGTCGTGCGATAGAAACGAAAGTTCGCCCACTTCGACAACCACTTCTTTCACTTCCTTGAGGTTATCGCGCTTCTCCATCTCCCCTTTTACGAGGTCCACGATTGCGGTAATCACGGAAAATTCGTGCACTAGGGCTCCTCCTGAAGCTCCAGCATTTCCGCCCAGATGGCAATTGTCTCTTTTGCGGCCTTCTCGCTAAGGACCTTTATGGCGAAACCGGCGTGAACCAGGACATAATCGCCAATTTTCACGTCCACCATCGAGACGTTGGCCTTGTTAACCACCCCTTCCCCGTACTCGATGTTGGCCTTGTCGCCGTCGATTGTGATTATCTTACCCGGAATCGCCAGACACATACAAACTACCGTCTCCCAATGTATCCATCTTTATAATAATCTAATGCCTGTTGGATTCGGAGACGTACGTTTCCATTAAGAGCCACACACCTGATCCCTCAAAGCCAGAGGCTTTGATTCGTTTTGCATTGATCTTCACGGTGTGTGGCGGTCAACTGTGCTTGCCAGCTGCCCGTAACTTATGCCTCCGTCACCGTTGGGCACGCGCCTGTGGGTTATGAGTTTTACCTCTCTACCTTTCAACTTTGTCTCAAGGATTTCGTTGATGACCAGATTGTACGAAACCCCGCCCGTGAATCCCAACGATTCCGAAGGTTTGGCCGCTTCAATCAATCCCTCGAACAGCGCCTCGACAAAGCTCCGGGATAGATCGGCGATCCTCTTGCTTTCCAGCTTCTCGCCCGGACTGGCATATTCATTTAACTGGTTGAACAATGCGGGCGTGTCCACGACGCCCGCGTCAACCTTGGCTTGGAAATCATATTTCACAGACCCTTTTCTCAAATACGATTCGAGCTTCATGGCCGGTTCCCCATCGTAAGTCATGTGCTCGCATACGCCAAGCCAGCATGCAAGCGCGTCCAAGACGCGGCCACAGCTGCTCGTCTTTATGCTCTTCTCCATCATCGCGGTTAAAACCCTTTCCTCCTGACCGGTAAAATAAGGCTGCTCGATTCCGAGCTGGCTCGTTATCGCGAAGACCACGCGGCGCGGGTCTTCGACAGCCTTGTCGCCGCCCAGCAACGGGAAATATTTGAGATGGCCGAGACGTTTCCAATCGCCGCCGTTTATTTCAATGGCTTCGCCACCCCATATCATACCGTCGGTACCGTATCCGGTGCCGTCGCAACTCAGCACTTTAAGGGTGTTCAAACCATGCTCGGCCGCGAGAGAGAACGCGTGCGCGGCATGGTGCTGGACATCTGTTAATGGTACGTCCAGTTCTGCGGCCATTCGTTTTGCAACCGACCTGCTCGAATAGCGGGGGTGCATGTCAGCGAGCACGGCGTCCGGCTTGTTGATACCATACAATTTCATGAGGTGTTTTACCGAGCCCTCAAGGAATTCGGCTGTTTCATAATGGTTCACGTCGCCGATGTGCTGAGTCGCAATGGCCTTGCCGGCTATCGAGATTGCGCCGGCATTGTTCATGTCCGCGCCCAGTGCGATGAGGATTTTATCGTGGGGGAGCGGCAGCGGGTCTGGAACGTAGCCTCGGGATTTACGAATGAAAAATTGAGAGTCATCATATGGGATAACAACCGAATCATCGGTTCTGTTGATTATTTCTCTGTTATGCACAAGATAGCAATCAACACCCAGGCCGAGCGCTCCCTTGTCTGTTGTGACCATCGGCTCGCCGGGCACGTTGCCCGACGTCATTATCAGGGCGTCCTGTTTCATCTCCTTAAACAACATGTGCTGGAGGGCGTTGTATGGCAGGTAAATTCCAACCTTGTCCAGGCCCGGCGCGACCGCGTCCTGC
>CAYLYB010000170.1:0-4394 GCA_964387605.1 uncultured Pirellulales bacterium | reverse complement strand
TTTTTCCCTTTGCCGGTCAGCTTGATGATATTGTATCTGCGGTCATTTGCGTGAGCGGTGCGGCTAACAAGTTCCGCCTTTTCCATCCGGTCCACAAGCGAAGTGATATTGGCGCGGTTGACAAGCATCATATTGCTGATTTGTGCCTGGCTTAGGCCGCCTTCTTTGCCGCTTTCATAATAAAGCAGGTTCATCAGGTTAAATTGCACGTCTGTCAGGCCGAATTGCCCGAAAAAGACATCCGCTCGCTTTTTCACTATCGAAGCGGTGTAATATATGTTCAAAAGCGCCTCATGTGCCGGCGACGCGAAGTCTGTTTTTAACCCGAGTTCTTCCTTCAAAGCCATATCAATCTCCTTATCGGCAAATAATAGTTTATATATTAACTATACATACACAAACTAATCTGTCAAGCGTTTTTTAGGAATTTTTAGAAAATATTTTTAACCAGCAAATATCAACACTGGTTTGTTTACAGACGGCTGTTGGGGCTTGAATTACTGCAAAAATACAATTAGCATAGGTTCCGTGAAGATTCCTTTGACGAAATACGGCCTGCCGCAGGTGGCGATTTATCCGGGGGCTTTGTTAGTGTTTATGGTTGTGCTTTGGTTCGGGGCACATCCGACAACACCGGTCTGGGTGGTTCAATATGTCGAAATAGCCCTGGGGGTGGTCTTTGTGTGGGCTTTGGCGTTTTTTCGGGACCCGGAAAGGGCCGTGCCGGAAGACAAAGACATTTTACTTGCGCCAGCTGACGGCAAGGTAACCGATATTGAGGTTGTTGATGAAAACGAATTTATAGGCGGCAAGGCCCTGCGAATCGGCATATTCTTGAGCATTTTTGATGTTCATATCAATCGTTCGCCGTGCGGGGCGAGGGTCGAGAAAATCACATACCACAGGGGCAAATATACCAACGCGATGAATCCCGAATCGGGGCGGGTGAACGAATCGAACGACCTTTGGCTGACGAGGATTGAACAGCCGGCGGATAAGCTGATTGTTCGGCAGATAAGCGGCGCGATTGCCCGCAGGATTGTCTGCGGGACGAGGGCGGGAGATGAATTATTTGGCGGCCAGCGATTCGGTATGATAAAATTCGGTTCGCGAACCGAGCTTTATGTGCCGATGCACGAGAATGCCAAGGTATTGGTGAAAACAGGAGACAAAGTAAAGGCCGGATTAACGCCGATTGTAAGGTATATATGAGTGATTCAGAGCCGGATAAAGACAAACACCATAAGCCGATAAGACTGAAGAAAGAGGGTTTTTTACGGCGGATGCGAAGACAGCGGCTGAAGTATATCGCCATACTGCCTTCGCTGGTTACGATTGTTAACGGCGCGTGCGGTTTTGCCGCAATCAGTTTTGCCAGCCAGGCGGCTGTATCCGCGAGTGGGGAGTTTTCATATCACCGGCTCACGGTCCCTTATTTTGCGATGGCGGGCTATATGATTTTTTTGGCGATGTTGGCTGATATGCTGGACGGCCGGCTGGCGCGTATGAGCCAGAGCACATCCAGTTTCGGCGGTCAGCTCGATAGCTTATGCGATATAGTCAGCTTTGGTGTGGCACCGGCATTTTTGATGCTCATGATAGTCCGACAGAAGCTGGCAGGATTTTCCGGGGCAGGCGCGCCGGTTATTGTAATAGGATTTATGGAACGGACTATCTGGCTGGCGGCAGCGGCCTATTTAAGCTGTGCGGCGATTCGGCTTGCGCGATTCAATGTTGAAAACGAGGAGGATGAGTCGGCTCATATGAGCTTTGTCGGGTTGCCGACGCCCGCGGCGGCTGGTGTTATCGCGAGCCTAGTTATATTTCATCAGGAGACAGTCCCTGAGCTTTGGGCCGGCTCAGGCGTGCAGGCAGCGGCGAGTTTGCTGCTCGGCCATTTCATAATTTATCTGCTTCCTGTGCTTGCTCTGGGACTAGCGGTGCTGATGATTAGTCGAATCCGCTACCCACATGTTATCAATCAATATATGAGGGGCAAAAAACCCTTCGCGCACCTTATCTGGTCGCTTGTAATTATCTGGCTTGTGATATGGAGTCTTCAAATCGCGTTTGTTTTAATTTTCTGCGGCTTTGCCGCGAGCGGCTTTTTGAAATGGCTTTATTACAGGGTCATCCGCAAAGGCAATACTGTCGTCAATGAATCAGTTGCTTCCGACCCGCAGTAAGCGACGAACATCAATAGCTTACGATTCACGGTATTTTCTCTTAATCTGACAGAGAGCTTGTGTCTCTTAAGCGTATTCACTATATTGGCGGCAGTATGGCGGATAATAAGAAAAGAAGATTCATAGCAGAAAAGGTTGCGCTGCCGGCTGTTTTGGCGATTTCATTATTAGCAGCCAAGGTGTTAGTAAACCAGAGATCCGCAATTCGGCTGTCGGCACCCATTGAATTGGGCTATTCAGGATTGTCGGTTTCAATGCCATTGGGCAATGGTTGGCAGTGTGAGGGGAAATGGGTATATCAGGAAAACAGTTTTGCTGTGAGCAGCATTTTTCTGGCCGGCAGCGGGATGGCACGGCCATACGCTCGCTGTCATTACCTGCTGGCTTCACAGCCGGGCACCCCGCAGGAGCGGTTTATACGTAATCGTGGGCACATTGGAGAAGAAGACGTTGTTGAAACGGGCCGGACGGAAGCCGGGGCTCATATCGTTGACTGGGCGAAGATAAAGGTAGGTGTCAGCGAGTCGGAATTGGGTCTCTTTGAGATAATTTTCGGTGTCTGTAAGCTTGCGGCAGGCCGGGAGCTTGAGATAGAGATTTTTCAGCCGGTGGAGGAGCAAGGGTTGGGGCAGCGGGCCTTCGATGAAATCGTGAAGAGTATAATATTTAGCGACAACGGTCTTTTACAGGCAGGCGAGCAGATTGTAAGCGAGGTAAGGAACGAAGGGCTGGGCAACATATTAACCGGCGGGTCGGTAGCCGTGCCCGAGACGACTTTTTTCGCCATCGCAGACGCGCATGACCGGACGATTGGTTTCACTATGGATGCGCTCGTGCCCGGGACTAATGAAGAGCCGAATGTCAAAGGTGCGAGTTATTATTATGTTGGCGGGCCCTTGGCAGATGAACAGGTTGGTTTTTTTCGGGGGGACAGTGCTTTCGAAAAATACACGTGGCGTGTCGAGAGCATTTCTCGAAAAGGCAGCATAGGTGTCGAAATGTTTAGTGAAGGCGGCGTCCTTGAAGTTCGACGTTTGCGTGGGGACAGGGAGAACAGCGAATATGTTCTTGGTAAATCTGCTGTTCCGGATATTCTTCTTGAGCCGGTTTTGAGGAAGATAGTCGATAGCAACCGGGAAGATATGATTATGGACGTAATCAGGTCGGATGGAACTATAACGCCGGTTCGTATTGAAAGAATGGAGCACATTGAGAAAGGATTGGGCATTAATGCCTTAAAGCTGCAGTTGCTGGATGGGCACGGCCACTGGCAAAGGATTTATTTTGACGAGGACAATCGGCTGGTCAGAATAGTGCTCGAGCAGGATAAAACATACACACTCAAACGCTCGAGCGCCAAAGAGATAATGGAAATGTTTCCGGAGAGGGCTTACCTCATTAAAGAGCAGGATAGACTGCTGGAACGCGAAGGCCTGTAAATCAAAGTTGGGCCGGGATTATTTTGCCCAGGCCTTTTCGTAGGCGTTGATTACTTTATCCAAGAATTTATTGTGAGCGTCATCCACATCGCAGCGTGCTTTATCCGCTTCGAACCATTCAATCGATTTTTTTATTCCCTGTGCAAATGGGACCGACGCGACGAAATCGGGGACGAGCCGTTTTATTTTGCTGTTGTCGAATACGGCGCACCAGGCCTTGTCGCCTAAGAGCGTGCCGGTATATTCCGGGTCGAATCGGGCGATGAAATCCGATGGGATATAGACCGGCTTTGCCTTTGTGCCCGCGGCTGTTGCTATCGCGTCGCATATCTGTTTCCAGGTGAGGGCCTCATCGGATGTGATGTGAATCGCGTGGCCGATGGCCTGAATGTTGCCCAAGAGGCCGACGAATCCCTTTGCAAAATCCGTGTTATGCGTCATCGTCCAGAGTGTTGTTCCGTCGCCGTGGATGATAATTTTTTTCCCCTTTAGCATCCGGTCAACGAGTGTCCAGGGTTTTGTCCAGCTGTTAATCGCGGCCGGTATCATATTAAGGCCGTATGTGAACGAGGGCCTGACGATGGTTATGGGAAAGCCGGTTTTGCGATATTCCGTCATCAGCAGCTCTTCGCAGGCGATTTTATCGCGCGAGTATTGCCAGTGCGGATTGGCCAGCGGGGTCGATTCGGTGATTAGCCAGTGCGTCGCGGGTTTTTGGTAGGCCGAGGCCGAACTGATGAATATATATTGGCCGGTTCTGTCTTTGAAC
>CAYLYB010000169.1:0-4403 GCA_964387605.1 uncultured Pirellulales bacterium | reverse complement strand
CACAAAGTCGTATGTCGCCGTCTCGCCGGACGCTACCGTTACTCTCGAATCGGGAGGCGGGCTGTTTACATAGCCGCTTGACATTATGTGATAGCCGAGGTTCCATTGCCCCGCCGCGACCTGCAACTCGTATGTGCCGGCTCCCTCGTCAATCCGGGCGTTTTGCCACATCCCGCCCATATTCTGCATCGCGAAGACCTCGCCTTCGAGATTCGTCGCGGGAATTGTCTTGTTTGCGTCGGTATAGAATGTTCCGGTTATCGTGGCGTCGTTGCTCAACAGCGTCATATCCACTTCCGTTTCATTCGGGCCAACTGTTACCTCTTCTTCGCTCGATAAGGTGTAGCCGGTGTTGGGCGGCAGATGAACGCCGATATAATATGTTCCCTCCGGCAATTTGAGCGTGCATTGCCCGTTTGAAACCGGTGCGCCGGCGGTCGGCTCATAAGAAGACTGACCTTCGCGCGCGTAGCCCCAGCCATTGTCGATATCGGTCAATAATGCCCCGCTGCCATTTCGCAGCGATATCGTGAGTGTTCCGTCCGCCTCGACAAGCACAAAGTTGACATCCGAGACTATCTGGCCCGCGGGCACAACAATCCTTCTGGGCGGCTGGCCGGAAATATACGAAGACGTATAAGGCGGCTCCGCCACTACTTCCCAGTTGCCCGCCAAAACCGAAAGCCGATAATTGCCGTCTTCGTCCGTCGTCGCATCGCCCCAGCCGCCTTCCTGCTGCCAGGCGTGAATCGATACGCCCGATACCGGCTCGCCGTCGCTGCTGCGGGTAACGGTTCCCTGAACGCCTGAATTCTTCTCGACAAGCGTTATATCGCCTACATCAACCGTCTCGCCGTCTCCGACCTCAATCGGCGACATTCTTGGGCTTGACCATCGCGGGTAAGTCTGCTGGTCAACCCCAACCCATATATTATACGTTCCGGCTTTTACGCTGATTGTAAACTCGCCCCCTGCTTCTACAGAGGTGCCGTTTCCATATCCGGAATCGTTTCTGGCGTCAATCCAGGTCCCGCCCGAACGCATGGTCTCGCCGTTGGGGCCGAGGACTCTTCCGGTTATCTGCGAATTAGCCGACGTTACCGTAAAATTGGTCGTAGCCGTCTGCTCTTCGGCATCATCATCCAATGTTACAACCTTCGAATTACCCATATACACCCAGTTAACGTCCGTATCCTGCGGCGATGAGTGTATCATTACTTCCCATACCCCGCTGCCGACGTCCAGCTCGTATTCGCCGTTTTCATCCGTCTGCGTCCAGGCATTGCCGGGCGTGCCCTGTCTCCAGCAGTTGACTTCCACGTTTGGCACGCCTGATTCATCGGCGCGCTTAACGCTTCCGGCGATATGTTTCACCGCGGTCGTATATTTGATTACTCCAATATTCAGGACGGTATCAGGGTCGGTTATTTCAATCGTATTCGGTTCGGGCGCTACAATGCCCGATGTCCCCCAGGGAATCTCCGCCCTGATTATGTAAGTCCCAGCCGACAAGCCACCTTTGCGGAAATATCCTTCCTGGTCGGTTTGAGCCCATCCAAAGTATGACCAATCGGGCGTCTCGATATTTACCGGCGAATAAGTAGCCGGCGAGCCGTCCGGCATCTGTACCTGCCCGACAAGATTCACTACAGGCAGTGTAATTGTGCCGACATCGTATTCCGCCACTCCTGCGGGCATAGTAATCTCCGTTTCCTGAGAATTACTGTAGTTGCGGTAGCTGTCACCGAACGGCACCTGTGCCTGCACCCGCCAAGTCCCCGGCGTGATGCCTGTGATTTCAAAGTTGCCGTTCGCGTCGGTCTCGTCGCCTTTCCACTTCATATTCTCGTTACTATTGGCGTTGACATACGAACGCAGAACAGGCGTTTCATCCGCCAGCACAACCTGCCCGACGAATGTTCCGCCGGATTCGGCCCTTAATGCAAAATCTATATCTTCCGTAGTTTCGCCGATTGTTACCTCCACTGCTTCGGCGAGCATCCAGTCGGTTTGATTGTCATAAAATTGCTCATCATAGCCATCTACATTTGCGTTTACCTTGTAAGTTCCCGCAGGCAGGCCGCTTATTTCATAGCTGCCGTTATTTTCTATATTGCCGCCGCTTCCCCACGGCTCGCCCGTGGTGGGGCACGCGTTCACCCAGCCGCTCGTGACCGGCTCGCCGCTGTTCTGGTCGGTAATCGTGCCTGCGATGGTGCCGCCGAGGCCAAGCTCGAAATCAATACCGGTTGCAGGCCCTTCTACTGTTACCGCTACGGCCTGCGCGCCTGCCCAGTCAACCGAGCCGGGATAATACTGCTGAGAATACATACTCGCCTGAGCACGCACGCGATACGAACCGACCGACAAACCTGTTATCGTATATGCACCATTCTCGTCGGTTTCAGCCCAGCCGGCCCAGTTGCCGCTCGAGTAGTTCTCCGCCGAGACCTCGGCACCTTCCACTTCGGCGTAACCGCCGGTGTTCGAATCGTATCCATATATTGTGCCGCTAATCGAGGTGCCCAACGGCAGAGTAAAATCGACGCCGGTCGTGATATCCGGCACCGTAACCGTCACTGCTTCAGCCAAATCCCAGTTGGTCACGCCATCGTAAAATTGGTCCACATACTGCAAGTCGTCGCAACTGGCACATGCGCGAACTTTATACGAACTCGAAGAAAGCCCCAGTATCGTATAATCACCGTTGGCGTCCGTCTCGTCGCCGCCCATATACTCGTTGCTTTCATAATCCATTACCTCCACTCTCAATCCTTCTATCGGCTCTGCATCGCTGTCTGTTACCGTGCCGCTTATGGCCCCGCCTGCGCTTACAACGAAATCTTTGCCGGTAACCGTATTTGTCCCGACAAGCGTAACCACATCCGCTGATTCACGGCTGGTGTCGTCATAGCAGATATTTTCATAACTCAGGCCGTTTTCGCCTGAGTCCGTGCAAACCCTGTATTCCGCTGGCGGTAAACCTGTAATAATATATACACCTTCCGCATCCGTATCGGCGTCCATATCCATTTCTGTGTCGTCATTGTAGTTACTGGCTTCGACCGTCATATTCTCGACCGGGCTACCCTCCGAATCCGTTACCGTTCCGGTAATAGCGCCGCTCGGCGAGAGCTGAAAGTCGATTCCCGTCGTTGTCTGCGATGCCGTCACCGTAATCAAATCGGCCAAATCGAAGTTGGTTCTGCCGTTATAGAGCTGATTGATATAGTAACGACCCGTGCACCCCGCGCAGGCCTCCGCAAAGTAACCGCCCTCAGGCAGATTATCGAGGGTGTAATTACCGCTCGAATCCGTCACGGTCGAGTATTCCTCTTGTGTTTCACTGTTTTGCGATTCGACCGTAAGCCCCGAAATCGGGTCGCCGTTATTATCGGTTACGGTCCCGCTGAATGCGCCTGTTCCAGAGTAACCTACTGTACTTGCGACCAGCAAAAATACAATCGCTGAACAGATTGTTGTTAGCGGCTTCATTGGTTTTCTCCTTTTGATTTGACTCGGATCGGCAAGTTTTTATTTCAAAGATTTGCTCGGCGACTGGACATTGACCCGTTTTCCCTGAAAAGCCAGTCAAGACTCTCGCCGCCTGTTAAGATATGAAAGATTGAAACTGACATATAAGCTTTCCGGTTATCCCCAATTATCAAGAAATGAATCAGGACACTTCTTCTATGTCCGCTTAAAGTATAAAAAACATCATCCGCCGGGCGCGGAACTTACGCCAACTGCCTTCGAGTCAGTTTTCATACCGCCGATAAAAAGAATCCTCAGGTTACTTAAGCCAAAATTATCCGCTTTTTTAGCCGGACAAAATTTATCTGAGATATTTTCGCGATGGCCTGCGCAAAACAGCAAATCGCTGGTTATACAAAAAGCAGGAAGCCCCACCCCTCCCGGGCCTTCCGCCATTAAGAACAAAAGCTCATATCCGCCCGATAGATGGTATAGTCCATTTGTTTGGGTGTTCCGTTGCAATCCTGTTTAATCTTTCTGCTTTCGTATCAGGGGGCTAACGGCAAAATAACCTCTCTTGAATAATTCTGCCTTCTGTGGCATATTGATGACAGAAAACCGTAAAGTCAGGGTCAAAAACTATGTGCGTTATTATTGAAATAAGTCGATTCTGTTTTTAATGCTCGATGCCGGAATGGCCCGGTAAACTTTTCCCTCGCAAGTGGAGGCCGACATGAGGAAAAAAGTCATTCCTATTATTGCGATAATTGTCATTGCAGCAGCAGGTTTCCTATACCTTCGCCAGAAAAAGCTCGGTTCGAATCACAATATAAAGGTTTCCGGTAACATCGAAGCCACGGATATTCGGCTGTCATTCCAGACGCCGGGCAGAATGGTCGAACGGCTTGTGGACGAGGGATACTATGTAA
>CAYLYB010000168.1:0-4469 GCA_964387605.1 uncultured Pirellulales bacterium | reverse complement strand
CAATACGACTGAAGAGATATAATTCGGGCCGAAAATAGAAACAATAATAAACGGGGCAAAAACAAAAAGTAACGCAACTATAACAAGACCCCCGATAACTGTTATTTTCAGGATTTTGCGTATCCGAGCCCAAAAAGAAGGCGAGTCAATATTGTAGTGGGCAAGGCGAGGGTAGAAGGCCTGCATCACTACGGTTGGAAACATAAATAAAGAGATTGTTATTAATACAGCGTTTTTATATACGGCCACGGCCTGCAGGCCCAATACGAAGGAGATAATCCAGATATCGATGCCTGAAAAAATGCTGGTGCAAACATTGGTAAAAAAGAGATACTTCGACTTATCCAGCATCGCCAGTTCTTTTTTAATCGACGAGGGGTCAAAGTGAAAAGAAACGCCGAGGGTTTTAACGGAAAATATAAAGAACGCGAATAATGTAACAGAACTGACGGCAAGATACCCCAGCGAGAGCAAAAAAAGGTTTTTTTGGACATAGCCGAACACAATAACGCAGGCCAAAAGCCCGACGGCGTGACATATTCGGGTCACGAATTCGAACTTGATTTTCTCGTATGCCCGAAAGAAAAAATACAGAACGGTCAATGCGCTAACGAGGTAAAAATGCAGAAACATAAAAAATATCACAAAAAAATAGTTCCAGGGCCATCTCATAAGCCAAAAAGCAATCCCGAAAACTGCAAGGAAGCAGGGCACGGCCCAAATCTTGATGCCTAATACAGCGGAAAAGATATCCGCCAATGAAAGCCGGGCCTGCTTGATATCCCGAATGAGATGATACTCCAGGCCCATGTTGAAGAATATATAAAACAACGAGCCAACGGAAAATGCCAGGGCGACTACGCCATACTGCTCGACGACCAAAGCCCTCGCCAATAAGGCAAAAGAGCAAAAACTCAGGAGTTTGGTGACGGCTTCCACGACGAGCAAATACCCGATGTTTTTATTCACCGAATCACAGGGAAGAATCTCGTCTTCCATAATACAGACAATGCCTTAAAAGAACCAATCGACTACATCATTCGGATTTTCCGAAACCCTGCCGGTCCCGGATACACCCGCCCACCCCAAGACGAATCAGCTTTGAGATTTATCAGCCGGACCATACGGCGTCAGCAGCCCCGGCAATTTTGGCTTATGCCTCGTGCTCGCAACGACTCTCTCAAAATCGCAACAAAAAAGGCCAAAACGAAAGAGATTGCGGCCGCCAGCAGGACCTTGCCCTTGGTTCCTCGCGGGGTCCTGGTCTCGGGCACGACCGCCCTGTCAAGAATCTGAATCGTCGGCATACTCTTGACTTCTTCGATTTTCGCTATTTCATATTCCCTGGTGAGCAGCTCGAAAAGCATCTCCTGCATTTTCGCTTCCCTGCTGAGGATGTTGTCTATTTTGCTTAGCTTGCCCTCGATTTCTTTTAACCTGCTCTCGAGAAACACCCTTTTACTCGTGGCCTGGCCCAGGGATAGCTTCTTGTTCTGCCTGTCAAGCTCCTCTACGTAGGCATTAGCGATATCAGCAGCCCTGTCGGCATTGGCATCCTGAACCGTTACGGTAACGATTCCCTCATTTGAGACGTTGATAGTTGTATTTTTCTGAAGTTTAGCCCTGGCCGCAGCCCTGGATTGGGATTCACCATAAACTTTCATCAAATCGAACCTGTTGATAAGATTGTCAGCAATAACCCTGCTTTGCAAAATACCAACGTAAATGTCGGCAATATTCACCATACCGACCGCCTTACTAATTAATGAACCCTTCCCCACACCGAGTCCGCTTTCGAGATTCGACTGCTTTTGCAGCATATCTATCGGGGGAACTACCGACGTAGTAGCGGAATAGGTCTTCGGGGACAAAAGACTTATCATCGCCGTAACGACAACGGCGATTGCGCAGAACCATACCACCATTCTGCGGTATTTGAAAATCAAAATAAAATAATCAAAAAGGTCTTTGGGTGTATCATCGGTATTCATCGACTGCTCGGCAAAAACACCGGAAGCATCTTTTGTAAGTTTGGACTCGCCGGATTGTTCTTTTTTATCAGCTTTTCTCATTCGAAATAATCCTCAGGGAACTTACAGGGCAATGATAACGCCGGCCGTCAGTGCCGCCTGGAACAAGATTGTCGTTAAATCCTTTGTGGTTTTGAGCCAGAAGAACTTGTCCAACTTTATCGGCACAACGACTGTATCGCCGGGGTTCAAACGGATATTCATAAAACCGCCGAAATGCCACTGATGCGAACCGTCATCCCAGTAAACACTGCCGGGGTCTTTTTGAGCAATACTAACTACCGAGCCGTCGGCTTTGATGACACTTATCTGCTTATTGTCGGCATCTCTGGTGACGCCGCCAACTCTTTGCAGGTAATATGCGACAGTTTTGCCTTCTTCATACAACAACGAGGTGGGGTTGAAAACTTCGCCTACTACATTGACAACACCGGGCGTCTCGGGGACAACCAGTCTGTCGCCTTTCTCCAGCTCCACGTTATATTTGGAATCCTTTAACTGTTCAAGCGATGAAAGCTTTACAATGACCCTTCCATCTATTTTGGCGGCTCGCAGCTTGCCCAGCAGTTCCCTTTTGGCTTTGAGAGCCATTTCCTGGGTCTGGATAGTTTCCTCATCCAGGGCACCGCTAATCGCCCTGTCAGTGCCGGTCAATACAGACTCTTCAATCCGGTTGATAAGCTCATCCATACGTTGCCGCTGAACCACTTTTGCGCTTTCCCGTGTGAAGACCGCTCCCCGCAGGTATGCCCTGTCGGTATAGCCGCCCGCCCGTTCGATAAGCGAGCTAAGGGTTTCACCTTTACTTGTCGGGTACACGCCGGGGAACCGAACCTCGCCTGTTACGATGGCAACGCGGTCGAACTCAAGGTCGGGAATAGACCTGACAATCAAATGGTCGTAATCCGATAGTTCGATGTCGTGGGCCGGGTCTTTGGCAAGGGTCTTTTCGAGGTCGATATCCAACTTTTCCGTATCCATACCCGATTGACTAATATGCCTGCGGGTAAGCTCTGCGGTTTTCAGATAGGCATTTTTCCTCGGTCCTCCTGCAGCATCGAGCAATTCGCTCAACTTCATCCCGGGGATAAAACGGTATTCACCCGGCCGATAAACCATACCGGAAATCGAGACGCTTCGTTTTCCCTTCTGGTCCCAGCGGTAAATGCGGATAGCGTCGAATTTGACCAGTTTGATGTTTTGGGACTGGTCGCCATCGAGAAGCTTGCCCAGATTGAAGGGGATTATAATCGGATGATAATCCGGCCCGACGAGCCGTTCTAATTCTGCATGCTCCAGATTGGCCTGCGGCAGTAAGACTTCGTAAGAAGTCAGAATATCGCCAAGTCGCATTCCCGGCTTCAATTGATATTTGCCGGGCCTGAGGACGTGGCCCGTGAGGCGGACGACATTCTGCTCAAAAGGCGAGACGGCAAAAACCTTTACTATGTCGCCGTCCTGAATTACCGTTTGCGCGGCATCCTGCTTATCGATACCTGCCTGCTCAGCGATATCAAAATCGACAACGATTCGTTTTTGGTGATTTTCAACTCGTTCGACCTGCACCTGCTGCAGCCAGCCGGCATAATTGACCCCGCCTGCCAGGTCGAGTACCTCTCGCAGGGTCATCGATTTTTTCATTTCGTATATAGCCGGCCTCTTGACGTTGCCGCCTACCCCGACAACGGGGCCGATTAGCGGAATAAATATAGTATCGCCGTCCTGCAGACGAAAATCACCGCTTTTATCTCCTCCAAGCAAAAAATCATAGAGGTCAATCTGTATGGACTGTTGGTTGCTTCGCGACAATTTAATATTACGCAGCGAGCCGTTCTTCGATGGCCCACCCGCAGCAAACAGAGCGTTGATAACCGTTGAGAGAGAACTAACCGTGTAACTGCCCGGCACCCTGGCCTCGCCGACAACAAATATCTTCATCGTGCGAAGCCGGCCCATTGTAACAGCCATTCTGAATCCGGTCTGCTTACGCGACAATTGTTCCTGCAGGTAATCCTGCATTTCTCCCATCGTCATGCCCGAGACGCTCAGTGAGCCCACCTCCGGCAGGACAATCTGCCCGTTTCGGTCTATTACTACTGAATACTGGTCGTTGATCCTGCCCCACAGTGTTATAGTGAAACTGTCGCCTGGGCCGACGATGTAATCAGGCCCGACAGGGACATTGGTAACAGGAGCAAATGTCGATACTGGTCTGTTGAAAACATCATAACCGAACTGAGTCAGCCTGCCGGGCACCTCATCCGGAAATTCACCTAAGAGCAGCCGCTCTATCTCTGATAATTCCTGCTGAGCTGGTTCGGCTTCGAGTGCACTAACATCATTGATGTCGTTGATATTGTTAACTTCCGGAACCTCGCCGCCATAGAGCCGGGGGGATTGAACGGAGAGTATTGCCCTGATTTGCTGCCTTGAGAGGGT
>CAYLYB010000167.1:0-4545 GCA_964387605.1 uncultured Pirellulales bacterium | reverse complement strand
AACTCAGCATAAAACACAGGCAATAAAAATATGAACCTCATAGCTATCGACATCGGAAACACGAATATAAACGTCGGGCTTTTTCTAAAAGACGAGCAGCAGTTCGTAAAATCGATACCAAGCGGGCCGGGCAAGGAGCTTACCGAGTTTTTGAAATCCACCTGGGAGATGATACCGGCCGCGAAACGCTCGAAGGACCAAAAACGAGACGGCATCATCGTGGCAAGCTCGGTAAAGCCCGACTGGACGAAAATCGTGCGAGATATCGTCAAAAAGACCCTCGGCGAAAAATTGCCGCTCGTGGGAAAAGATATCCCGTTCCCAATGGAGCTTTCGATAAAAGAGCCGGAAAAAGTCGGCACGGACCGTATTCTTGCCGCATCGGCCGCCTATGCCGTCGTCGAACAGGCGGTAGTCATAGCGGATTTCGGCACAGCCGTAACAATCGACCTCGTCGACGACCGCGGCGTCTTTTGCGGCGGTGTCATCTTTCCCGGCTTTGAAATGAGCGCAAACGCCTTGCACAATCATACTGCCCAGCTCCCGAAAGTCACGGTATCGAAACCAAACTGGCCCTTCGGCAAAAATACCTCCGAAGCAATAAACGCAGGCCTGTATTACTCGGCCGTCAGCGCATTGCAGGAAATCGTCAGGCGATACGCCGAAATCATCGGCGCCTGGCCTCAGACCGTCATAACCGGCACAGGCGCAAAAATCATCAAAGACGACTGCGACTTCGCCGATAACTACGTACCCGATTTGGTCATCAAGGGAATCGCCTTGGCATACAGAAAATACCTCGAATCAAAGGAATAGTAGTTATAACGGTGTTTGATAAGATACCAAACTTGTTTTTCAATGCATGGTTTTGGGTTTCAATTGCCGGCGTTTTTATTGCCCTTTATTATTTTTTCAACAAGCAAAGTCTGCCTAGAAAACCCGGTAAATTTTTCATTAAACACAAAAAGAGAATAAGGCTAATCTCGGATATTTTTCTTATCCTGATACTAATATTTTCATGGAGTATGACTTTTTATTTTTCTATCTCAACTAACCGCGGATTGCCAAAAGACCTCCCTCAAACATCTGAATTTATTCGTCTTCCATTAGAAGTTTTTCTCATTATGTCAATTTTCCAATGGGGTTGGACTGTCTTATGCATAGGGTCGCTATCGTATTTTTATCTGAACCTTACAAAAGCCAAAAGACTAATCCTGCTTGTCCTCTCGCTGATGCCTATAGTATTGACTGCATTATTGCTTGTTCTTATACCGCCGGAAAAACCGGATGACCTTTGGTTGACACTCCGAATAGGCCTCTTGTCTCTAACGTGGTGCTGGCTATTTAATGGACCGGCTATAATCGCAGGAAAACACATATTCTATTTGGCTTGGTATATCTCACGTGCTCTTAGAATAACTTCTAGTGAACATCCGGATTGGTGGCAAATATAATGCCCGCATTTGCAGCTGTAATGACCGGCAAAGGAACTGGCGCCATCGCCTCTATTCAAATCTATGGCGACCCGGCTAAGGCAATCCTGAATCAAATCTTCGTCCCGGAATCGAAAAAAACACCCGAATTTCAGAAAGGCAAAATCATTCTGGGAAAAATCAAGACCCCCGATGAGACAATCGACCAGGTAACAATCGGCTGCGAGTCGCCCGATACATTCGCAATCAACTGTCACGGCAACCCATTGATTGTCGAGCGGATTATGCGGCTGTTAAAGTCGAAAGGGGCCGAACTGATAACAGCCGAACAAATGCTCTCAAAAACACTCGCCGCTGATAAAACTAATACCATCGCCGTCGAAGCAAAACTCACCCTGCCGAAAGTAAAAACCATCGAAGGCACTAAAATCATACTCAATCAAGCCAAAACCGGTTTAGCCAAAACGGAAAACAACTGGCTGACCAATCTTAAAAAAACTACCTTGAGTCAAATAAAAACCGAGGCCGACGCCATGCTCGAAGCAGGCCGAATCGCCAAACCTTTAATCTTCGGCTGTAAAATCGTCCTCGCCGGCCCGCCCAACACGGGCAAAAGCACCCTGCTCAATCGACTCGCGGGCCGGGAAAAAGCAATCGTAACCGACATCAAAGCCACTACCCGCGACTGGGTATCAGCCAACTGCCGAATCGGCAAATTATCAGTAGAGCTTATCGATACGGCCGGACTCGATGAAAAACTTACCGATGATATAAACAAGGCGGCTCAGCAATCGGCAATCGATATTATAAATCAGGCCGATTTAATCCTGCTGGTGCTCGATAACAACGAACCGAACGTACGGCTTAGCGACCGCCTGATTCAAACAATAGCAGGCAAAAAAACCCTGACAGTTATCAATAAAACCGACCTGCCCGGTCGGCTCGAAGTCGCCGAACTGCCCGCCGATTTTGCCTCGAACTTTGTTAAAATCAGCGCACTATCGGGCGCCGGTTTCGAACTGCTCTGCTCGCAGATACAGCGGCTTTTTGATATCGAAAAACTCAACGTGCAAAAGCCGGCTTGCTTTACAAATCGCCAGGAACGCCTCCTGCACCGACTGGCAAAGGCCGATTCAAAAGAGAAGGCAATGCCGATTATTACAGAGTTGTTAACCGGCCCGCTGCGTGTATAATCGCCGTATATGACCAAAGCCACTAACAACCTGACACCGGCGATGAAACAGTATCACCATTTCAAGCAGAAATACCCCGACTGCATACTCTTTTTCCGAATGGGCGATTTCTACGAGACCTTCTACGAGGACGCGAAAACCTGTTCGAAAGCCCTCGGCCTGACACTGACCAGCAGGAATAAATCAAGCGATAATCCCGTCCCGCTGGCCGGCGTCCCCTACCACGCCGTCGATGGCTACCTCAGAAAGATGCTGCAGGCGGGATATAAAGTCGCCGTCTGCGAGCAGGTCGAGGACCCGAAAACCGCAATAGGCGTGGTCAAACGTGACGTCATCCGCCTGGTCACGCCCGGAACGCTCACCGACGACGTCTTACTCGAAGCCAAGCAGGATAACTTCCTCGTGGCCGTATGGCAGACTAACGCCGCATCCGCTATAAGCTGGGTCGATATTTCGACAGGGCATTTCTTCGTCCAGCAGCTTGCCGAACAAGACCTGCTCGGCGAAATCGTTCGACTCGGCCCCGCCGAGTGCCTCTTAGCCGACAGGCGCGGTGAATTATTCGAAGCACAATCGAAAAAACTGGCAAAAGGTATCAGTGAGCTGACCGGCTCGACCATCACCGAAAGGCCGGGCTGGTATTTCGACCCTTATCAGGCAAAAAATCGGCTGCTAAAACACTTCGGCACGGCAACTCTCGAAGGATTCGGAATAAACGACTCAGACGTCGCCATAATCCCCCCTGCCGGCGCACTCATCGAATATCTCAACGAAACACAGAAGACTACCCTTGCTCATATCACCAATATAAAAAAGGTCAGCCCGAAAAAGCTGCTGCATATCGACCATACCTCACTGCAAAGTCTCGAAATACTAAGGACCATCAGGACCGAAAGCAAAAAAGGCAGCTTGCTCGACTGCCTCGACCAAACCCTGACGCCTATGGGAGGCCGGATGTTTCGAAACTGGCTATGCAGGCCCTTATGCGACCTTGCCGAAATCGAGCTTCGTCAGGATGCCGTTGGCGAGCTTAAGGATAACGACGCTCAAACCGCGCAGCTCCGCAAATTGCTCGCCGATATCGCCGACCCCGAAAGAATCGCCGCACGCATCGCCACCGCAAGGGCCATACCACGCGACCTCGTCGCCCTGGCGCGAACGCTAAGGCAGGTGCCGAAATTGCGGGAATCGCTCGAGCAATCCAATTGCGAAAAACTAAAAAATCTCGCAGGCCGATGCGACAGTATGGATGCCCTTGCCGAATTACTGGAATCGGCTATCGAGCCGGACTGCCCCACTCGCGTAACCGATGGCGGCGTAATACGCGCCGGATTCGACAGCGAGCTGGACCAGCTCCGCTCGGTTTCTCACAACGGCCAAACATGGCTCAGGCAATACCAGAAAAAGCAAATCGAGCGGACAGGCATCGAAAAACTGAAAATCGGTTTCAACCAGGTCTTCGGCTATTACATCGAAGTAAGCCGGACAAACGCGGACAAAGTCCCCGCTGATTACGTCCGCAAACAGACAATCAAAAACGCCGAAAGATACATAACCGACGAATTGAAACAATACGAGACCCGCGCACTGGGCGCCGAGGAAAAGGCACTCGCCCTCGAACAAAAACTCTTCGAACAGGTTCGCACTCAGTCAGCCGGCTACATACCCCGGCTACAGGCACTGGCTGATACTATTGCCCAATCCGATTGCCTCAGCAACCTCGCCTATATAGCCAAAAGACGCGGCTATATCAGGCCCAAAATCACACCCGGCACAGAGCTTATAATCAAAGACGGCAAACACCCCGTCCTCGCCGAGACGCTCGGCTCCGAGTTTGTCCCCAACAACGTTGAATTAGGCAATGACTCCGGCGAAGTAATGATAATCACAGGCCCGAATATGAGCGGCAAAAGCACATA
>CAYLYB010000166.1:0-4599 GCA_964387605.1 uncultured Pirellulales bacterium | reverse complement strand
CGTGAATAAACACAATAAGAGTTGATTTCAGGATTTATTCAAAGTTCAATCTTGCCCTTCGACTCGCTTTGCTTGCTCAGGACTGAGAAGCATCTTCAGGGAAGTTTAATCTTGCATATTCTTTGAAATACTTTCTCGCTGCATTGTCATAGGCCAACGCAGCGTCTTTGGGATTATCGAAGTAGCCGAGGTGGAACCTTTTTCGATTTACCATAATCGAGGCGCGCCAGCGATTTTTGTCCTTGGCGAAGGTTACGCCTTTTAGGCCTGTGCGCGATTTGCGGGGACGAGAGTTGGCGGCGTTTTGCGAGGGAGTAGCGAGGCGTAAATTCGCACGGCGATCGTCGAGGCCTGAGCCGTCTGCGTGGTCTATGACGAAGCCATCAGGGACATCGGGGATTAACTGGCGGTGCATAAGCAGGCGCGAATAACAGCCGGGAAAAAGGCAGATACCACGCTCGGCGTAAAGGACGTTTTTGCCTTTTGTTTTGCACAGGCGCCATTTGTATTTGGCGAGCCGTTTATAATCGGCGGGGTCGACGATGGCGAAATAGCCCTGAGTGAGGGGGATTCGGCGGAATGAATAGCCATAGCGCAGACGGCGATAGAGCAATATAGGCCAGATGAAATAGTTATCGCACCAATTCGGAACCTTTATTCGAATGACAGACATAAGACCTCCTTTTGAAATAAATTCTAAAATCCAATATCTAAACCCTAAACAAGCACCAAATCCTAATTTTCAAATGCTCCCGCCTGCAGCGGGAAACCCCTAATAAACCCCCAGGACAAGCCTGGGGGCTAAATAGCAGGAAGCAAAACCATAGTAGTCCCTCCATCCCATGGCGCGAACTTGCGCGCTTTTGTCGAAATCTAAGGTATTTCCGGAAGGCAAAAAAGGTGTTCGAAAACACCTAAGTGCCCGCGGATAAAGAAATAAAAAAAATTATAAAAAAGCGGGTATCTAAGGGTTTGAGACTTGCGCGATTGGTGCGAATCACATTAATTTAGTAGGATTTCCTGTTTTAACATTTTTGGAAATTCGTGAGTCAATGGATCCCCTGTAGCGGAGCCAAAGAAGCTCCTCTCGGGGACCTACGCTACGCTTCGGCTTGCGCGCTTGCGCTATACAAATGTTTTAAACATTTGTATGAATTTGCGAATTTTTTTAAAAAAATTTCTACTGAAGGGATTGTTCTTCGGGCTGTTGTTCGGGTGCGGAGGTCAGCCGGCGATAGAGTGAGAGGGTCGAAGCGACCATATCGCTGACGTGGTAGTTTTGTCGAAGATGCTGCTGTGCGGCGGCGGCGATTTGGCGGGCTTCTTCTCGTGTGTCCAAGATGCGCTTGAGGCAATTATAAATGCTGAGCTGGTCATCGGGGTCGAAGACGAAAGCGGTTTTATTTTCGATGATGAGGTCATCAACGCCTCCTTTTGGAGCGGCAACGACCGAGCCGCGACACATAGCGGCAAGCATCAGGGCATTGAAACAACGCAACGGCCGAGGAGCAACGAAGATATCACCTGCAGGAGAGAAGAACAGGCCCTGCAGATATGGGACAATCGTAACGATATTCAACAAGCCCATTTTCCCGAGTTTTTTACGTATTCGCTTTTCATCCCTTCCCGCGCCGACGAGTCCGACGACAAATTTGTAGCCCTCGATAGCAAGACGACGCAGGGCATCGAGAAAGGGATCAAAATCGGCGGTGTTATGCAAGGGATGGACGGCCAGGATACCGGGGAGGTGTTTGGGGTCGGCGAAGCAAGCGGGAGAGGGGTCAACAAAGGTGCCGATATTGATTTGCTGAATCCGGTCGGCGAATTTTTTCTGATTTTCGGCAAAATCCTCGGCAATGGTTTTTGCAGGGACGATGATTCTGGCACATCGGTTCACGGAAAGCGTGATATGCGGCCAGCGAAGCGAGAGGGAGTTTATATTGAGAATATACGGGATGCCGAGCTGACGGGTGAGCCAGCGTGCGAGGCCTGAAGAAGCTTCGCCGAGACAGTGGACGATATCGGGGTCGAATTTTTTGATTTTGGCGAGCAGAACGCGGCGATTGTACGGCCTGAGGACGGGTATATCGATATATGGATGGACGATGACTTCTACGGCAGGGGGAACGATTGGCCCGACGTCGCAGCCGGGAGGGCAGACGAGGGTGACGGGAATGGCTTCATCAGCGAGGCCGATGAGCAGGTACTTGAGATATAGGGGGTATTCCCATACGGTGCGGTGCGAGGCGAGCAGGACTATTCGGGGGGGCTTATCGGCCCGTGCCTGTCTTATTTCGATATCGTTATCGTCGGGCATAAAGTGTCAGCATCCTTTCAAGTCGAGGGTATTATAACAGTAAGAGCGATGATTGGCGATTGTCAATTGCCAATATGGACGACCCCGCGTGAAAAAGAATTTTAACGGATTTTGAGAGTTGCCAGTGCGATGGCGGCGAATGCGGCGGCGAGGAGCCAGAAACGGACTACGACCTGCGGTTCGGACCAGCCGGCGAGATGAAAATGATGATGAATCGGTGCGCAGCGGAAGAGCCGCTTGCCGCCTGTGTATTTGAAATAGGCGACCTGGAGGACGACGCTGAACAGTTCAATCATAAAAACGCCGCCTATTATGAGCAGCAGTATTTCATTTCTGGTGACAAGCGCACCGTAGCCCATAGCGGCGCCGAGCGGCAGCGAGCCGACATCGCCCATAAAGACCTGGGCGGGATGGCAGTTATACCAGAGGAAACCGAGGACGGCGCCGAGTATGGCGGCGTAGAAGATTGACAGCTCGCCGGCCTGGGGGATTGCGGGCAGCAGCAGGTAGCTCGCCCAGGTAACTGGGGAGGTGAGGCCCATAGTCTCGGAGGCGACGTATGTGAGTATGGCGAGGACGAAAGCGACGATGCCGACGCAGCCGGCGGCGAGACCGTCCATGCCGTCGGTGAGATTGACGGCGTTGCTTGTCGCGGAGAGATAAAAAATCGCGATGATGATGAACATCCAGTTGGCCAAGGGCAGGCCGTATTTATAGAATGGGAGCCAGAATTTTTGTCCGTCTTCGATATTGGCGAAATCCATAAAGAGGAACGAGGCGATGAGGACGGAGCCTCCGAACTGAAAGAGCAGTTTTTCCCAGGGTCGCAGGCCGTCCCTGCTGCGGTGGCGTGACTCGGCGGTGAGCTTGAGCCAGTCGTCGGCGGCACCGAGCGCGCCGAACCAGAGGACAAGGACGATTGCCTTCTGGACGAATGGGTTATTGAGCTTTGCCCAGAGGAATGTGGAGGCGAGGACGGCGGCGATGATGATGAGGCCGCCCATCGTGGGTGTGTTTGCCTTTTGGCGGGTAAGCTCGTTAAGGGTGGCGTGGTGGAATTCGGGTCGGTCGCCGATTTTTTTTCGCATAAGCCAGCGGATGATTTTCGGGCCGAGGAACCAGGCGATTGCCAAGCTCGTCAGGAGCGCGGCGATATCGCGGAACATCACCTCCTGGTAGGCGTAAAAGCCCAGCCGATGCGTGAAGACGTTGCGTAAGGCCCAGAGTATATGATAAATCATTTAGCTTCTCTTATTTCACATTCAATAGTCAGGGCAGCGGTTTCGCCGGGGCAAGCTGCTTGAGCTTTTCAACGGCTGATTCGAGCTTGTTCAATCGCGAGCCCTTGACCAGTATTATATCGCAATCTTTAACGAGGTGTGAGAGGTTATCGCAAAGTTCGGAAATTTGCGTGAATCGATGCGTTTCGAGTTCGGGCGAATCGTTTTGAGCGGCGTCGGCGGCGAGTGCGGCGAGACTGCCGAGCGTAATAAGCAGCTTGACGCCTGTGCGTGCGATATCAACGCCGAGCTGTCGATGCAGCATTTCAGCCCGGTCGCCGAGCTCGGCCATATCGCCGCATATGAATACGGCCCGGCGATTTTGCTCAGCGGCCAGATTAGCGAGGATATCGAGGGCGTTTTTCATCGAGTGAGGGTTGGCGTTGTAGCAATCGCTTATCACGGTGAGCGAGCCGAGATGTAAAATTTCGGTGCGCATTGGGACAGAGCCGATTGAGCTTACAGCATTTGCGAAATCGCGGGCGGATATGCCGAACTGCGAGCAAATCGAAAAAGCGGCGAGCGCGTTTTCGAGATTGCCCCGGCCGGGCAAAGGCAATTCGACGGGGACATCGACGATGGTAAACCGGCTGGCAAGCTGGCCGAGTGATATATCTTTGGCGGTATAATCGGCTGGTTTGAAAAGCGAGAAGGTGCGAAATGCGAGTTCGGCCTTGCTCGCTGAATCGATGAGGGGCTTGCAATCGGCGTTGATTACGAGGACGCCTTCGGGTTGCAGGCCTTTCGATATGTCCAGTTTTTCATCGGCGATTTTTTCGATTGAGCCGAATCCGGCGAGATGGGCGGGGGCGACGTTGGTTACCATCGCGATATCGGGGGAGGCGATTCGGGTAAGATATTCGATTTCGCCGGGGTGATTTGTTGCTAATTCGAGGATGAGGATTTGGTAATTTGGTTCGGCGGCCAATATGGATAGGGGCAGGCCAATGAAGTTATTGAAATTTTTCGGCGATCGAGACGTGCGGAATTTTTTGCTTAAGA
>CAYLYB010000165.1:0-4614 GCA_964387605.1 uncultured Pirellulales bacterium | reverse complement strand
TAGCGAACTTTGCTATCGACCAGCGTACGTTGACAAGCTCCTCGACTGCGGGCGGTTCGGTAACTGTACCGGGCGAGGGTGCATTCGATTATGACCACGGCACTGATGCCAATATAGCGGCTGCGGCTGACTTGAATTATCACTTTGTTAACTGGACCGGCACAGCTGTAACAGCTGGTAAGGTAGCCGATGTAAACGCAGCGGCAACGACGGTAACGATGGACGCCGATTACACGGTTGTAGCGAATTTCGCTATCGACCAGCGGACATTGACAAGCTCCTCGACGGCGGGTGGTTCGGTAACGGTACCCGGGGAGGGTGCCTTTGATTACGATTACGGCAGCGATGTTTATATTGCAGCTACGGCTGATTTGAATTATCACTTCGTGAAATGGACGGGGACGGCTGTGACGGCTGGTAAGGTAGCCGGCATCAATGCAGCAGCAACGGTTGTTTCAATGGATGCCGATTATACGGTGGTAGCCAACTTTGCCATTAACCAGCAGACATTGACAAGCTTTTCGACGGTGGGCGGCTCGGTAACAGTACCAGGGGAGGGGGCCTTTGATTACGAAAACGGTACGGAAGTGAATATCGCGGCTGCAGCCGACTTGAATTATCACTTTGTGAACTGGACCGGCACTGTGGTAACAGCTGGCAAGGTAGCTGATGCCAACGCTGCGGCTACGACGGTTACAATGGATGCCGATTACACGGTGGTAGCGAATTTTGCAATAGACACGAGAGAGATTACTGCTACATTCGGGGCTAATGGCGAGATCGATCCCAATGGTGTTGTTGCTGTAGACTATGGCAGTGACCAGATGTTTGAAGCTACACCGGATGCGAATTACGCTGTGGATACGTGGTATCTGGACGGCAACAGTGTTCAAACGAGTGGAACCATTTATACGCTTTATAACATTACTTCAGAGCATACAATCCATGTTACTTTTCAGCAGTCGCAGTATACCATGAAAATAAGCGGCACGATACTCTGTGCGGGCGTAGGGCTCGATAACGTTGATATGATAGGTCTTGGTGTAGCTACAGATAGTAATGGATTTTACGGTGCAACAATTGGAGCAGTCGGTGACGGTTGGAGTGGAGCAGTAATTCCAAGAAAGGATGGTTATACCTTTGACCCTGTCAGCAGGTCGTACACCGATATTCTCTCAGACCAGATTGACCAGGACTATTCGGCTCTGCCTGGAGATAATTTCAATGATAACCGCAGAGGTTCTATGTGGCGGCTGACAGGTGATTTGTCTCTGGACATGTATATGGTGGAGCAAGAGAAACGACTTGAGGTTTCGGCAGACGGCCAGGGAGGCGAAAAGACGACGTGGTACTCAGCTAACGGCTGGAAATTAGACCCGAACCAAAATTTTGCATGTAAAGTAGATTTCCAATATAAAGAGCTGGCAGACCAAACAGGCTGGACAGGAATTACAGTGTCGAACCGGGATATGTATGTCAGTATTTCTGCTGGTTCTGATAGTAACGGGTTGCATTTTTATTATGAGGCCGAAATTGACAGCAACATAGTAGTGGAACAGGAGACCAGAGACTTTAATGATGGGACGCTCTATATCGGTTACGATGCAAATACAAAGATTATTTATTTGAGTCATGAGGGGTTTGGGTCCGAAAACGCCTATGTTTGGCAAAGCATAGTAAATCCATTGATTTGTGAATGGAATTCGAATGTTGATGTTAGTATAGGTTGCGGAGGGGACAATTTATCCACGTCACAGGGTCAAGTATATCTGGATAACTTCGAGATGGCTACTGGAGAACTCGTTGGCTGGCCGCCGGTGACGGATATTGACGGCGATGGTTATGTAGACATTTATGACCTTGACATAATGTGTGAGAACTGGCTTGACGTCGGTTATGGCGATATAGACAATGACGGGATAGTAGATTTGATTGATTTCGCAGAGTTTGGCTTGGCATGGTAAGTTTACAAGCAGGTTTGTAGGGTAATGAATTACTGATTACACGCGGGTAATTTCATTTATATACACAAAGGAGTCTTTGTGCTTGTGGAAAAAAAGTCCAAGACTATATTTTCGAAATCGGTAGTATCAAATGGCTATTCATAAGGCGAATCTTATGAAAATAAACCGGGAAAACATCCTCAATATGTGTGATTTCTAAAAGTTAAAATGGGGTATTTTGAACGTAATTATTTGTTAAAAAGGAGGTTAGCACAGCAATTTCGAAGGTCTTTTGTGACCGTCTATACACTAATCTTTATGAAACTTGACATTAGTTTTTAATTAGGATAGTATAAGTGTATTATTTATAAAGCGCCAACCTGAAGTTTTCATGAAGAAAGTGTACAAGTTTATTGTTTGGTTTTTGTAGCGTAAAGAGGAAGGGCGTTATACAAAGTCTACATGCTAAAACGCTTGTGAGAGCATTAAGTAACTTAATAAACCTCCCAGAAGGCCAAAAGCCTTAGGGTTTTTGTTTTATCAAGGATGAAAAGCAAGGGCGAATGGATCACAAACACGGGTAGGTCATAAGATACTCAATTTAGACATACCCGAACGCCTTCCCCACAGGGATGTATAAGGTGAGTGTGCGCATAGTGCGCATCTGGGAAGATATGTAAGAAAGCAAGATATAAAATTCATATTCAAAACTGAAGGAGGAAAGAGTGATGAACAAGTCAACACCAACAAAGGTAAAAGTAGCGATTAGTCTGCTGTTCGTGATTAGTCTCCAGATTCTGGCCGTATCAGCCTATGCAGCGCCATTTCACTTTACGGTCACAGGCGATATGCGCGACGAGCACGATACCTTCGGCCTAATTCTCGATTCGATTAACAAAGTAGCCGGCGGACCGGGGGTGTTCCATATCTCTCCCGGGGACCTCGATCCCCTCCAACAAAATCGCGATATGATTGACGAGTATTTTGGTGATAACTTCCCCTGGTTTCCGGTCGTTGGTAACCACGATGCGGAAACCACTGAGGATATGACTTGGATTCGGTCTGAATATAACAACGGGAACAACAGCGGGAGGACTCCATTGAAGGACATTTTCCCCATGAACGAAGGTCCCGTCGGGACCACAGAAACAACATACTCCTGGGATTATGGTAATGCGCACTTCGTCGTGTTGAACATGTATTGGGACGGCGTGTCTGACCATAATCCGACCGGAGATATAATACCGGCGTTGCGCACCTGGCTGCAAAATGACCTGCAAGCCTCTAACAAGCCCTTTATTTTTGTCTTTGTCCACGAACCGGCATTTCCTTATAACCATCACTACGGCGATAGTCTCGATGCAAATAAACCCGCACGGGACGATTTCTGGTCGATTCTGGAAAACCATAAAGTTTCGGCTGTTTTTGTATCTCATAGCCATTATTACTCCAAGCACCGGGGCAATGGTGGACCAGGACCCGATTACCCCGGGCACACATACTGGTATCCTGAGATTAACAGTTGGAGGGAGCAGGACCCCAATATTGATGGCTTGTATGGCAATGTTTGGCAAATCGATGTGGGCAACGCTGGAAAAAGACCCGGCGGCCACACGTGCGGACCCGACGGCGAGCTGCTTCCTGATGCAAATTATTACAATGGTGTAACCTTTGTTGATGTCGAAGTGACCCCGGATTTCGCACATATAAACGTATACCGTGATGCTCGTGATGATAGATTATCGCCTAGTCCACCTTTAGGAACGTACACAGAGTTCACCCTTGCCGATATCATAACCATTAACGGCGATTTTCTTGCTTATAACGATTGCGCCTTTGACCCCTGCTTAGTCGGTTTTGGTACCGACCCCTGCGGAGGATGGCCCGTCCATTACGGGGATATGAATTATATGACGAATTTCGGAATCGGCAGCGAGGCTGGCGATCACCAGTCGTCTTATTATCCTCCTCCATCATCCGGTGAATTGATTGATTACACTACCGGGGCTGGAACGGGCGTGATATGTACAATGTCGCAGGGCGGCGGCGGCGTAGTATGGCAGCCCAAAGTTGGAACGACTCCAACGGACTGGACTGGCGGGTATGATTGTGCCCCCGGCACGGACGCATATGATACATTCCACGGAATTGCCGATATGACAGGCACTATTTACTATGCAGCTAGCGCCGGCTGGTGGGTTGACGCGGCTTTCACGGGTCTTGACCCAAATAAAACATATACATTTGCAACTTCTGCCTCACGTGCCAATTCTGCTTATACTACCAGATACAGCGCTTATACTATATCGGGAATCGACGGCGCAACCAATGCCAGTACGGCTGGCACAGACGTAAACGGCAGTGATTATTCGGTATGGTTCAACACAGGAGATAACCACAATACAGGTTATGTTGCAAGGTGGGTGGGTATAAATCCCGGAGCCGATGGAGCTTTCAAGGTTCGCGCGACGCATACTCCCAGTGCAGAAACGGGCTATAAAGCGTACGCATTTGATGTCTTTATGCTCAGGGAAGAGCCGTCGGTACCGGATTATGATCCGCCGACGCCGGACCCGATGACCTGGGCCTCGGTGCCTGCGGCAGTAAGTTCTTCTTCAATTACAATGACGGCTACGACCGCTACGGATCCTAATAATCAGAGTCTGCCGGT
>CAYLYB010000164.1:0-4679 GCA_964387605.1 uncultured Pirellulales bacterium | reverse complement strand
ATGATATAGCGCCGGCATACTTCTCAACGACGACGAACTCCTGGACGAAGGTCGAAAGCTTCACCGTCGATAAAGACGCCAACACCGTAACCGTGCAGGTTAACCATTTCTCGACCTGGGCCTTGACGGGTGGCCCCGGTGAGGAAACCGAAGACGAAGATAGGCAGAGTATTCAAACCATCAGCTTGACAATTACCAAGAGCGTGGTCAAGGCGGGCAAGGTGCAGGGCGAGGATTCCTTAATCGCATCCGCCACGTTCGCCTCGGCCCCATCGGAGTTGGACGGCATATCACAGATAGACGTCAACATCGTATCCGGAGCCGATGATGCGCTGATTTACAGTGAGTCAATCGATTTCGACTCATCGGATGTGGTTAAAGGCAAGTTCAAACATATTGACAAGACCGCGGGCAACATCGATATGTTGCTTATTGATTTCAACAAGAAAACACTAATGATAAAGGCGAAGAAAATCGACCTGACCGGCCTGGCGTGCCCGATTGAGATTGAGCTTGCGATGGGCAACTACTCGTTGCCGGGCGAGGCAGCCGAAGCGGTAGTCAACGGCAGCAAAAAGACGATTCCGACCCGGCTGATGAGAACATACGAAGATAAGCTTGTTGTTACTAAGGCAAAGGTCAAGACCGGCTCAACTGATGCATTCGCTGTCAAGGGCGAGATAGCAGTCGAGGATATCGATTCGACGAATCTGGCGAGTGAGGATGTGGTCATTAGCTGGGGCGACCAGACATTTACTATTCCATCGGGTAGTTTTGTGCTTTTGACGGGCAATAAATACAAGTGTAAGGGTTCGATTAACGAAGGTGGTCTGGCAGCGGCCAAGGCAGACCTCGATAAGTGTACTTTTGTGATAGCGATAAAAGGTGTCTCGCTCGACACCACGACGGGAACGGTAAATTTCGGCATAAGCTTTACCGGGTTCGACGAAACAGACGAGGTGAGCTTGCCATAAAGTTGGTTAATTTTGGGCGATGAATTGCCGATAATTAATCAGAATTAAAATAAATTGTGGGCCGATTACAGCGACCAGAGTGGACGCTGTAATCGGCCTTTTTAATTGTCAGGGTCTGCCGGTTTTTGCCGTATTACATTGTGTTTCGGTTTCTGAGCAGACAAATCATACAGGCCCCGATAGCGAACAGACCGGCTGTTGCCGGTTCCGGTGTAGTAATAATCAGCTCCACTCCTTCAAGTAATCCGGTATGCCCGATCCATACGTCGTCAATCTGCAAACGCCAGTTCCCAAAAGCATCCTGACCATTAAATGCAGCAAGTTCAAAGCCGGTTGCGGGTCTGTATGAAGCGTCGAAAGGTGGCGTCGCATCCTCGATACAGATTGCCGCCTTATCATCGAACAAAAAACGATTCGAGCCCCCCACGGGGTGCTGCCGGTTATCAGGACCGCGTATCATGAAAGCGGCGTTTGAATGAGGGTTCAGTGTTATTGTCGTCCCGGCCGGGCTTTCGAGTGCAATCTCCAGGTCGTAAAAGCTTTCGTGAACCAGTGAAACCGCGATATTCAAATCAATGATTTGAATATGTTCGTTTACAGTAATGACAGCGTCGGCCATGTTACCCATTCCTATACCACTATCAGGGTCGTCCAGCGAGGGTATAGGAAGGTCAAAGCTTCTGGAAATAGTGATGGCTGGGGCGCTTTGGCAGGTTAGCGCAGCGATGACAGCGAATATAAAGAACAACAACAAGAACCATTTCGGGCGTCGAGTATACATAAGCTCACCATCACGATAAAAACCAGTGAACTACTCGATTCCCGTCCCCTTTAATGTGCTTACTTTACACAAAACGATACGAATGTCAAGAGAAAATCCCAGGCAAAACAGGGAAATTTTGCCGAGCGCTATTTTACTTCTACTATCGAATTGTACCCGCCAAAGGGGTTTAGCTCTGTCGATTCGTTATATGGGTCCTGCTGCCATTGGCCGTCAACAACCAGTCGATATCGATATCTTCCCGTCGGCAGTTTCACTGAGGTCTGCCATACTCCGCTGTCGCCCACCTTATGCAGGGGCATCTTTGAGGGCTGCCAGCCATTGAAGTCGCCGGCAACCTGGACGGATTTAGCGCGAGGATAAAGCGTTACGAACGCAACTGCATCGTTAAGCTGGCTGACGCCGTAGTAGTCGCTGAGCTTGACATCCGTAGCCTTTAAATCCGGGGCTGCGGTCTCGGCTCGAACTGAAACAAGCTCTGGCCGAGCGGCTTTCGGTTTCGAAGGTTGTATTTCCCTGATATTGGGCTTGGCTCTTTTTAACAGCTCGTCTGCGGTGACACTTATAGCGTCCAGCTTATCCGACAAAGACTCGATAATCTGCCGGCGCTGCTGCTGGGGCTGTATATTCAGGAGCTCCTTTGCCAGTGTCTGAAAATCGTTATGTCCCTTGCTGGCTGCATCGTATTCGCAAATCGGCTGCCCGAACGACGCCGCTTCTTTGAGTTTTGTATTGAAATTGACTACCGTTTTGAACATCTTGTCGCCGAAATTCGTCCGAAGTTCAGACAGAATTTCCCTCGCCATTTTTGTTCGGATGTCATACATACTCGCCAGAATCCTGACGGTTACTTCCTGGCTGCATCGCTGGCACAAAATAGCGAGGGTCTCCAGTTGCTTGCTCAGCCCGTGCAAAGAGAAATAACCCGTTTCCACGGGCACAATAACATCCGAAGAAGCCCTCAGCGCGTTAAATGTCAGAAGCCCCACCGCCGGCGGACAATCCACAATGACAAAGTCATATTCCTGCTTGATTGTGTTGAGCACCTTTTGAAGAGACAGCTCACGCTCACCAACGCCTGCCATTTGCTGCTCGAATGCTGAAAGGTCGATGCTGGCGGGTGCCAGCTCGAGGTTCTCGCCCACCTCCCAGAGGATTTCCGATAAACGCATCGGTTCATCTCTGCTGAAGCTTATCAGCACGTCATAGATACTCTGTTCGATTTGTTCTTCCGGCACAGCCAGGCCTACCGCGCAATGTGATTGCGGGTCCATATCCACCAGCAGGGTTTTCTGGTCCTGTTCCGCCAGTGCGCTTGCCAGGTTAATTGATACGGTGGTTTTCCCTACTCCGCCCTTTTGATTCACTACTGCTACTGTTCTCATTGGTCTCCGAGGCCTCAAAGCAACCCTGTTAACACTGTTTTCAGCTAAGTTGATTCGAACTTATTTGGGTATAATCACAGTTATTAGTATCGACAGTGAGTAACCCATAGTTTTTTCGGCACAACCGGCAGAAAAACTTTATCGTTTTATGGGACCAGCCGATAAAAAACACCGATAACAGCATAGAAAATCGGAACTTATCACTCCTACAGCGACAAAACTGCTGTTGGTCAGACAGTGAGTTATGGAGTTGAAAAGCAGCAATGATATGCCTGGCTGGCGGGCTTGTGAAGCTAAGAAAACGCAGGTATTATTTGAAATTGGCGGGGTCTTCCAGAATTTTTTTTAAAAAGTCGAGAAATTGTGCCGCGTAGGCCCCATTTGCGACCTTGTGGTCAACCGCTAAGGTCAAATTCATAAGCTTATGTGCCCCGATGGTGTCATCTTCCGGCACGCACGTATCCTTTATCCGACCGACGCCCAATATCGAGCACTGGCCGGGGACGACAATCGGGATAAACGAGTCGATTCCAAATGACCCGAGGTTACTGACGGTTATGCAGCCGCCTTCGAGGTCTTCGGGACTGAGCTTGTCATTTTGCACCTTTTCAGCGAGGTCCCGGCTGTAGCGGGCAATTTCGACGACCGTCTTTTTGTCCGGCTCTTTCACGATCGGCGCAACCAGCCCGCGAGGTACGGATATCGCCAGCCCGATACCGATGGAATCTGCCAACTTTATCTTATCTCCTTCGAGATGCCCGGTCATTACAGGGAACTTCTCCAGAGCTGTCGCAACCGCTTTTATGATGAAGTCGTTATACGCGACCTTTGTGTCGCTGCTGTCATTTAATTTGGCCCTGTAGGTTGCTAATTCGGTAACGTCGGCCTTGACATTCAGATAAAAGCAGGGATTCTCCTGTTTTGAGCGCAGCATCTTTTGGGCAGTGAGCTTTTGCAAGCGTGTTACCGGTATAGCGCCGCCGAGTTTTAACTCACCTGTAACCGCCGGCGTTGCCGGTGTCGAGACTTGCGGCGAGATATTTTCGGCCTGGCCGGCCTGTGGTTTAGCCGATTCGGCCGGAACAACCGCCTGCTCTAGCGTCCGGTAGAAATCTTCGCTTACCTGTTCATCTTTCTGCCCCAAGACGAGCAATGGTGTGCCGACCTTATAACTATGCCCTAATTTAACAATTATTCGTTTTACGTAGCCGTCCGCGGGCGATTCAAGCTCCACTGTTGCCTTGTCAGTCTCGATATCGAAAATAATATCTCCTCTTTTGACCTGGTCGCCAGTTCGGACTTTGCTATCTACAATCGTTCCTTCATTCATTGTATCGCCGAACCGCGGTAATCGAACGATGCTGACCACAATAAAGACCCTCTGTAACTCATTCTTGATTTTACACTTACGGTTATGAGACGAGGATTTTAGGCCGAAATGACGGAATTGTCAACATTGCGATTTGTTTGCATTGGCTATGGAAAAATTTTAGCACAGATGTATAATAGCGGCATCGGGAATATCATTGCGGGCGTAAT
>CAYLYB010000163.1:0-4756 GCA_964387605.1 uncultured Pirellulales bacterium | reverse complement strand
TTCCCCGTCAATACAAGCACTTTCAAAAACGGCAAATTCAGATATACGGCGACTGCCGGCTCGACGAAGATGTCGTTTACATTCGATACGAAGACGTTGAAATTCTCCTTCAAGGCCAATAAGGTGTTCCTGAAGGGCCTTGCCTGTCCGATGACTATTAGAGTCGTCATCGGTGATTTCTCTGCGCAGGCAGGCCTCGGCGAAGAAATAGTCAACGGCCCCAAAAAACCGGCGCCTATGCAGCTTTTAATGGGAGTTACGGACGCCTTAAGGTTTGATAAATATAAGGTCAAATACGGCAAAAAACCGGATACTTCTCAGCTTATGGTTAAAGGCGCATTCGCAGTTGAAGATACGACTGTGAACCTGACCAATGAAGAACTTATTGTGACTCTGGATACCCAGCCCTTTACAATACCCGCCGGCAGTTTCGTTGCTGGCAAAGATAAGTTTACCTGCAAAAAGGTAAAATTGCTTGAGGGCGGAGAAGCCGTCGCAAAGTTCGACTTCAGGAAGTGTTCTTTTGTTATAAAGATAAAAAACACAGAGATTATAGCGTCTTCAGGCCCTGCGGACCTGGCTATTGCCTTTGCCGATTACGAACAGGCCGCCCAAATCGAGCTGCCATAAACACCGCTTTCGCATAATCGATGCCAATCCCTATTGACACCGGCTCACTGGGCGAATAAAATACCTGCAACCTGATGGTTTTTATGAATTAAGGATTGGTTTATCGGATTGGATAATGGTTCAAATTACACTGCCTGATGGCAGCAGTATAGAAGCCGCTGACGGCATAACGGCAAACCAGATTGCAGAGCAAATTGGTGCGGGCCTCGCGAAGGCGGCCGTGGCGGCGAAAATAGACGGCCGAATCGTCGATTTGTCCACGCCCGTAAAGACGGATACGAAACTCCAGATTATAACCTTGAAAGACCCCGAAGGTCTCGATGTAATGCGCCATAGCTGCGCCCACATAATGGCCCAGGCCATTTGTGCCCTCTGGCCGCAAACGAAACTCGTCTATGGACCCACCGTCGATGACGGATTTTATTACGATATCGACCTCGATGAGCCGATTCGCCCCGGTGATTTCGAACGCATCGAGGAAAAAATGAGCGAAATCGTGAAGGCCGACCACCCCTTTGTCCGGACGGAAATGAAAAGGGCCGAGGCACTCAAAAAACTCACCGATGATAAATATAAAACCGATAACGTCAATCGAGCCGATGGAGATGTGATTAGCTTTTATTCCTCAGGCGATGGCTTCGAGGACCTCTGCCGCGGGCCGCACGTCCCATCTACCGGAAAAATCGGCGCCTTCAAAATTATGTCCGTCGCAGGCGCATACTGGCACGGCGACCCGACGCAGAAAATGCTCCAGAGAGTTTACGGCACCGCCTGGCGAACTCGAAAAGAGCTCGACGACTATCTTACTCGCCTCGAAGAAGCGAAAAGACGCGACCATCGCGTATTGGGCAAACAGCTCGACCTCTTCAGCTTCAACGAGGCAGGCCCCGGCTTCGCGTTTATGCACCCCAAGGGTATGATTATCTGGAACGCCATCGTCGATTTCTGGCGAGGCGTGCATAACAAATATGACTACGAGGAAATCAAGACCCCGATAATTCTCAACGAGAAGCTCTGGCACAAAAGCGGCCACTGGGACAACTACAAGGAAAATATGTATTTCACCAGCTTCGACGATGCCGGCTACGCAATAAAACCGATGAATTGCCCCGGCGGATGCCTCGTATATAACACCCGCAAGCATTCGTATCGTGAATTCCCGCTCCGCGTCGCCGAGCTTGGCCTCGTCCATCGCCACGAGGCAAGCGGCGTTATGCACGGGCTTTTCAGGGTCCGCCAGTTCACTCAGGACGACGCCCACATCTTCTGTACGCCCGACCAGATTGAATCCGAAATCATCGGCGTAATAGAATTGACCTTCGAGATATACCGCGCGTTCGGCTTCGAAGAATTCCATATCGAACTTTCAACCAAACCCGAAAAACACATCGGCTCCGATGAAATATGGGAAACCGCGACAAACGCCCTCGAAGCCGCTCTTAAGCACATGAGCATCGATTATAAAATCAACGAAGGCGACGGCGCCTTCTATGGCCCCAAGATTGATTTTCATATTCAGGATTGCCTCAAACGCTCCTGGCAGCTTGGTACTATTCAGCTCGATTTCTCTATGCCCCAGCGGTTCGAACTCCTCTATACCGATAAAGACAATACCGAAAAAACACCGGTTATGATACATCGCGCCGTGCTTGGCTCTTTCGAGCGCTTCATCGGGATTCTTATAGAACACTATGGCGGCGATATGCCGTTGTGGCTGGCGCCAGAGCAGGCAAGAATTCTGCCTATCAGCGAAAAAACTAACGCCTATGCGAAAGAGGTTGAGCAAATTCTCAAACAGAACAAAATTCGCTGTTCCTGTGATTTGTCCGACGAAAAAATCGGCGCAAAAATTCACAGAGCACACACCGACAAACTCCCCTGTATGCTGGTAGTTGGCCCAAAGGAATCGCAGGCCGGCGATGTCAATGTCAGGATTCGGGGCAGCAATGATACTAAGACTGTGAAACTCGATGAGTTTATAACAATAGCACAGGGCAAAATTGCCGATAAACAAATTGAGCTGGCTTTGTAGCCCGGCCGTTAGTTGTTGATATATAGATAGCTCTTTAATGTTTTTTAAGAAAGGCAAGGTGAGGTAAAATTAAGCCGAAAGGTCTGAGGGTAAACGGGAGAATAAGAGTCGGCACGCTTCGACTCATAGATGAAGAAAATAATCAGGTGGGGGTGGTTGACAGGGATTTTGCCATTCAAAAGGCGATAGAAGTGGGCCTTGACCTTGTCGAGGTTGCCCCTACCAGCGACCCGCCTGTATGCCGGATAATGGATTACGGCAAGTGGCTTTACGAGCAAAAGCGAAAGGTACGCGAGGCACGCAAAAAAACTCACCACGTCAGCTCGCTGAAGGAAATCCGGCTCAGGCCGGAAACCGACCCCCACGACCTTGATATCAAGGTCAGGCACGCGAGGGAATTCATCGAAAAAGGCCACAAGGTGCAGTTTACGCTCCTTTTCAGGGGCAGGCAGATGCTGCACCGCGAAAAGGCTTTCGAAATACTCGATGGCATAGCCCAGTCGCTGGAAGACCATGCAAAAGTAGACCAGAGGGGCCGGTTTATGGGAAGGAGAATATCGCTGGTCCTTGCGCCGAAATAGCCCGCAAAAGATGTAATATATCAGCTCTCATTACAGCCGGCGGCCGGACGAAGACCGCTGCCGGCCCTTTGTGTTTTTTCAGCATATAACCGGATTCACTGTTGACCTTCAGGTACGAATAGTGTATTCTCCTGCGTTTACTCACGGCGTATGATATGGTTACACGCCGCTGTTTGTGTTCTTTTTTCAGGATTGTTTTATGCCAAAGCAGAAAGCCCACAAGGGAATTAAAAAGCGGTTCAGGGTTACCGCCAAAGGCAAGCTCAGACACAAGCGCGCCTGCGGAAGCCATCTGATGAAAAGTAAAAACGCCAAAAGGAGACGCAGAATCGGGTCACCTGCTGTTTTGACTGGTGTGTTCGCCGAGAAAATGAGAATGGCGATTGAGGTGTAGTTTTGCTGAGGCCGGATTATCGGCCAAAAAACTGCTCGCCTGAGTAATGAGTTTGGAAAGGATAACTTGATATGCCGAGAGTCAGAAAAGGCGCCGCAAGGCGCAAGGCGCATAAGCGGGTATTGAAGTCCGTCAGGGGGCACGTAGGTGCCGCCGGTCATCTTTATCGTTTGGGAAAGGAAGCTGCGGCTCGGGCCGGCGTTTACGCGCGTTTTGGCCGCCGGCTGCGAAAACGCGATTTCAGGTCACTGTGGATTCTGCGTGTCACCGCTGCCTGCAAGCAAAGAGAGATTATGTACAGCCGGTTTATAAACGCGCTCAAAAAAGCCAATATCATACTCAACAGAAAAATGCTCAGCGAAATCGCCATAGCGGACCCCGCCGGATTCGACGCCATCGTCAAAGCTGCAAAGGTTGCAAAGATTTGAAACCGAAACACTGCGCTGTTATGATTATAATCCCGCTTTGGGGCAAACATGCTCGATGAGTTCATCAAAATTGGTAAAGACGCCATCGAAGAGTTAAAATCCATCGCCGATTCCGCCTCGCTCGAGCAGTTCCGCATAAAGTATTTGGGCCGCAAAGGTCTTATAACCCAGATGCTCACACAGATAGGCAAATGCCCCCCCGACCAGAGACCAGCCGCGGGCCAGCTCGCAAATAAAACAAAAAAAGAGGTAACCGAGGCATTCGAGCAGACCAAAGAAAAAATATCACACGCCGACGGAGCAACCCATCGCCCATTTATCGATGTTACCCTCCCCGGAATCGCCCCGCAAATAGGCAGACCTCACGTAATCACCCAAACCGTAAATGAGCTGCTCGAAATTTTCGCCAGAATGGGTTTTTCCGTCGCCTATGGCCCCGAAGTAGAAGACGAATGGCATAATTTCGTCGCCCTCAACATCGGCCCTGAACATCCCGCCCGCGACCCCTTGGATAATTTCTACATCACCGACAATATGCTCCTGCGAAGCCAGACCTCCACTATCCAGATTCGTGTTATGGAAAATACCAAACCCCCAATTCGCCTCGTCGCACCAGGCAGGGTATATCGCCCCGATACCGTCGATGCAACGCATATGTTTATGTTCCATCAGCTCGAAGCCCTCGTCGTCG
>CAYLYB010000162.1:0-4849 GCA_964387605.1 uncultured Pirellulales bacterium | reverse complement strand
CCCCATAACCAAATCCACGACATACAGAAACGCACCCCCGCCGCACACTATATATGGGATTGCCTCCCTAACCGGGCTTTCAATGTCCAATAATACCCGCCGTCGAATACCCAATAAAAAAACAAAAAATTTTTTCACCCCCCCAACAAAAAAAGCCGCCGGGCGAATTTCGCTCGACGGCTCAAGGAACTATACTGAAACTTCAACACTTTATATCAATTGTTCCGCACAATCCTGCCGTGCTGAGCATTACATTTTTGTGCGCCTAAATCGTTCACTAGCAGCCGCTCTTCAGGGATGGCCATAGAACTCATGCCCGGCTCCATCACTGCGTTCACATCCTTGATACAAAATTAGACTCTTGCTAATTACAAGTGTTACTTAGTAAAGTCAAATTCATATTCTTTTGGCTCATATTTGAACATGCTACCAGTGGCCAAATCAATTATCAGCCCAGGCCAAAACAGAACATTTACCCAATACACAGGTTCAATTGATTTATTAAGGTTGAGTGTCTGTGTCTTATCTCCGAGCGTCGCCTGGATTATATAATCTTTACCTCTTGGAACTATCACCTCATATGGAGTTTTTCCTTTATAAGGACCAACCCTCACATCGGCTCCTTGAGGTTTTGAGTCTACAGAGACAACCTGAGGGCCTGATGTAAATATGCTACAGCAGCCCTGATTGAAGGTTAACATTATCAGTAACAAACAGAGTAGCCTTTTTGTCATTTTTTGATCCTTTCATTAATTAGTTTATGGGTAGAAACTCTTCTCCTTAGACACAGGTCTTTGGTCTTATGGTTAATTCGCTATAATTTTTGCATTTGATCTCAAGGGAGTATAGAAATTGCGATGTCGCCCCACGCTTCTCAATATCGGGTGTTAAATGCATTTTAAAATACCTCCTGGCTGCATTTTTATTGAAAACCGTCTGAAACAATAATCCGCGAACAGAAAAAAGTCAAAATAAAAAAAACTCTTTTTTACATCTAAATTTAAGCGTCTCGAACACTCCCGAAATCCATGTGTTTTTTTCAAAACAAGGGGCTTGTCGCGCCTGCCGGCTTGTTTTATACTGTTGTGTTTCCGCCAAAGGCGGACGAAGTCTTTGTAATAGAACAAGAGGTATAAATTTTTGCCTTGAAAGGCAAAAAATAAATTCTCTGTGTCCTCTGTGTGCTCTGTGGCTTAAAAAAGTGCTCTCTGTGGCTAAAAAGAAGTTTTATTGGAGATTTGGAAGTGGCAAATACCGGCGATATACGCAATATAGTCCTCCTGGGCCACGGCGGCGCAGGCAAAACGTCCCTCGCTGAGGCAATCCTGCACAAAACCGGCGCATCGAACCGCTTGGGCAGCGTTGATGATAAAACCAGTATCTGCGATTACTACGACGAGGAAAAAGAGCACGGCCATTCGATACAGGCCGCCGTCGTCAACGCCGATTATTCGGGCAAGCTGCTCAATATCATCGATACACCCGGATACCCCGATTTCATAGGCCCGGCAATCAAGGCAATAGCCGCCGCGGAAACCGCCGTTATCGTTATCAGCGCCTCAGCCGGCATCGAAACCATCACGCGAAAAGTATTCGAATCGGCTACCACCGCCAATAAGGCCAAACTTATTGTCGTCAACAAAATGGATTCCGAAAACGCCGAACTTGCGCAGCTCGTAAAAGACATCCAGGAATCCTTCGGCACCCAGTGCCGCTGCGCGAATTTACCCTCCGAAGACCGCGCCTCCGTCATCGACTGCATCGAAAATAGCGCCGGCTCTTCATCCGTAATGGATGTCGCCACCGCCCACACCGAGCTTATCGAAAGCATCATCGAGGCAGACGACGCCCTTATGGAAAGCTATCTCGGCGGCGAGCAAATATCGGCCGATAAAATCGCGGCCGTATTCGTCAAGGCCCTAAAGGCTGGGACTGTCGTGCCCATCGTCTTCACAAACGCCCGAAAAGAAATCGGCATCGATGAGCTGCTCAACATCATAGCGAAATTCACTCCCTCGCCTCTGCAGGCGCAGCCCGCCATTCTCAAGGACGGCGACAAACAAAAAGAGCTTAAGCCCGACCCCGCAGGACCGCTGGCGGGACTTGTATTTAGAATCACTTTCGACCCCCGCTCGAATATGAAATTCTCTTCCATTCGCCTCTTCAGCGGGACAATCAAATCCGATACTAATCTGCTTCGCAACGACGAAAAAAAAGGCGTCCGTCCGGGCCATATCCTCAAATCTCAGGGCGCCGAAACCAAAGAAATTGATTCCGGCATAGCGGGCGATATTATTACCCTTGCAAAAGTAGACGCCTTGAAAAACGGCGACCTTGTCCATGACGGCAAAGCCGCGGGCAAATTCGACGTGCCTCCCGCGCCTGAACCGATGTTCGCGCTTGCGCTGGAGCCCGCTTCGAGGGGCGATGAGCAGAAAATCAGCTCCGCACTCGAACGGCTGTGCGAAGAAGACCCCTGCCTAAAGGTCAACAGAGACGCACAAACAAAAGAGCTTGTTCTCTACGGCATGGGCGACCTGCATCTTCGCGTAATGCTCGAAAAAATGGAAAGCTCCTCAAAGCTCAAGGTTAATACAAAAGAGCCCAAAATCCCATACCGCGAGACTATCACCGGCAAAGCCGAAGGCCACTATCGCCACAAAAAACAAACCGGCGGAGCAGGCCAGTTCGGCGAAGTTTATCTCCGCATCGAACCCGCCGAGCGAAATTCCGACCCGTCTCTGCAGTTTAGCTGGGATATTTTCGGCGGCTCTATCCCCGGCCAGTACGAGCAGCCTGTCCTCAAAGGAATCAACGAAATTATGGAAAACGGCTTCGTCGCCGGTTTCCCGATGCAGGATATCAAGGTTTCCGTTTACGACGGTAAGCACCACCCGGTTGACTCAAAGGAAGTCGCCTTCCGCGCCGCAGGAAAAGGTGCTTTTCTCGACGCGCTCCAAAAGGCAAAACCTGCCCTGCTCGAACCCATCGTCAATATAGAGGTTACCGTCCCGGCCGACAATATGGGTGATATCACAGGCGACCTTGCAGGAAAACGAGGAAGAGTCTCGGGCCAGGATATGCTGCCCGGAAACATGGTCCTGATAAGGGCGCTGGTCCCGCTATCGGAAGTCACGCAATACAACAGCCAGTTGAAATCCGTTACCAGCGGCCGCGGCTCATACTCAATGTCGCTTTCCCACTACGAACCCGTCCCGCCAAACGTTCAGGCAGCGGTCATCGCACAATACGCAAAGAAAAAAGAAGCAGACGAATAAAATGCTTCGTAGCGATTGAACCTATATCCTCCTGCAACTCTTTGGCGGCTCTTGATTTACTGTCTGTAAAAACAGGCGGGCATTTTCCCATCCAAAATGAACCTTTTTTACTTGCCATACCAAACACCCGGTATATAATCATAAGTCAGACCCCGCACGGCACCAGGGTTCGTGCAGCTCTCAATTCGAAATTAAACAGGGCAGGTTTCCAGCAAAAGGAGGACCAAAATGAAACGGACTGAACTCAAATGGTTTCTCGCAAAGGGGCTTGTGCTCACAATCGCGCTTGTGTGTATCGGCGCAGCGATTGCCGTCGCCGTCGAGCAACGGGCTGCGTCCAGCTATGCTCCCGTAGCCATTACCGAAAGTTTCTCGACTACTATGGCTCGGATGTCCGAGGCAAAACCGGAAATTATGCAGCGGCAAATGCAGCTGCTCGAACAACGCTACGACCTGAGCAACAACCCCGCTCCCGGCGTTACTATGTCACGGGGCAAACCAGTTCAGCAGGGTGTCAGAATCAAATTGCCCCCTGAAACGACCTGGCAAATACTTGCGGATATGACGCCCGATGAAATCCGGGAAAAAGGTCTGTTCCCGAAAGGGTTCTTCCCACTCCCGCACCCCAATCATCAGGAAGGCGGAATGGTATTCCCGCAGTTCGTAATCGATGAAGTCAAAAAGCAGGAGGCCCGCGACCTCACCCGCTTCGACCTCGACTTCGACCTGCCCGACCACTTCCTGCCCGAGTTTCCCGCACCGATTTATCTCACCACTCGCACCGACCTCGGCGACGTCTCACAGGGTAAGCTCGTTACAATCGATAATTATTACGAATTATTCAATGGCATATTAAATCCGAAGCAGTTGGAAGGCCTGCGACTGCTGGTCACTCCGTTTCCCCAGCAGCAATTCAACCAGACCGAAGACCGCCGCTCGGCGCGTCCCAGTCGGGGCGTAACCTGTTTCGATTGCCATTCGAACGGCCACACCGACGCCGCCACACACCTCGTCGGCGATATCAGGCCCCAGCACTTCCGACATCGACTCGATACGCCCTCCTTACGAGGCGTCAATATCCAGCGGCTGTTCGGCTCCCAGCGGGCACTCAAAAGCGTCGAAGACTTCACTGAATTCGAGCAGCGGGCCGCATATTTCGACGGCGACCACGTAATCGCAGTCAAAAAAGGCGTCAATCCCCTCGAACGGGGAAGCCAGGTCCACTTTATGGCCGAATTCCAGGAGATACTCGATTTCCCGCCCGCGCCGAAATTAGACCTATACGGCAAGCTCGACCCCCAAAAAGCCACCGAATCCGAATTACGCGGCCAGGGGATATTTTTCGGAAAGGCCAATTGCGGCGTCTGCCACCCGGCCCCATATTACACCGACAACCTGATGCACAATATAAAGACCGAACGCTTCTATAAGCCGCAAATGATTAACGGCCGATACGCCAGCGCCGACGGCCCAATCAAGACCTTCACCTGTCGGGGCATAAAAGATTCCCCGCCGTATATGCACGACGGCCGATTATTGACCCTCGAAGACACCGTCGAATTCTTTAATAT
>CAYLYB010000161.1:0-4866 GCA_964387605.1 uncultured Pirellulales bacterium | reverse complement strand
ATTGAAGACAGCGGCTGGGAGGACCCGTTCATTTTTCCAAAAGGACTTTTGTGCCCATCTCACAAGCTTAATCTCAAACAATCCTGGCTTGATTACGTCAAATCGAAATGGGGCTACGAATTGAGGATGAGTTATGGCCTTAATACGGAAATGTGGATTGGGGTCAGATTTGACGACACTGCGGCTTATTTCCCCGCCGATAGGATTTATCGTGGACATTTCCAGACGATGATTAGAAAACCCAGCGAAAGTATTATGTTCATAGACGATAACTCTTATCAGGCTAGGTATGAAAGGGCCGACTATGAGCGATGGTGGGATAGGATAGGAGACGATGTGGTTGGTGAGGTTGATGGAGAAGGATTACTGGGCAATCAGGCACAGGTATGCTTTCGTCATAGAGGGGATGCCTGCATAGTATACTGGGACGGACATGCAGGCACCTTGAATAAGAAGGAAGTCTATGACGAGGACAATCCTGCCAGGCCTCTACGCCTTTATCAGCGCTCACCGAGTGCCTTATGGGATATTCAGTATCCAACCATCAAATCGGTGTCGGTGTCCAGATATTGATGCGGAACGACGTATAGTTCAAATATACTATCGGTAGTCCTCGAATTTCCGGCTATTAACGCACTAATCATGTTTAGTTCTCACAAGTGACCAGTAAATGTTTCTGATTCCGTATCAGTAATAGCAATTTTAGAAACTAATGTTGCTTTTGTCCGGCTGAGCATAGAAAATATTCAGTATGATATTTTTGTCAGGAGATAACAGATGCTCACGATAAAGAATTTCCCTTATGAACCGCAATACCTATTAAAACGAATACTGGTTTTTGGGTTGGCGATATATCTGCTGTTTGGATCGCCGTTTGTCCTGCGGGCAACGGCGGCCATGGAAATGGAGAATTATTATGCGCACAAGACAGTTCAGGATGAGCATGGTGTGATTGCCCCGTGGAGCAAAGGACAGAATGGGCCGCTTGACACCCGGCTGCGCATTGCGGTCGAGGTCCTTAAGCGATATCCATGGGTCGGCAAAGATAAGGCAGTAATGGCCGCCCCTGACTTTGTTTATAACTCACACTGGAGTATAAAAGACGACGGCACTATCCTGATACCGCCAACCACAGACTGGATGTGCGGTGACCTTGGCCAGCGGGCGTGGAGCATAATACAGGGGCTCACAGGATATTACAGGTACAGCAGCGACCCTATTGCCCTGGTCTATATACCTCTCACGGCCGATTATATCCTTGATTACGCCCAGACCCCCCCGGACCATGATTGGCCTTTGTTTCCCATCAGCACGCCTACGCGGGGAAAAATTTATGGTAAATGTGACCCGCGTGCGCGGACACAGCTCGACCTGTGTGCTCTCGTTGGTCGGGAAATCGTGCGCGCATATAAGCTGACAGGCGATAAAAGGTATTTCGACGCTGCCAAACACTGGGGCGACGTTTTTGCCGAGAAGTGCAATTTTGACCCCACACTTCCTCCCTGGAACCGCTACACGCACCCGGAAGTAGTCGGCTGGTCGGACGAACTGACCGGAACCACGACTATTATCTGCGAATTTCTCGACGAGCTGATTGCGCTTGGATACACCGGTAAAGACCGGATGATTGTCAAGGCCAGAGATGCCGGCAGGAGATACGTGCAAAATGAAATGCTGCCTCGATGGATTGAAAACGACATCTGGGCGAGGCAGTACTGGGACTGGGATAATCCTGTGATATGCGGAATAGTATCGATGTGCGGCGATTATATTATGGCCCACCCCGAGGCCTTCGGCAACTGGAAGACCGATTTACGCAATATACTCACACTGATTATGAACCGCAATGGTGCGGACCCGGGTTCGATGGGTAATGTTTACAGCGGGGCGTGGGCCTGGCCGGAATCCTGCACCTGCTGCGGCCTTTCGCTTTCATACAATCAATATACGGCGGCACCGACATTGCTGCGATATGCAGTGCTTGCCTCTGACGACCAAATCTACGAAATCGGACGGCGGATGATGATTATGGCTACTTATGACAGCCGGGAAAACGGTGTCGTAAAGGACGGCCTGACCGGCAGCGCGGTTGCGACTGGTGAATGGTCGAATCTTGCCCATCCCTGGCCTTTGTGTCAGGTTGTGGAAGCGATGTCGTGGACGCCGGATTTGTTCGGACCTAAACGTGAGAACCACGTGATGAGAAGCACTTCGGTAGTCAATAACGTGGTATATAGTAAAAACGAGATTACATACTCGACTTTCGACGCACCACACAAAACGGTGGACGTGGTTCGGCTGGCGTTCAGGCCGAACAGCATAACGGCCGACGGTAAAGCGCTTTCACAGCTTCCGAATCTTATGAATAACGGCTATACACTTCAGGAACTGCCGCAGGGCGACTGGATAGCTAATATAAGGCACGATGGAGCAACGAGAATCGTCGTCAAAGGCAGCGATGACCCGCAGCAGGAGATAGACGATAACGACCTCAATTATAAAGGCAAGTGGCAAAAATCGAAGCAGAAGAATGCTTTGAAGGGAAGTATTCACGTCAGCTCGGAAAATGATACATCAATGAGTTATAAGTTTGTGGGAAATCAGGTCAGGATTATGGGCAGTGTCGATGAAGCAGGCGGACTTAGTGATGTTTATCTCGACAGCGAAAAGCAATTGACGCTTATTGACTGCTGGAATCCGCAGCCGAGGCAGAGGCAATTGTTATACTATAACAGCGGCCTGGAGAACAAAGAACACGAGATTAAGATAATTCCACAGGGTAAAGGTAATCCCATTTCCAAAGGAAGTAATATTTATATAGATGCGATTCAATACTGCGATGCAGTTGCCGACGCCGACTTTGGGCGTGGAGGCGGCCCCACGAATACGCAGCGGATGATATTCGGCTATACGGGCAGACAGGATTATATTGATACGAAAGGCAATGCCTGGCGTCCCGCCACAGAGTGGGTTATAAGAACGGGGTATGGAACCGATACGGTCAAGGAGTCCTGGTGGACCGAACGTCGGAGTATGTATATAGGCAGAACCCAGGACCAGGAGCTTTACCGGTATGGAGTCCACGGTAAAGAGTTCTGGGCGAATATCACTGTTGGGCCGGGTAAGTATTATGTGCTGCTCAAATTTGCCGAAACACCCCTGCACGAGTTCCTGGAGAAAAACAAAGAAGGCAAGAGAATCACTCATACGTTCGATGTTCTCATCAACGATAAGAAGGTAATGAGCGATGTCAATATCGCTGATGCTGCGCACGGCCTTTTCAAGGCCTACGACCGTGTCTTCCCTGATATCGAGCCGGAGAACGGAACCATAGAGATATGGTTCGTGGGCAAAGATGAGCAGGGAGCTATGGTTCAGGCCATCGAGGTAGGCCCTATGTCCGAATATCCGGGTGATATTAAATGAACGATTTGGAAAGGTTCATGGCCGTATGTCGCGGTGATAAACCCGATTTTGTCCCCATAATAGGCCTGCCGGGCGCTTCCGGTGTGGCATTTGGGGGTGCATGGGGACAGGTTTACGACCGGCTTATCGAGACAGGGCTGCCAAACCGGATTAAGGGCTGGACATCAAAAACACAGTGGCATGAAGACGCCGCTGAGTCGTGGTCACGGTTCTGGGGAACTCTTACTCCTTTGACTGTTGATTTCTGGCCCGGAGAGCCGGCTAGGGGAATCGAATATCACACCCGTCGTGAAGGCGATTTCGAGATTATCGAATATGTTACAGGGGCCGTAACCCAACAGGTCGTTGACAATGAAAACGCTTACTCGATGCCGGGCTTTCTGAAGTATCACGTTACAGACAGGAAAAGCTGGGAGTTTTATAAACAGCTTCAGACCCCGGGAAGGCCCTGGTCGAAAGAACAGCTTGACCGGAATTGCCGGCGTTTCGACGGGTGTGACCGGCCGCTTTTTCTTTCATTGCTTTCCACCTGGGGTTTTATAAGAGATATTGCCGGCACTGAGCGGGCCTCGATGATGCTTTACGATGAACCTGAGATGGCACAGGAAATTGTCGAGTGGCAGTCATCGCTGCGAAGGAAATACCTTTTTCCGTTAATCGAACGGCTAAAACCAGAAATCATTAAAGTCGGCGAGGACTACTGCTATAACAAGGGTATGCTTATCGGACCGACCCACTTCGAACAGTTATGCGCGCCGACTTATCGGGAAATTTCCGATGTTGCAGGAGCGTCAGGGGTAGAATTGTTCATAATCGATACGGATGGAAAAGTCGAGCGGCTCCTTCCTTTGCTACGAGATTGCGGAGTCAACGGCGTATACCCAATAGAGGCAAAGGCAAATCCCGACCTTATGAAACTGCGAAAGGACAATCCGGATTTTGTCCTGATAGGGGGGTTAGAGAAGGAAGTAATTAATGAGGGTAATGAGGATTTAATCGAGCCCGAGGTAAAGGGCAAAGTCCCCGAGATGCTCTCATACGGCAGATACCTGCCGAATATCGACCACTCTCTCCAGCCGATGTGCACGTTTCCGAATCTGTGCCGGTTTATGGACCTGCTGCACGAAGTGACCGGCAATCCGCTCGGTGAGTTCAGAGAGTATCTCCCAAAAGACACAGAATAGAGCAAATGGTTAGGGTGTATGTCTTCAGCAAGAATGAGACAGATTTCACTTTAAGTTTGTGGTCTGCTCCCCGAAATTTAATCCAGTCTTATTGAGAGTGACCTGCGCCCTGACCTGCACCCAATTCCTGGTCCAATCTTTATGCGAATTTAAAGCTTAATTGACCTGCACCCAATTCCTGGTCCAATCTTTATGCGAATTTAAAGCTTAATCTGGGCTTGTTGTATTCCTGAAGCTGAGCCGTAGGCGAAGCGGA
>CAYLYB010000160.1:0-4889 GCA_964387605.1 uncultured Pirellulales bacterium | reverse complement strand
GCGCCCGGTGCAGGCACTACAAGAACCAGCATATCCTGAGCCAAGGCCGGCTTAGCACCAGGAACCATCTCGAAAAGGTTCAGGACTCGCACCTGACCGAGGTTGGTCCAGTCCGCTTTAAGAGCTTCTTGCACAAAACCCTGTGCAACAGGGCTAAGTGCGTCGATTCCAACTTCCAACTCATCTTCGAGATACCAGATTGCGGTCTGTAAAGCTACGGCTGAAGCAATATCATGGTTGTATCCGGCTAACGTGTTATTACGAAAGGCGGTGTAAAGATAAGCAGTTGCGGGACTAAGCAAGTCACCACCAGTCGGACCCACCGGGCCGTCATTACCGTTTCCCAAAATCGCCTCTACGTTCACATTCGCCAGATAAGTTGTTGTTCCCTGGTCATCAACGGGCTCCCACTTTTCAATGCAGAACGACAGAAATGAACCTGTCTCGGCTGTAATAGCCATAAGCTCATCATTCGGATGCAACGTCAACTCACCTCCACCGATGTAAGGATTATAGACTGCACCTTCACGATCCACCGTTACAGTTGGCGCACCAAAAGCCCTTCCAAGCAACAATCCTACAAATAAACAAACAAAAATAAATTTTCTCAAATTAACCATATTCCTTCCTTTTCTCCTTTCTCCTGCTCTGTAATTTTAATCATCCATTACACAATTCCCTGAGTGTATCGCGAACACACTCAAAGAATTTACAAACCGACTCTTGGGCAAGAATCAAGAGCCTTGTGAAGGTTTTAGTGAATAAGAAAATTGTTGAACAAACAAAATGGCAGTTTACTGGAGTGATATTAAGAAAATCACACTGAGAGAACGAAGTTCTTTCGTGCGACAAAAACGGTCTATTCGCCATGAATAGAACCGTGTTACATACTATGTACCTATGTACATTAGAACAAGCAACCAAAGTTTTTCTCCAACCTCCACGGCATCGCCTGAACCCTCACGTTAAAGCTATACCGCTACTAAACACACTGCCTTTGTGTACCTACAAAGACAGCTCATAAAAAGAATCCTTCTCTTATTTTGCGCCGGGTGGGCTCCCTCCCGCCGCTACCATTTCATTCCGAACTATTAATGATATCAAACAAAAACTTTTTGTCAACGGTAAAATATATTTTTTTCATCACAAACTAATTTGTTTTAGCCAAAAAATGAAGGTTCTAAAGAACTTAATAACTTTGAAGTACTTCTAATAGAGTAACGTATAAGTAGTATTATAAAATAAAAAAAATAATCTTTTTAAAAAATTCGCTTTATAAATCTCATAGTAATAAAACAAGAAACGTTCTAATTTATTGTTATTGCTATAGTTAGGGATGTTTTTATGTTATCTATTATAAACTTCCAAGATAATGCCCTGACAAAAACAGTTTTTCATCAATATCTTTTCTTAACACTTAGCACCCTGGTCGAGAAACTTCAAGAGCATGTCAAGCTTTCTTTGCACATGGATTCTTCTATAGACATTTCTCAGGTGAGTTTTGACTGTTTCGCTGCTAATACCTAATTTTTGCGATATTTCCTCATTTGTAAGACCGCGACATACAAGCCTTGCCACCTCTAACTCACGCGGGCTCATACGAAATCTTTTGCGTATAAAAAACCACTGATTTTCATTTAAGAGTTGTATCCCTGGTCTTTCATAAGATAAATCTTCGCTTTTAGTAAAAGCATAATTCTTTGGGTTGGTTTTATCCGGCGGTGAGGACATTTCAAGTACCTCCTTTGCTTAACTTTTCTAAAATCTGATTCGCTTCATACCCTTCGTTAGCATTTAATCCACCTATCAAATTATTCATTTCAATTGCCTTATTGATAGTTTTAAGGGCCTCACTATCCCTTCCCAATCTTTCCAAGGTCCTGCCAAGGTGAAAATACGACGCTACTAAGGCAGTTGAATTTTCCGGATAAAGATTTACGCAACGATTCAAGTCATCAACAGCATTTTCAAACTGCTCAAGCCGATAATATATAACTCCTCGCGTGTCGAGAAGATCAGCGTAATCCGGCGCCTTATTGAGACCCCGGTTAGCAAGTTCAAGTGCCTCCTGACACCGATTCTGATTCTCACACAAAATCCAAGCAAGATTATTAATTGCAATTACGTTATCTGGATTAAGCTTCAGGATACTTTGATAAGCTGAAACAGCTTCATCGTAACGACCATTAATCTGTAACAGCATTGCAAGCGAATAAAGGGCTCTCAGCGAATCGGGATTTCGCTGCAAAATGCCCCGGAGCAAATCCTCCGCCATTTTTCTCGGTTCGATATCCTGATTTGCTGCCAGTTCGTTTGCCGCAAGTAAAGGCAAGTTTACCTCATTTGGATACGATTGTGTCCACGTTTCGAGTGTTTTTGAAATTTCGCTCCACGCTCCATCTTCCATTAGAAGCCGAATTTGCGCCATTACTGGTGCTGGATTATCAGGCAACGACTGCTGTAAGGCGTTGAAAATTTCTTCTGCTTCAGCTTGCCTGCCGACCTTATGCAGCACTGAAGCCAATGTAATCTTCAGTCTTTGTTCGTCTGAGGTGACATTTTGCAATTTTAACTGGTCCTGAAGCAAATCAATTGCTTTTTGGAGTTCATCGGACGCAACATAGGTCTCGGCAAGATATACAACAAGATCAGAGTCGTTAGGATACTGCTCATGCAACGCACGCAGCATAGGAATGGCAAGCAAAGGAGACCGTTCGCCTTCGAGTCTGGCTCTTAATAAAAGCAATGACTTGTCGGTCGGCTTTTGCGTAAGGCCTTCAAGAAGTATATCTATTGCTTTAGCCGATTGTCCCTTTCTAACAGCGATTTCAGCAAGAAGTCTCCAGGCTTCTGTGGTCTGCGGCTGTTCTTTGGTTATCTCATTAAGTATATTCTCTGCCTCTTCCAGGGCAGGGGCTGTATTTTGTGCGATAAAAAGACGCGCCTTAAACAATTTCAGCTCAACATCCTGCGGAGCTGCCTGTAGAGCATTGTCGAGGAGAGTATCTCCTTCTTGCCTTATGGCAGGGTCGTTACTCGCTGTGTATAGCAAAATAGCGCGCTTTTGAATTCGCAAATCAGATGATTCAAGCATTAACGCGCTCTGTATATCCAAGATGGCCTCATCCAAAAGTCCCAGCGAGCGATGAAAGTCACTTCTGGCAATCCATACATCGACATTGTTCGGCTCAATCAGAATTGCTTGTTTAAAATCATCAGCGGCCTTTTCATTTTGGCCAACCCTTGTATAGGCCTTTGCCCGCAAAATAAGCGCACGGGCATTTTTCAATCTTGAGACTACATCATCACATATTTGTATAGCCTGGGCAGGTTTGTCCTGTCGAATCTTCAGCTCGACTTGCGCTGTTAAAACCGACAGGGAATTCGGGTTATTGACGATTAGAGAATCTAAAAGCCTTTGCGCTTCAATGAAGCGCCCCTGTTCCATATTCAGAAGCGCCAGGGATAAAACAACTGACTCATTATTCGGGTCAGCAACAAGAATATCCTCGAGGATTGCGCCTGCATCATCGAGTTCGCCACGCCTTAAGAAACTGTATAATTGCAATCTCTTCAGTTCTGGATGTTCTTTACTGCTCTGGTTTGCTTTACGAATCAGCCTGTCCGCGCGCTCAAATTCATTCGCTTTATATAGTGCAGCAGCCGTACTTATGATAATCCGAATATCTTCAGGTGAGCGATTCAACGCCTCCTCATAAGTTGCAATTGCCAGACGTATGTCACCCGCCTTTTCATACGCAACTGCCAGCAGCATCCGGCTGGTCTGGTCATCCGGGTCAGCCAGGAGATTCTCCTTCAACAGCATCACGAGTTGCGGATAAGTCGTTTTGAAATCTTTCCCTCCATACCAGATTCTTGCCTGCTCGTATCGCCATTGCCAACCCTCCTCACCTTCGATGGCCCTGATTTTATCTACTAATTCCTGTGCCTTTTTTGAATCCTCTAAAATCTCAGGGCATGTAAGCAAGGCACGTAATACAATAACATCATCCGGCATCTGGTCAACAAGCCGAGTAAGCAGACCATATCGCTTTAACTTTTCATCCCATTTTGCATACAACCCCGCCAGCAGCAAACCCAGGTCCCTTTTAACCAGCGGCTCCGAACTGCGAGTCATCGCCTTAGTGATCAGCTGCTCACATTGTTGATAATCCTGCCGGGCCGACAACAAGCCTGCCAGCACCTTAATCGCTGCTATCGAATCCGGAAACTCATCGACCGCCTTAGTTAATAAAGATATCGCTTCGTCTGTCTTTTCTTTCAGCACAAGCACGTCGGCTTCGGCAATCACTGTTTTGTAATCCGAAGGATATTCACTTTTAATCACCGCAACCAAATCATCCGCTTCATTAAAATCGGACCTGTAAAGGGCCGACTGTAACTTCAAAAGTAATACCTGGAGTGTATCTTCTGTAGTTTCATCAAGTTTTTCCCATGAGTCATAATCGCTTTTTCCAGCGGCTGCCAAGTGTGTTTTCGCCAGCGTATAGGCAATAGTCGCGTTTTTATCCTGTGGGGAAAGTTCAAGGGCCGCTTGTGCCTGAGCGAAAGACTCATCCCATCTTCCGACACCACCCAGTAATCTTGCCAAATTAACTCTCGCAATAGCAAGGTCCGGCCTTTCTGAAATCAAAAGCCGCAAATGTCTAATCGCCGATTGCATATCACCAAGTTTAGTATATGCATTGGCAATTAAGATTCGCAAATTCGACGGCTCCGACCCCAGATTAAGCGCGTTTTGCCAGGACTTTATCGCCTCGTAATCCCGACCTCTTGCCTCAGACAACAGACCCTCAAGAAATGCTGTAAAGGCGGGATTGATATCCTTTTGGCGTAATTGCGTAATACAAGCGTCGGCTTTTTCAAGC
>CAYLYB010000159.1:3512-4971 GCA_964387605.1 uncultured Pirellulales bacterium | reverse complement strand
TATTTTGGGATTTTTACTCACCTGCGGTATACTTTCCACTATCTACTGCTCAAATCTCTCGCGCAGCGTCGGGGTCATTGCAAGGCCGTAGGCCGAAGCAATCCCCACAAAAAAAACCCGGCTGATGCCAAACCTTCACTTTCCGCCATCCGCTGAAATTTTTTTGGGAACTATCGTTAATATAATGCCAATGATACCGGTAATATATAGGCCTACACTGCCAAAGAAGAGAGCAAAAATATCTTTCATACTTTTCTTTACAAGGTCATTTCCCTGCTCTACTGAGTCGGTGTAATTCTCGGCTATGCGTGGAGGTATATCATTAAGGTCATTCTGTGTTAAAAAGCGTTCGTCTTTGAATTCTGAAGATTCATCTAACGCCCTATGCCGAAGCGTAATATAAGTTCGCTCTCTGAGCGACCCGCAATAGCTCTGAACCGTATATAAGCCGAGTATTAATCCCCCTATAAAAACAAGAATGAAATATATCCTGAGTATCTTTCGTTTTCTCGTCATTGGTACTTTGAACATATCAATACCTTCACCTTCCGACCAAAAAATAGCCAATCAATCGGCCGGTGTCAATATATAAACAAAGTTCAATGCCCCAAAGGCCTCCTTATCGATTAGCCCCCAGGCCCGCCTGGGGGTTTTATTGCTTCTTTTATTTCGGCCTTTTGCCTGAAAGGTGGGCAGTCTCACTGCCCGGCAACCGAAGCCGATGAGACAATTAAATCGGCCCCTGTTATTAAAGGTCTTGTTCGAGGTTTATCCGCCGTAGCATAAGCGTAGGCGGAATGCCCCCGGCCGAAATCTCTGCCTGCCCCGGCGACCTGTCCGGCGTAGCTTCAGCGAAGACGGAAGCGTAGCGTAGAGGGGTGTTCTCTGTGCCCTCTCGCCGCAGGCGTCCCGTCGGGAGTCGGGGAAAGGCGTCCCTCCGGGAGTAGTGAAATAATTCGTGTTAACCTGTGCCACAGTTCTTCGTGCAGGATTTGACTTAATCTGTGAAACAGGTTTTATCCAATGGTCCTTAATTGGTGCGGCGAGTTCACTCGACGGGAGATTCAGGCCGTTGGGTAATAAGCATCGAAGATGCCGTCAAATCCCTTCGTGTAATTCGTAGTGAAAAATCAGTGAAATCTGTGGTTAATTTTTTGTGCCCCTTTGCGGCTGAATTCAAAACAAAAAAGACCCGGCTTCCGCCGGGCCTTCCGAATTACAAATCATCAATTTTACCCGCCCGCCATTAGGTGTCCCTTTCGGAAAATATTCGGGACAGTTACCTATTTTTTTTTCTCAAAGCACTCAATAAGTATATACGCATATACTTATATACTCCCCCCACCCGCCCTTCGTAGTTTTAACGTAGAAGGGTCCCTTTGGCGGGCAATCCCCACAAAAAAAGACCCGGCTTCCGCCGGGCCTTCAATACCTCTATCACGAACATCTAGTATCGAGT
>CAYLYB010000159.1:0-3412 GCA_964387605.1 uncultured Pirellulales bacterium | reverse complement strand
ATCTAGCATCAAGCATCTAGTATCGAGTATCTAGCATCAAGCATCTAGTATCGAGTATCTAGCATCAAGCATCTAGTATCGAGCAACTAGAACTTCACCGCCGCCTGTGCCGCCGCTAATCTGGCTATCGGCACGCGGAATGGCGAGCACGATACGTAATCCATCCCCACCTTGTGGCAGAATTCCACGCTCGCCGGGTCCCCCCCGTGTTCGCCGCAGATACCCACTTCGAGGTCTTTGCGGCCCTTCCTGCCCCGCGTGATACCCATCTTTATCAGTTCGCCCACACCCTGCTGGTCGATGCTCTGGAACGGGTCACCCGGCAGTATGCCCTTATTAAGATAATCCGGCAAAAATCCCCCGATATCGTCGCGAGAAAAACCGAAGCTCATCTGTGTCAGGTCATTCGTCCCGAACGAGAAAAACTCCGCCTCCTCGGCTATTTTGTCCGCAACAAGCGCCGCACGCGGTATCTCAATCATCGTCCCTAACTTGTGCCTGATTTTCTTCAGCCCGTGTTTGGCAAGAACCTCTTTATAAACCTCTCTTGCCATAGTCAATTGGTTACTAAGTTCATTCACGTCGCAGACAACCGGTATCATTATTTCCGGATACGGCTTTTTACCCGCCTTGATAAGCTCCGCTGCCGCCTCGAATATCGCCATAATCTGCATCCTGCTCACTTCCGGATAAGTGATGCCTAACCGCACGCCGCGATGTCCCATCATCGGGTTCGATTCGTGAAGCCCCTCTGCCCGCTTGGCCAGCTCTTCCATCCCGATATTCAATTCCTTCGCCAATTGCTCAAGCTTTTCCTTTTCTCTCGGCACAAACTCATGCAAAGGCGGGTCGAGCAGCCGAATCACTACCGGCAGATTATCCATCGCCTCTAATGTCCCCTTGATGTCTTTCTTCACGTATGGGTAAAGCTGGTCTATCGCCTTTTGCCTCTCTGCCGTGTCTTTCGATACAATCATTTTGCGAAGTATAAACAGCGCCTCATCGCTGCCCTTGCCGTAGAACATATGCTCCGTCCTGAATAGCCCTATTCCCTCCGCGCCTAATTGCCTTGCCTTGCGCGAATCTTCAGGCGTATCGGCATTCGTCCGAACTCCCAGCCTTCGCAGCGAATCGCAGACCTTCAAAAAGTCCGTGAACATCTTGTTTTCTTCCGCCGCCTCGAGCATCGGCATCTGCCCCTCGTAAACCACGCCCTTGGTCCCGTTGAGCGTAATCCAGTCGCCCAATTTCAGCGTCTTGCCGTCAATCGTAACCTCTTTTTTCGAGTAATTAACGTCCATCGCACCGCAGCCAACGATGCAGCATTTGCCCCATCCGCGTGCCACCAGCGCCGCGTGCGATGTCATACCACCGCGGGCCGTCAAAATCCCCTTCGCCGCACGCATACCCTCGACGTCTTCCGGGTTCGTCTCCTCGCGGACCAATATAACCTGCTTACCCTCTTTGGCCCATTCCACCGCGCTATGAGCGTTGAATACGATTTGCCCCGCCGCTCCCCCCGGCCCCGCCGGCAGACCCTTCGCCAATGGCTTGCTTGTCTTCTCCGCTTTCGGGTCGATTATCGGGTGAAGAAGCTCATCGAGTTGTGAAGGCGTTACACGCATAACCGCGTCTTTTTTCGTTATCAGCTTTTCCTTCAGCATATCCATCGCCATCCGCACTGCCGCCGGCCCGTTCCGCTTCCCCACCCGCGTCTGCAGCATAAACAATCTGCCCTCCTCAATCGTGAATTCGATGTCCTGCATGTCGCGGTAGTGCTTTTCGAGTTTCTTTTGAATCTGGAAAAGCTGCTTGTAGATTTTGGGCATTTCCTTTTCGAGCGATACCTGGTGCCTGTTGTGCTCGCTTTTGGAATGCTCATTGACCGGGGCGGGGGTTCGGATGCCGGCGACGACGTCCTCGCCCTGGGCGTTCATGAGGTATTCGCCGTAAAACCTGTTCTCGCCGTTGCCGGGGTTCCTCGTAAAAGCCACGCCGGTCGCCGAACCCTTGCCGATATTGCCGAATACCATCGTCTGCACGTTCACGGCCGTGCCCCATTCGTCGGGTATTCCCTCGATTCGGCGGTAGCTCACCGCACGCTTGCCGTTCCACGATGAAAATACCGCGTCAATACCGCCCCAAAGCTGCTTATCCGGGTCGTCGGGGAATTCCTTGCCCAATACCTCTTTGACCTTGCGTTTGAACTGCTCGCAGAGCTTTTTGAGGTCTTCGGCAGTCATATCGGTATCGCTTTTATATCCCTTTTGCTTCTTCAGCTCATTCATCAGCTCTTCGAGCCGCAGGCGTATGCCGCGTTCGTCTTTGGGCTCGATTCCGGCGGCCTTTTCCATCACGACGTCGGAATACATCATAATCAGCCGGCGGTAGGCGTCATAAACGAATCGCTCATCGCCGCTTTGCTTTATAAGGCCGGGTATTGTCTTCGAGGTCAGCCCGACGTTGAGCACGGTTTCCATCATTCCGGGCATCGATTTGCGGGCGCCTGAGCGGACCGAGAAAAGCAGCGTCTTGCCGGGATCGCCGAACTTTTTGCCCATGATTTTTTCGACCTTTCGAACCGCCTGCTCGACCTGCTCCTTCACGCCGGGCGGGTATTTCTTTTTGTTCTGATAGAAGTGCGTGCAGACCTCTGTGGTGATTGTAAAGCCCGGCGGAACAGGCACGCCCAAGCTGGCCATTTCGGCGAGATTGGCGCCTTTGCCGCCCAAGAGGTTTTTCATCTTCGTGTTACCGTCGGCCTTGCCTCCGCCGAAGGAATATACCATTTTCTTTGCCATTGGAAATATCTCCTTTGTTAACTAATCTGCCCTGATATCAGTATGCTAACGTGCTTTTTGCGCCCCAATACCGGCTGAATAAGCAGCCGGAATGCTATCGCAAAACGAAAGTCCGGCAGTGTATTAAATAATACCGGCCTTGTCAACTGTTTTAGCGAACAGCGTTCAGCCCTTCGACTTCGCTCAGGGCTAGCGGACAGCGTGTAGCGTGTAGGCCAACTCTAACCACGGATTAACACGGATTTTTTGGCCACTAAGACACAAAGTCACGAAATAATTAACCACAGATTTCACTGATTTTTCACCACTCCCGGAGGGACGCCTTCGGCGGAATTACACGAAGGCACGAAAAATTATAGCCACAGAGCGGCTGTGTTTGAAAGCAAGTGTTTTTTCAGTTTTTTTCGGGATGCCATAAGGTCTGATTCCGAAGCATTGTGTTAAGGATTATAAGCAGTTTTCGCATACAGGCAGTAATGACAACTTTGAAGACTTTGCCCTGTTGAAAGAGACGTTCGGCAAAACGATGAATAGCAGGATTACAACGAACAGCAGTCAAGGCGGCCATATAAAGGACGCAACGAATGTCCTTTCGGCCACCCCAGATGTGG
>CAYLYB010000158.1:0-5024 GCA_964387605.1 uncultured Pirellulales bacterium | reverse complement strand
CGTCCGCAAAACGATGCCGATTACTTCATTTTTATCGATGAGGTTGCTATAGTAGCCCTTGTTCGTTCCGGGTTCTTTGAAGCTGCCCGTTAACCTGCTTTTTGCACAGCCGATGGTCGGCTTATCTATAAGCACTCCGATATGCGATGCCAATCCGAACCGCCGGGGATGTGCGATTCCCTGCCCGTCAATGATGAAGACATTCGGCTTTACTTTCAGCTTCTCAACCGCTGCCAGGCAAACCGGCGCCTCGCGAAACGACAATAACCCCGGCACATAAGGGAAATCAACATTTTGTGTTGCTATTGCCGTTTCGACAACTAAAAAATCCGCCAGTTTAATCACCACGACTACCGCTAAAATTTGCCGCCCGTCCTTGCTGAATGCGCAATCGAGGCCGGCCGCTATCCCCGGCTCTTTTCTAATCGCCGTAAACCGCACCCGCCGGGCCAAACGAAGCTGAAGCTCTCTGGCCTCTGCGCATGATAAATTCCACTTGTGCAGCTTTTTCGTCTTCATTTTTTATGGCTGGCCGCTGAATCAAATCGGCAATCCGAAAAATTCCTTCGTTGTTGCGGTGATGCCTTCGGCAAATTCGGCCGGTTCGAGACCCTTCAGTTCCGCCAAAAATTTTACCGTGTGCACTAATAAGGCCGGCTCATTGACCTTTTGTCTGCGCATCGGCTCAGGCGACATATATGGGGCATCCGTCTCGAGCATTAATCTTTCAAGCGGCACCAGCTTCGCAACCTCGCGTGTTTTGTTCGCGTTCTTGAAAGTAACAACTCCCGTCAGCGAAATATACCAGCCCTTCTCTAAAACAATCTTCGCCTGCTCCACCGAGCCGGAAAAACAATGAAACACGATGCTTTGCTTTTTAGATGCGTGTTCATCGAGTATCCTTAGCGTGTCCTCGAACGCCTCTCTCGAATGAATGATAACAGGCAGCTCCAGTTCAGCCGCGATTTCGAGATGCTGTTTGAAGCAATCCTGCTGTTGTTCCGGTGTAGAATGGTCGTAATGAAAATCAAGCCCCGTTTCACCTATTGCGACGACCTTTTCGTTCTTGGCAAGCCCTTTTAGCTCGTTAAGAACGCCCTCATCCGCCGAGTGTGCCTCGTGCGGATGAATCGCAACGGCCGCGAACATATTTTCGAATTCTTTAGCTAATTCAACCGCCTTTCGACTGTCCGCCAGGTCCGTCCCCACCGTTATCCAGCCCGTAACTCCCGCGGCGATGCTTCGCTGCACCACCTGCTCCACGTCCCCGCCATACTGCTCGAACGTCAAATGGCAATGCGTATCTATCAGTCGCATTAGAATCCTTTAAGTCTGGTCCAATGTAATTGAACAATAGGATATTTTAGGAAACGGATAGATTGTTTCAAGAAGACTTTAATTTTTGCTGACGAGTTACCACCCCGTTTGGTTTTGGGCCGGTTGAATAAGATAGAATTAGACTTTGGTTCTATACTGTCTTGGATTAAAATATGTGTATGAAGAAGTGGCATGGTAAAATATTGATTTGTGTGATATTAGTATTAGTGACGCTCGTCGCATTTGAAGGTGTTCGGAATAACGATTTTATCAGCTACGACGATGATACTTACATTACTGCAAACCCAAATGTCAAGTCGGGAATCAGCTTTCTGTCGATTCTTTGGGCCTTTAAGAGCTGGGACGTTGGTAACTGGCATCCGCTAACTTGGATAAGCCACATGCTGGACTTTGAGCTGTTTGGCCTAAACCCTACGGGGCATCATATGATGAATGTGCTTTTGCACGTATGCAACGTTCTTCTTCTGTTCTGGGTGCTTGGGCAGATGACCGGCACTTTCTGGCGAAGTGCAATTGTTGCGGCGATTTTCGCTGTTCATCCACTTCGTGTAGAGTCAGTGGCATGGGTGGCAGAACGAAAAGATGTATTAAGTGGATTCTTTTTCTTCATGGTGCTGGCTTCATACCTGAGATATACCCGCCGGCCGAGCGTGTTGCGTTTTCTGCCGGTGTTCTTTCTTTTTGCTGCTGGCCTTATGGCCAAACCCATGCTTGTTACCGCGCCTATCATACTTTTGCTTCTGGATTATTGGCCGCTACATCGCTTCGATGATAATAAGCTTGTTGAAGCTAAAGATGCATTGAACAACCAGGAAGCTACCAATGCCTCGGCTTTGAGACTTATTTATGAGAAAGGTTGTCTGTTTATTCTTTCGGCTGCTTCAATGGCAGTCACCTTTATTGCTCAGCAATATTATGGTGCTGTTGCAAAGATGCAAGATGTCCCTTTGGGTCTGAGGATATCTAATGCAGTGGTGTCGTATGTGAGCTACATAAACAAGATGGTATATCCCCGCCATCTTGCCTTAGTATATCCGTTTCCAAGGCACATTTCTTTGTGGTCCACGCTGATTTTCTCTTTTCTTATTTGTGTCGTGACTGTGGGCGTGTTTGTTCTGAAGCGCCGACGATATCTCTTGGTTGGATGGCTTTGGTATCTCATTATGCTGCTTCCGGTGATTGGTCTTGTTAAGGTGGGTGATGAAGCAATAGCAGACCGATATACCTACCTTCCGTCGATAGGTCTGTCAATTATTCTTGTATGGCTTTCTGCAGAGTTCGTAAACAGGCTCGGATTCAAAAGACTCATATCGGCTGTGATAATAGTGTTAATGATTAATATTCTTGTTATTTGCACCCGGATTCAGGTTAAACACTGGGCAAATAGCAAGACTTTATATGAGCACACTCTCGCAGTAACGGAGAATAACTACAAAATACATAATAACTATGGAATGGAACTTGGCAGGGAAGGGAATCAGGAAGAAGCTGTTGTGCATTTTAAGGAAGCGTTGCGAATTAATCCTAATCTAACACAGGCACATTTGAATATCAGCAAAGTTTTTCTCGCACAAAACAGGTATGATGACGTGATTGCGCATTGTAAGCAGGCACTGCAAATTGAGCCGGACGAGGAACTGGCATATTATTTTTTGGGTAGGGCCTGTATTGGCAAAGGTTTCTACGATGAGGCGATGACAAATCTGAGACAAGCTGAGCGTGTGGCGCCGAATTGGCCTTTGTCATATGCCGGTTTGGCTCAGCTTTATTATGAGCAGGGACAAATCGAATTGGCAATTAAGGCCCTTGATAAGGCAATCGAATTGGCCGTTGAATCGCGGAATAACGGTTTAGCTGAAAAGCTTCGACGGCAGCGTGATGCTTATAAAAAAACTTTTAAAAAAGCCACTCAGTAAGTTCAAACAATAATACCACCCGAAAAGTTGTAGTTCATTCATTTAACGGACAAACGCATTCTTAAAGTGGCGTATTTTTGCCGCCCCTTTTTGGCCTACTGTTATGGCGACAATATCGAAGCGATAAGGCCTGTTCTCAATATCGTTGGCCGAAAGAAAATATCGGGCCGTCCGTGCCATTCGGTCCATCTTCGGTGTTGTTACAACTGATTCGGTCGGCGTGAAAACATCATCCGCCCTGGTCTTGACTTCTACGAAGACAATCGCCCGGTCGGTATCGACCATAACGAGGTCGATTTCACCCGCCTTGCAGCAGTAATTACGGGTGAGCAGTCTGAGTCCTTTTCTTTTGAGAAACTTCTCCCCTCGCCGTTCTCCCCACCTGCCGAGCAGCTCGGTATCTTTAAGTAATCTCCCTCTGTTTAGCAGTAACCACAACAAATTTGCTCGTGTCCCGCCTTAACTTGCAACCGTGTGTTCCGAGTGTTGATGCGCAAGCTTGGTCGCCTTGCCTGTTCGTTCGCGAAGATAGTAAAGTTTTGCACGCCTCGTCTTGCCGCTGCGTATCGGCTTGATACCGGTTATATTCGGCGAATGAATAGGGAATACACGCTCCACGCCTTCACCTGTTACCATCCTGCGCACAGTAAAAGTTTCGTTTATACCCCGGCCTCTCCGGGCGATTACCGTTCCGGTAAATATCTGAATACGTTCCTTATCACCTTCTTTTATCTTGCAGGATACATCTACTGTGTCTCCGACTTCGAAATGCGGTATATTCTGCTTCAGACACTTGCTTGCGACCTTATCGAGCAGTTCGGTCTTCACTTTTATAACTCCTTATAGCCAGTCTCCGGCTTTTTGCTTTCGCCAAAAACAGTAAAATAAAGTTACCCGCGGGCAATCGAGCCCGCCCTTAAAACCCGCTATTATAACGCTTTCGGCTTCCGTTACAAGCGGTTTTTCCCCGGAGCCAAAAAAGCCCGCTAAAACCGGCTTTTGGCAGGTACTAAATCAATCCCACCGATTTGCAACATCTTTCGCGAAGGAATTTATTTTTTTCTATACCGGTATCTGCTCGGCTGCAGGCGGTGATTGAGCACGCATTTTCCTGTAGTTCTTGAGGCACATATCAACCGCCTCAATCGGCGGATAGGCGTCTTTTTCTTCCTCTATGATATACCATTGCGTTACCTTGTCCGATTCACAGATTGCAAAAATTCCCTTCCAGTCAACGTCCCCTTCGCCGATAAGCGCCTTCGGATTGGTCTTCGAGTATTCCTTCAGATGTATCGTCGCCGCCCGCTTCGAATACTTCTTCAGATACTTCACCGGGTCCGCCCCGCCCTGCATCGCGTTGCCGGTATCGAGTTGCATTACTACCTCCGTGACGACGTTATCGAAAAATATTTCCCACGGTATCTCGCCGTCTATCGGCTTAAAATCCAAGGCGTGATTATGATAGCCGACAAGCATACCATCTGTTCTCAATCTTTCCGATATCCATTGAAAAGTCTTCGTGGTCTTCAGCCATGCCTCTTTGGTATTGAGTTCCTTATGATTTAGAGACGGCACAATCAAATACTTGTTGCCTAATATATAGTTATATTCGACCGTCTCAGCGAAGTTGTCTCTCGAAAGCGTATCGAGTTGCGTATGTGCGCCGCAGCATACAATTCCGTTATCGTCTAACATCTTGCGAACTTCCTTTGCCTTGTATCCGAAGTAGCCAGCAAACTCCACGCCCTGGTAACCCATTTTCGCCACCGC
>CAYLYB010000157.1:0-5054 GCA_964387605.1 uncultured Pirellulales bacterium | reverse complement strand
CGCAGTTCTTTTGCTTCGGACACCGTGCGCAGTCGCTCCAGACCTTCATCGGAAGTGTATTTGTATCAACTACTTTGAAACCTAACTTTTCGAAAAATTTCGGCTTCAGGGTCAATCCGAACAGCTTGGGCAGCCCGAGCAAACGTGCCTGCTCGGCTGCCGCATTCACCAGCATACTGCCTACGCCTTCTCCCATTCGCCCTTCCTCAACTGCCAATGATTTTATCTCTCCCAAATCCGACCATACAACCTCAAGTGCGCAGCAGCCGACCACCTGCCCTTCCTCTTCGACTACTAAAAAGCTTTGCAGGTTTTTATATATATCCGCCATCGAGCGATACAGCATCTGGTCATGCTCCGCATAGCAGTTAATCAGGGCATGTATCGCCTTAACATCCATAACTTCTGCCGTTCGTGCCTTCATATCCAATAAGTATAAGCTTTTATGTCAGGTTTTGTTCAAAGCTGCTTCGGAATATGACCTTGCAGAAATTCTATCAGTTTTGGAATCTCCGCATCAGCCGTTTTCCATATCTCCTGCAGGTCCACCCCTCGATAATGATGTATCAGCTTGTCACGCATCCTCGCAATAGCCGACCACGGTATCGACGAATTTGTTTTTTTGAATTGTTCGCTGAGCAGCTTGGCAATCTCGCCGATTATGAGAAACTGATGAATCATCGCTGATTGCGTCTTGGCGTCCGACCTGAAACGCTCGAAATCAATATCGGCCTTAAAGCTGGAAATCTGTCTTGCCGCCTGGTACATATCCACGAGTAATGACTCGTCACGCCGCATAAATCGGCCTCGCTGACTCGAGTATCTCTCGACGACATATAGGGTTGGTATTTTCCCGGGCAGCTTCGATGCTCACAAGGTCAACCTCCCTGCCGAACAAAACCGTAAGCTCTTCTTCCATTCGATAATGGTCGAACATACTCCACCCGGCATCCCGTGCGAAAGTAACCAATAAATCTATATCGCTGTCGGCCCGCAGCTTTCCCGTCGCCGCAGAGCCGAACACAGCTAACTGTTCAACCTTCCACTTCCGGCAAAATTCCGCTATCTGCTCGTCTGTTACTCCCAGATTTATCGCAACCATTATCGTCACCTCATATAAAACATTTAAGTTATATTAACCGTTTCTGTTCCCGCGGGCAACATTTAAACAACCAGGACAGTCGGAGCAATAGCTACCATCAATCAACTCATCTGAGAATTTTATAAGAAACATTCGCAATTCATCTATATTGAACCTGGCTTGCCAAATTTTCCTATGGTTTTTCTCATCCCAGACCAGGAGAGATTTTATTTCGTCTTGTTCATCGTGGGAAAATTCAAAATGGCTGTGCATAATACCATTGCGTAAACGTATTATTAACTCATTGAGATTGGGGGCCGGATGAAGACCACCTTCGTCATTGGGAATTGGCCAATCTTCTGAAGCAAGTTCATTCAAGGGAGTTTTGGGAATATTTTCAAAACATACTTGTCGCGGGATCGCTATCAAACCAAGACAGGAATTTACAAGTTGGGTAATTTCGTAAGCTTTAACACCTAAACATTGTAGTGATTCGATGACGTTGAGATTTTGCCGAGTTCTCTCGGCAAAAACTTTTACATAATACTCTCCATAGTTCCCCATTTTTACTTTCTCCGACTAATTTTTATAACATCCTTCTCCAATAACACGTATCGGCTGTAATGTCTGTATTTCGTTAGCTGCAAAGTGAGGACAAAAAATGCTGGAAATACACCGCCCTATGACTACAATTGCCGCAACTATGCGGTTTATACTAATAGATAAAGTGATAGAAATCGAAGCCGGCAGGCGTATTAAGGCGGTCAAGAGCCTGTCTCTGGCCGAGGAATACTTAGCCGACCACTTCCCCGCCTTTCCGGTTCTGCCGGGGGTGCTGCTGCTGGAAGGTCTGATTGAATCGGCCTCGTGGCTGGTCCGCATAACCGAACATTTCGCCCACAGTATGATATTGCTCGAACAGGCCCGAAATGTTAAATATAAGTCTTTCCTTGCGCCCGGCTCGCAGATTGAATATACCGTCGAGGCAAAAACAATCGAAGAAAATATTAGCAGCTTCACCGGCGTCGGTATTTCCGGCGGTGTGCATATAGTCGAAGCGAAATTCGGCTTACGGCACTTTAATCTCGCCGATAAGGATTCGGCAATGGCTGCCGTGGACACCAAAATGATTGAAGAACTCAAAAAACGCTGGGAATTGATAAAAGCCAAATAAGTCAGGGCATATTTAAGGATATTAGAATAAAGCTGGAGGCAAACTGTTATGGCGATGAGTCGTGAAGATATTATGGAGCGGGTGCAGGGTGTTCTCGTCGATGCGCTGGGCGTCGATGATGACGAGGTTACGCCGCAGGCAACGCTGATGGGTGATTTAGGTGCGGAAAGCATCGACTTTCTCGATATAGTGTTTCGCCTCGAAAAGGCGTTCGGAATAAAAATCCCCAGGGAAGAATTGTTCCCCGCCGAAACCCTTATGAATAATCCCGAATTCGTCGCCGACGGAAAACTCACCGAAAAGGGACTAAACGAGCTGAAGACGAAGATGCCGCATACCGAAATAGGCGACTTCGCAAATGACCCGGATGTAAGCAAGCTGGGTGATTTGTTTACGGTGGATATGATTGTAAACTTCATAGAAAGCAAACTCAAAGCTGCGTAATAACCGAAAATCTGATATTAGACTCAGTCGGCAGGTTTTGCTTGAGCAATCCTGCCGATTGTCTTAATATGTGCCCCGATGAGATGGATCTGGATTGATAAATTCGTTGAGTTCGAAAGCGGCGTCAGCGCCGTCGCGGTCAAAAACGTCACACTGGCCGAAGAGCACCTGCACGACCACTTCCCCGGATACCCCACTATGCCGGAGTCATTGTGCATCGAGGCAATGGCGCAAACAGCCGGGATACTGGTCGGCGAGGCGAAAAACTTCGAGGAGAAGGTCATATTGGCCAAAATCAAAAAAGCCGTATTTCACGATTGCGCCAGACCCGGCGACAGCTTACGCCTGTCAGCTAAAATCGAATCAATCGCCGATGAGGCCGCCAGCACAACAGGAACAATCACCTGCGACGATAAACTCATAGCCGAAATAGACCTGATGTTCAGCCATATCGACCAGAATCTTGCGGGAAAGGAATTCCCCGAGGAGAACTTTGTCTTCACCGATATGTTCAAATCGCTGCTGCAGGGCTCTGTCTTCAAAAAGAGCGACAGGTAGGAGAAGGCCCCTGTGAAAAAGACCCGCGTAGTGATAACAGGTATTGGTGCGGTAAGCCCGCTCGGCCTCACCGCCGGACGAATGTGGGAAGGACTGTGCGCAGGCAAATGCGGAATAAGACGAATCTCGTCGTTTGACCCTGTAAAATTCGGTTGCCAATTGGCGGGCGAGGTCGAGGATTTCAAGATTCAGCAATACGTCCCCAAAACATCCCGCAAGGCGACCAAGCTGATGTCGAGAGATATTCAGTTGGCGGTAATCGCCGCCGACGAGGCCGTAAGAGACAGCGGCCTTATCACCAGAGCCATCGACGAGCAAAACGTCAATGTCAATCCTCAGCGAATGGCCATCAATCTCGGAGCTGGCCTTATAAGCTGTGATATTCCTGAGCTTTCCCCTGCCGTTGCTGTGAGCCTGACGAATGGTAAATTCGATATGCGTAAATGGGGCAAAGATGGCCTGCAGCTTGTTACACCGCTTTGGCTCCTGAAATACCTGCCCAATATGCTCGCCTGCCATATAGGAATCATTCACGATATGCAGGGGCCGAGCAATTCAATCACCTGTGCGGAGGTCTCGGCCCATATAGCCATCGCGGAAGCCGCCGAGGTTATCTCTCGAGGCGATAGTGATATCGCCCTGGCTGGCGGCGCAGAGGCAAAGGTAAACCCTGTTATACTTATGCGCCAGTATCTGCTCAAAAGAACAACCGATAAACACAACGACGACCCCGAAAACGCCTGCAGACCATTTGACGCCGACGCGACCGGCTGCGTGTTCGGCGACGGCGGCGGAATAATCGTGCTCGAAAGTATCGATAACGCGACCGAACGCGGCGCAAAAATATATGCCGAGATAGCCGGAACTGCCCAAAGCGCGAGTATCAATCCAGCTTATGAGCATATCGAGCCGGACGGCAAAGGCATCACCATAGCAATTCAAAAAGCGATTGCCCGGGCAGGTATAACACCCGATGATATCGATTTAATCATCCCCCACGGCACGGCAATACCACAGGACGATTTGGCCGAGGCAAAAGGTATCGGTGCGGCACTGGAAAAAGCAACTGAGAGGATACCCGTCTGGCCGACAAAAAGTATGCTAAGCAACACCGGCGCCGCCTGCGGCGGGCTGGATATCGTCGCCGCGATTTGCGCAATGCGCAATGGCAAAATACCCGCCGCCAAAAACTTCGAAAAAATCGCCGCCGGCTGCAATCTGAATATCGTCAAAAAAGAAATCAAAAAAGATATTGGCTATGCCCTATGCTGCGGCTATACATTCGGCGGACAGACCGCCGCGGTAATCTTGAAAAAACCGGACTAATAATAAAATGGCTGATGAGACCGAAAGAATACGAGTTGTAATAACCGGAATGGGAATCGTTTGCCCACTCGGCCACGATGTCGAAACTATGTGGCAGGCCATACTAACCGGCAAAAATGGCGCCGCCGCTACGACCATTTTCGATGCCTCGACGTTTCCCTCCACATTCAGCGCCGAGGTGAAAAACTACGACTTTTCAAAATACACTAATTATCCCGAACTGCACAAACACGGCAATCGAGGCAGTAAGTTCGTAATCGGCGCAGCGGCCCAGGCCTGCAAACAATCGGGTATCGATATCGAAACCGACACCCCAGCCGACGGCATCGACCGAACCCGAATGGGAATATATTTAGGCGCAGGCGAAGGCGCAGCAAACCACAGGGCGTTCTTTGGTGCCATCGCCGCCGGCTGGGACAACCAGAACAACCAGATGGACTGGGCCAAATGGGCGGATGTGGCCGGCGCAGA
>CAYLYB010000156.1:4408-5100 GCA_964387605.1 uncultured Pirellulales bacterium | reverse complement strand
AACTGCCCGCCCTTCGGGCACGGCCGAATGGTTAGTACTGGGTAATGAGTACTGCAGGCAGCGTACAGCGGGCAGCGTTTAGTGGAACGTGGCTCTTGACCCGTGACCAGCGGCACGTGAAGAGTATCTTGCAGTTTAAATCAAAAATCAAAGTTCAAATATCAAAATCGTGGTATCCCTGCGGGATGAGGTTTAACTGAACTAATTAGAACTGTTCAAATATTTCGCGGCCTGTCCGGCCGCCAACGGCGTCCCTTACGGGAGTAGCGCAGCGAAGACGGAAGCGAGGGGAGAATCTTAATCCGCCAGAGGCGGGTAAAAGTTCGGTTGTTTAAAAAAAACAGGTAATTGTCCCCCTGCCGCGAGACATAGTCTTTTGGACTAGAGACATTTAAATAAATGATAGTTAATTAGGGCATTATTCAAGAAGCCGAGGCGGAGGAAAGCGTTCAGCGGGCAGCGGCCTCTTGAAGGGAGAAGCGTATATAGTGAAGCATGAAGAGTGAAGCGTATTACGTGAGAATGTGTGAAAAGGGGGAAGAGTGGGAAAAGTATATAAGTATATGCAGATATGCCTATGGAGTGATTTAGCCAGTTTCTTATATTCGGCTAAATTCATTTCATCTCGCGCATCATCCAAATGTCTCCAATAAAAACAATGTTCGCACCTTGCGTTGCATCTGTTGGTAACA
>CAYLYB010000156.1:0-4398 GCA_964387605.1 uncultured Pirellulales bacterium | reverse complement strand
TGCTCCCTAACATGAGATATAGTCTTTTGGACTAGGGACATTTAAATCAAGAACGTTTAATTAGAGCAGTATCCGAGGAATCGATGGAGCGATTCCTACAGACAGACCCGTCTGCGCCCGCCACAACGTGGCGAGGCAAGCTGCGCTTCCATCTTCGTCCCGATACACTAAATCGGGACTACGAAGGACAGGCAAGCTACAAAGGGCAGGCAGTATAGCAGGGCAAACGTGCGAAAGGGGTGAAGAGTGAGAAAGGATTGAAGATTTAAGATTTCTGATTTTCAATTAAGCAATCATCTTCTCCTGACAATGACCAAATCATTGACTGATGTTTTAACTCTGAAAATGTAAGAAGTAATTTACCAAGCCGATTAATTGCTGATGGCTCTGCCGCGATTGAAAATCTACATTCTCCTGCTTCCGGACTATCCTGCTTGTTATCAATCACAATCTGGAGAGCACAGTATCCAGTTTGTCCTAATGTATAAGCATGGAGTGCAAAGTAATATGCGTAGTTGCTATCCGGCATTTTTGAGCCAAGTTCGAATAAATAATCATCCGGAACCTTATTAGGAAACGATTTTAACGCCATGCCGATTTCTTTCAAATGACGTGCATTCCAGAAATACTCAAGATAACCACTAAAAAAGCCGTTACTGGCTGAGAATGCGAGGTGCAAAATATATGGTTCCTCGTATGGAAGACGTTTCAGTTGTATCCCAACGGTCTTCATTCTTTAATTAACCCAAGGCAATAAGCAGAACACCCTTAAATAGTTTTATTCTTTCATAAAGAATAATAAGATTTCGCCCGGTTTTCAAGGGCTGAAAATCGTCTGCGTCTAGTAAACGTTCGGTGGTTTGAGAAGAACAGATAACTCCCCCCCTACCATGAGACATAGTCTTATGGACTAGGGACATTGAAATCAAAGACGGTTGGGGTGGACGATATTCGAGAAGTTAAGGCAGCGTGCAGCGTATAGCGTGCGGCGGGAGGATTTTTAACTGGCTGTCCTGAGCACGTCGAAGGAAACTGATGAGAACTGTTCATATTTTTCGCGGCCTGTCCGGCCGCCAACGGCGTCCCTTACGGGAGTAGCGCAGCGAAGATGGAAGCGAGGGGAGAGTTTTGCGTCGAATACAGCTACAGTGACTTTTTAGATGTTGATTTACACTGATTTTATATTACCTGCTATAAAACTTAGATGTTTTGCATTTCAGGTGTTTTCTTCTTTAACAATGCCCTACACAAACAGTACACTAAATAGTAAACGCCAAAAAGAAAACCTAAGCTAAAAAAAGACCCTATAGTTGACCAAAAGAATCTTGCTAATCTTGTGCTTCCATAACCCCACCACTCATCCTGGACGTCTATTTCAATATCATTCCTGCCAATGTTTTCAACCGCAGAGACAATTTCTCCGATATTATCATTAGCTCTTATTTCAACCTTTTTCTTAAATGGTTGGGGATTCTCGGGAGCAATACTAATAAGGGCAGATATGGCCATTGAAACAATCAATAATGCAAGTATGGATGCACCCCAATCCAATTTATCATATGCTTCCATATTTCTACTCCTTCATTGATACATTTTTTTAGATCACGTAATATTTACGATGAAACAATTTAAGATGATGGTTTAATTGGTTTATTAACTGTTTTTTCATTAGGCCAAATAACAGTCATATTATTATCAAACGGAGGAAGGGCGACTTTTGTAAAACAATGACTCTCCTCTACACTAAAACGAGTATTAACAGCTTTTGACAACTCATGGAAACCAGCCATCTCCTCATTGACTTCTATAAAGCGATCGAGCTTAAAATCATGGAATTGCCAGCAGATAAGGTCTACGGTAAATAAATCTCTCTTGTAAGCCTTTATCTCATCAATTTTATCCCATTTGACTTCTAAATTGCATTCCTTTTTCTTATCGTGAAAGACGACACTGAAACCACTATCGTTTATGATGATAACACCATTTTCCTGATTTTCCATTACTGCGGGGGATAATTTCGTTTTATTCGAACCTTCTAAAATATTCTTTTGTCGCATATATTTTCTGTTTTTACCTAATTTTACAATAATAATGCAAATAACAATTACAGGAATAAGTATTGATATTGATATGAGCAAAAACTTTTGAATTAAATCGTAATTTAGGTTCATAACAATATTCATCTTAAGCCATAACAATAAGAAACAGGCACTAGGTGATTTTAAGATAGGGATATGATAAAGGCAAGAGATGAGATTGCCGCGGCCTTTGGCCTCGCAATGACCGTCAGGCGGGCCTGGGGGCTAAACGACCCTGCCATAAATAGCAGGGTATAGCGTATAGGTGATAGGGTATAGGGGATAGGGTTAGCATATTAATTTAAAATCCAAAACTTAAATTGTAAAATTGATGTATCCCTTCGGGATGGTTTTGAATAGATTCCTCATCCCGATAGACAGCATCGGGACTCGGAATGACAACCCCCGGCACGGGACCGAGGGCTAAATGATAAGGAATTAACCCCGCCACACGCCTGCGGTGATGATGGCGGGGCTAAATATAACCCGGCAATAAAGTTGCCGGGCTAAACACAAAAAACCAACCCCACGTGACCCGCGGGGCTAAATATAACAAATGAACCCCTCAATAAATTGAGGGGCTAAACAAAACCGGCGCGGGGTGCGGCGGGAATTATTTGATACGTTTTTGACGGGCAGAAGTTTTTGAATCACCGGCCTGATTATGGTATTATCGGCCAAGTGGTGTTTGGGAATACAGATTCGTGTGTTTGTTTAACTGAGCAACATTAAATTCCGGGAGATTATATAATTATGAGAACCGGTTTAATTTTGATTCTTTTGGCCACGATACTTTCACAACAATCTGTTTTGGCACGAGCACATCAAAACAACAGGGTCATTATATTAACGGATATAGGGGCTGACCCGGACGATACACAATCGATGGTTCGTTTACTCTTATATTCCAATGTAATTGATATAAAAGGATTGATTGCTACAACATCCTGCTGGCAAAAAACGAGAGTTCGGCCTGAATCGATAAAAAAAATAATTGAAGCGTATGGTCAAGTGCAACCCAACCTTAACAAGCATGAAGAGGGTTTTCCCGATGCCGACGCGCTTTTAAAGATAGTCAAGCAAGGCTTAGCGGAATACGGGATGCAAGGGGTCGGCGAAGGGAAAGAATCAGAAGGTTCCGGCTGGATTATAAAAGAACTCGAAGAAGATGACGAGCGGCCTTTATGGGTATCAGTGTGGGGAGGCGTCAATACCCTTGCCCAGGCACTTTACACAATAAACAAAACAAAACCAGAAGCAGAAGCTGAAAAATTAATCGCAAAACTGAGGGTTTATACCATATCCGACCAGGACGACAGCGGTATATGGATAAGGAATACCTTTCCCGAGTTGTTTTATGTTGTCAGTCCGGGCGATGATTACGGCAGCGCAACATGGAGTGCAATTAATACCGTAGTCAAAGGCATAAATAACGAAAAGATCAGCAATAAATGGATTGCAGAAAACATTCAGCAAGGCCACGGCCCTCTCGGCACTGAATATCCCGATGTGGCCTGGGGAATGGAGGGAGATACACCATCGTTTCTGTCATTAATACCTAACGGACTGAATGCAGCAGAACATCCTGAATGGGGCGGCTGGGGCGGCCGTTATGAATTGTATAAGCCGGATTTTGCTAAGACTAAGAAAGGTGATTCGGAGGTTCCGTTAGCCCCTGAGACAAGGGAAATCTGGACAAATGCAGTCGATAGTTATACTCCATATGTTTATAATGAATACGGACGGGCAGTTCGAAGGGACAATGTTACATTTACCAGTGATAAAGCAAGTTTATGGCGCTGGCGGGATGATTTTCAAAACGATTTTGCAGCCCGGATGGACTGGTGCACTACGTCATACCAGCAAGCCAATCATCCGCCGGTTCCTGCATTAGGTCATCCTGAACAAATAACGGTAAAATCAGGAGAGGGCTTTGGTCTGGACGCCAGCGGCACTACCGACCCTGATGGAGACAGTCTCAGTTTCCTGTGGTTTTACTATCCAGAGGCAGGTTCATATAAAAAAATGATAAAAATTGATTCAGCTGAAAATGTGAGTGGGGTCTACGTGATAGCACCGGAGGTTGATAAGAAAGAAACTGCTCATTTTATTTTAAAAGTTACTGACAAAGGAAACCCTCAGTTATCAAGATACAAAAGAGTAATCGTAAATATAATACCACAATAAAATAACACAATCGCTAACAGGATAGCCGGGGAGCTTACCCCCCCTTCTCATACACCATCCGGAGTGCGTGTCCTCACCATGCGTCGGGTAAACCAGCAAAACGAAGAAAAAAGCAAGAAAGCAGGAAAAATAT
>CAYLYB010000155.1:0-5184 GCA_964387605.1 uncultured Pirellulales bacterium | reverse complement strand
TCACAAGCGACTTCGATAAATACCACGGCAAAACCTTCACGGTAGTCAAGGTCGTTGATGGCGACACAATCGATATTGATATCCCCGACGGCAACTACCCGCATACTCGCATTCGGCTGTGGGGCGTGGATACGCCCGAAACCAAAAACCCGAAAACGGGTGTGATGTTCTTCGGTAAAGAGGCATCGGAATTTACGTCAAAAATCGCGGGTGAAAAAGAGGTTACGATTTATCTCGACGAAGGCAATCGAACGAGGGGTAAATACGGCCGGCTGCTGGCATACGTGCAACTGCCGGACGGAACATTCCTGAACGAACGGCTGCTCACCGGCGGCTACGCCTATGCGGACGTGAGGTTTCGGCACAGCTTATACAATAAATATAAGCAACTGGAATCTGTCGCCAGAGCCGAGCGTAAAGGGCTTTGGGCAGGAGTACAATTCGAGCAATTACCGGAATGGCTGCAACGGGAACGACCGGAACTACAAACAAAAAAAATCAAATAAATCATCGTGCGTATTGAAGATATCAGCTTATTACTGGCAGCGTACATAGTATATCCGAATTACCGAAATACAAGAAACCAAAAAAAACTCAAAACAATGAGTGAGAAGTGTTTGGAGTTGAGATTGCTACGGTCTTACTATGACAAAGTGTTTTGCCGCGTTCGAAGGGTTGATAAAAGGAAGTTTTTCGGGGAATGAATTTTTGGAGAGAGGTATTGACAAAATGGGGATGGGAGGGGTATATTGTTAGCAACAGCCGTTGAGGGTGTCTGGCACATTCCGTGCCTTTTCACAGTATGCCCGGCGGCGAAGCCGCACGTCTTGGATTTTGCCAAATATAGGGAGTGAGCACAAGATATGCATACCGACGGAGGACGTGTTGTCTTTCGGTTAGAAACTATACAGGTATGAGTCAAAGTTAAAGGAGACGAAAGAAATGTCAAACGGTATTTTGAAGGTTTTGTTGGCGGCGACAGTAGTGAGCATAATCGCCGGGTCGGCGGTGTTAGCACAGACGACAGGGCCAGAGAAGATTACGGTCCAGGGAGTGGTTAGCGTGGAAACGGACGGCGAAGGAGTTGTAACGGCGGTGATGCTGACAGCAGATGACGAGACGGTTTACAACATTAAGCTGGACGAGAAGGGACTGGCGCTTGGAGCTGAGATGGAAGACAAGAACGTCGAGGTCCAGGGAACGTTGTGGGAAAAAGACGAAGCGAAGTGGATAACGGTCGATTCGTATAAGGAAATTGAGAAGGCCAAGGAGTAAAAAAACGCATAAGTTTGAAGCAGGGATTTAGCATAAAAGCCGTCACGGGTATATAATCCGTGGCGGTTTTATTTTAGGGCGAAGCTGGTTTAATTTGTACCGAGTACCAGTCAAGAATACAGAAAACAGAATAAAGAACACAGAAGGGCTGGTTGATAATTGATAAATGATGATTGATGATTTGTGGTATCGCTTCGCGATATTTTTTTAATAGATTCCTGCTTTCGCGGGAATGATAGAGGTGTTCAGACTGGATTTTTTTTGATTCTGCGGGTGGCGGTGAGGCCTGAGACGATTGTTACGATAAGCATAACGGCGAGTGTGATTACGGTGAAGTAGTGGCCCCAGGTTGCCGTTCGGACGTGAGCGGCTTTTATTATGATGGTGCCGATAGCGAAGCTTTGAATGAGCATTTTGATTTTTCCGGAGGCGACGGCTCGGAAGTCGATACCTTTTGCCTCCATAACGTGGCGAAGGATTGTTACGTAGCCCTCCCGTGCGATTAATATGGCGGCGACGGACCAGCGGATTATCGAGAGAGTGGATTGGGACCAGTTGAAGAGTATTTCGGGTTCGCCGATTATAGCGAAGCAGACAAATGAGCCGCATACGAGAACTTTATCTGCGAGGGGGTCGAGCATTCGGCCGAATTTGCTGGCGACGTTTAGTTTTCTTGCGATTGGGCCATCAGCGATATCGGTGAGGCCTGCGATGACGAAGATTACGAAGGCGACATCAAGCCAGGTTGCTCTGTTTTCGACGTGGGGAAGGTAGAGGAGCATAAGGAGGACGAGGATTGTCAGGACGAGGCGGCCGAAGGTCAGTATGTTCGGAATCTGTTTTACCATAGGGGATGAGTTTACTTTTTAGTTTTTTTAATTCAATACTAAAATTGCTCACACAATAAATCGTAATCTTTCGAGCCGATTACTTTTGCCTCGACAAATGAGCCGGGGATGACCTTTGGGTGCCGGCCGGAATTGGTGCGTCGGTTTTTGATAATGCAGACGGAATCGATTTCGGGGGCCTGGCCGAAGAAGCGGGAGGTTGCGGTTTTGTCTTTGGCGATATTGTCGACGAGGCAGGTGAGTGTGGAGCCGATTCTTTGTTTATTTTTTTCGAAAGCGATTTTCTGCTGTGTGAGCATAAGCTCTTCGAGTCGGTTTTGTTTTACATTGTCGGGGATTTGTCGCGGGAGTTTTGCGGCTGGTGTTCCTTCTTCGGGGTACCAGGGGAAGCAGCCGAGGTTGTCGAAGCGGGCCCATTCGAGAAAAGCGAGTAATTCCCGGAAGCGAGCATCGGTTTCGCCGGGGAAGCCGACGATGAAGGTAGTGCGGAGGACGCAGCTGGGTATTTTGGCCCTTAAAGTTTCGATGAGGCGGTAAGTTTTTTCTTTGGAGTGCGGGCGGCGCATTTTTTGAAGGATGTGCGGATTTATGTGCTGGAGGGGGACGTCGAAATAATTGACGATTTTTTCACAGCCGGCGACGGTGTCAATCAGCTGGGGTGTGATTCCGGTCGGGTAGAGATACAGCAGGCGCAGCCACCGGAGGCGTGGGATTTTGGCGATTTCTTTTAGCAGTGCTGACAGGTTATATTTTGATTCGAGGTCGCGGCCATAGGCGGTGATATCCTGGGCGATGATATTGAGCTCGACTGCTCCGGAGGCGACAAGCTCTTCGGCTTCGGCGAGGATGAGTTTTTTTGGTTTGCTTCGGGCCTTTCCCCTGATTGAGGGGATTGTGCAGAATGAGCATTTTTTGCTGCATCCCTCGCTGATACGCAGGTATGCCCAGTGGGGCGGAGTGATGCGGAGGCGAGTGCGGTCGTCGTAATTGATTTTCGAGGTTCGAGTGACAGACAGGATGGGTTTGTCTGCGGCGACGGTTTTTCGGATTATATCGGCGATACTATCGCGGTATTCGAGGCCGACGAGGGCGTCGATTTGGGGGATTTCGGCGAGCAGTTTTTTGCCTATGCGCTGAGGGAGGCAGCCGGCGACGATGACTTTTCGGATTCTGCCTTTTCGTTTTTGCTCGACGGCGTGATTTATTGCATCGATAGCTTCGGCTTTTGCGGGGGCGATGAAGCCGCAGGTATTTATGACGACGACGTCGGCATCGTCGGGGTCGGTTGTGATGAGCAGGCCTGCCCGGGCGATTTGGGCGAGCATTCGTTCGCTGTCGACCATATTTTTGGGGCAGCCGAGGGCGACGAAGCCGACGGTCAGCTGTTTTTTGTTCTTTTTCGGGTCCATTGGCCGATAAAGGTATCAGAAAAGCTCCCTAAGGTCTAATGTTTTGAGGGTGTGGTTTTTTTCATAAAGTATTGGACGGTTTTTGCGTGGTCGATATACTGAATTGGTAAGTGGCAGGCATTTAACGTAATTAGATAATAAGTAATCCAATTATATGTGGAGGGCAAAGTATGGATGATATGCAGGCAGGTAGAGCTGGTGAGCGGGAAATGGACAAGCCGATTCCTTTCGATGACGGCGGGGTGGAGGTATCTCATTCGCCGCTGAACCTCGGCGGCGGTGGTTCGGAGCCGGAAGCGGCGTCGGAGCAGGCGGCCCAGCCGAGCGGCGGCAAAGATACGATGAAGAGGATGAGCTGGCCCGACCGGATTACTGGAGTGAAGACGTTTTTTACGAAGCTGCACCAGGGTTCGATAGATTTTATGGATGGGCAGATTTGCGACTGGCTGCGTGATAATCCGGGCGTGAACGTGAGACGGACGAACGTCATATCGGGCGATGTAGTGGGCAAAAAGACGGAGCCGAACATCATAGTCACAGTCTGGTATTGAGTTTTTGGTATCGTTCGTATTAAGTGTATTGGTGCCGCCTGGTATCCGATTTGAATGGTGTTTGACGGGCTTGCGGCGGCGGATTATAATATGAAAGTTCACTAGGGGTGGTTTGCCCCGCGACTTGCCGGCTGAAGGCGGGCGCGGGTGCGGGCCTGAGAGCAGACCCTTTGAACCTGATCGGGACAGCCGGATTATGAGGGCGATGCCCGCGTAGGGAAGTGATTGGTTTTTCGGCCGATTGCAGAAGTTCGAGATTATAATCGCTTCCTTACGGAAGCGATTTTTGTTTTTATGGGGCAAGGTGAAATATAATGACACAACTGGAAACGGCTAAAAAGGGCGTGATAAGCGATGAGGTCCGTTACGTGGCGGCAGCCGAGGGGGTCGATGCGGAGGTTATCCGTGCGGAGGTGGCGGCTGGTCGGGTTGTGGTGCCGGCTAATACGATTCATTCGAAGAATAACCTGAAGCCGAGGGGTATCGGGCGGATTCTTACTACCAAGGTCAATGCGAATATCGGTGCGAGCAGCGTTCGCAGCACGGTGGAGCAGGAGCTCGAGAAGATGCGGGTCGCACTGGCGGCGGGGGCGGACGCGATTATGGATTTGAGCACGGGCGGGGATTTGGACGGTATTCGGGAGAAGCTGCTGGCCGAATGCCCGGCGCCGTTCGGGACGGTGCCGATATACGAGATGGTTGTGGGCAGGGCGGTTGAGGAAATCGACGCGAAAATCATTCTCGAGGTGATTGAAAAACAGGCGAGGCAGGGGGTCGATTTTTTTACGATTCACGCGGGGGTGCTGCGGGAATATCTGCCGTTGGCGGGCAAGCGTGTGGCGGGGATTGTGAGCAGGGGCGGGGCGCTATTAGCGGAATGGATGCTGTATCACGGCAGGGAAAATCCGATGTATGAATTGTTCGATGAGCTTTGCGCGATTATGCGCGAGTATGACGTTTGCTTTTCATTAGGCGACGGGCTTCGGCCGGGGTGCCTGGCCGATGCGACGGACGAGGCGCAATTGGCGGAATTGAGGACGCTGGGCGAGCTGACGCAGCGGGCGCAGGAGGCGGGTTGTGAGGTGATGGTCGAGGGGCCGG
>CAYLYB010000154.1:0-5431 GCA_964387605.1 uncultured Pirellulales bacterium | reverse complement strand
TTGGGCCTATTATGGAGGTGCGAATGTTTATAACGTTTTGGTTTTTCAAGACCTCGCCGAGACATTTGGTCCTCGAATAAAAATCAACACAGTCACACTCCGAGCTTTCATCGTATGCTTCATCGCTTCGGCCTGAGAATACGCCATCGGTTGACATATGTATCAAGCGGGCGTTATGCGAACGGCAAAAAAGGCCAAGCTGATGAGGGAAAGCAGCGTTTACAGCTATCGCTTTCGCAAGCGAGGAGGGGTCGTCAGGATTCATATTGGCCGAAGTGATACCTATGCAGTTTATGACATAATCGCAGCCCTTATTTGCGTCGCAAATCGATTCGAGCTTATCCAGTCCCCGCTCGACATTGAAAAACAAGGGGTCCGCGGGATTTTCAATATGCGTTGCGCATACGGAGAGATTGCTATCCGCGGATAAAACCCTCAGCACCATATGCCCAAGCATTCCGGTGCCGCCAAGAACAAGGACCTTTATGCTCATTTAGAAACAACCTTTACTATGGGCAAAGGCACGATAAATTTGCCGCCTGCCTGCAGGTAATCGGCCCTTCTTTTTTTGACCTCGTCGATGAAGCTCCAGGCAAACAAAAGGGCATAATCCGGCCGGCCGGCTTTTTCGGTGTAATCCCAGGGCTGGATGGGGACGTGGGTTCCGGGCGTAAAGAAGCCGTGCTTGGCGGGTGCATCATCAACGACATAATCGAGGTATCGGCCATCAATGCCGCAGTAGTTCATTATTGTGGTTCCCCGGCCCGAAGCGCCGTAACCAATGATTGTGCTGCCCTGTTTTTTAAGTTTATCGAGTAATTTCAACAACTCCTGGCGTGTGCCGTTGACCTTTTTGGCATAATCCAGATAGGTATCAACTTTGTCGAAGCCCTTCTGTTTTTCAGATTCTTCGAGAGCCGCAACGGCCGGCGAAATGGCTTCCGTTCTTTTGCCGATATTCCTGGCAAAGAAACGGGCGGCTCCGGACCTGACGCCGGGTATGAACTTTACATCGAATATTTCCATTCCAAAGCGTTTCAGGAATTTTTTCAGGGCCATAAGCGAATAGTAGCTGAGGTGCTCGTGGTAAATCATATCATACTGCATCTCGTCAATGAGTGTGCCGAGGTAATACACTTCAAAAACAAACACCCCGTCTTCTTTCATCAGGTGCTTGAGGCCCTTGATAATATCAACCATACCATCGATATGCGCGAAGGAATAGCTCGACAGGATGACATCGAACGGGCCGAAATCCTTTTTTATCTGCTGAGCGAGTTTCTCGCCGAAGAAGTCATTGATGATGGTGATATCCTTTTGGTCGGCGGAATCGACCACGTTAGTGGCGGGGTCAACGCCGACTGCCTTAATCCCCAGTGTAGCGAGTGGACGAAGGAATACGCCGTCGTTACAGCCAAGCTCGAAGGCGGAAGGGTTTTTAGCGTTTTTAAGGAACGTATCCCTGATATCCTTCGCGAAATCCTCGAAATGCTTGACGAGCGTTTTTATTGACGACGAGAAATAGAAGTAGTTTTTGAACAGCGTCTCTGCGGAGACGATATTGGAGACCTGAACAAGGGTGCAATCGCGGCAAAAGGTCAAATCAAGCGGATAATACTTTTCCTGAGCGAAGTCCTTTTCTTTGAGAAATCCGCCGGCCAGAGGCACATCTCCGAAATCAAGTATCTTTTCAAGGTTGGTGCTGTCGCAAAACCGACAGCCGGTTCGCCTTGTAAATTGTCCCATTTGTTTTTCTTCCATTTTTACACTCATTTTGGCATCCCCTTAATTTCTCTTCAGAAAACTTTTGACGGCATATTTGAGGTATCTTAAACACGTTTTGAGGTCATAGGAAAAACGTGTTTTTCCCTGTTCGCCGGTCCTACTTGTCAGGACATACGGTACTTCACAAAAAGAGTTAGTCAAGAACTTTGCACGATACAGCTCCTCCATAATTATGGGAAAGCCGGATTCGGTGAGTGTGATTTGCTTTAGGATGTCCACCTTCACGGCCCTGAACCCGTTTGTCAAATCGGTCAGGGGCAGTCGATAAAGAATTTTTGCGATAAAGTTGCCAAAAACAGAAACGACCCTGCGTACCCAGGGGACACCTTCAACGGCGCCATCCTTCGAATAGCGCGTCGCTTTTATGTAATCCCAGCCCTGGGTCATCTTCTCGTAAAATCGCGTCAGGTAACGAGGATGGTTCGTCAGGTCGCTATCCATAAAAAGGACGTAATCGTAATTGTTTTCGACAGCAAATCCAATACCTGTTCTCAAGGCAGCACCGTAGCCCATATTTTGCTTATGAGTAATAATCCGCAATCCTTTGTCTTCGTTTTTTTTCAACAAATCTTCGAGTATCCGCGGCGTAGAATCCCTTGAGCCATCGTCGACGACTAAAACGGTAACGGCGGTCGGCAACTTCGACGCGTAATCCATAATCGTCTGGATGTTGGATTCGAGCGTCGCCTGTTCATTATAAACCGGTATTACAATACAAACCCGCATATTCTATCTATATCAAAACCAAAGTATACCAAGTCGTTTGTGCGCGAAGCCCCTGACAAGCAACCAGAAATAACCAATGCCTTCCCTGTGAAGTTTGAAACCCTTGCTGACCGGAGCGAATTTGAAATTTGAAGGCATATATACAACCTCTCCACCAGCCAGGAGGACCTTAAAGGTAATTTCGGGACAGATGCTGTGGCCGTTTTGAGTAAGACCAAGGGCCTGGACAAAAACACGGTCGAACATCTTGAACCTGTTGGTGGCGCTCTTGATTTCGATACCGACCATAAGCTTTGTGAAAAAACGATAAATTGAACGATACAGATTAAACTTTATCTGCTTGCTGTTGGACTCTGCTTTTGAAACCTCTGAAATGGCCTGTATTACCTGGGGTCCCTTTCTGATTTTTTGCAGCATTTGAACAATAATACTGACATCATCTTCGCCGGAAGGCGCAACCAGGACAATATATTTGCTTGTCGAATAAGCAATGCCAAAACGCGCCAAGGCACCATAATTTCGCTTTGTTCCGGCCCTTTGCAGAACCTCGAACTTAAGCCAGGGATACCGTGTTCGGACGTGATGAACAATGTCGTCCATCGCCTGCACCGTCTCATTAGCAACGATTATCACATCAATCTCGCTGGGATTGGCCATAAGGTGCTTTGCGAGCTGGTCGATGAAGCCGGGCAGCATATCGGCGGAAGAAACACAAGGTATAACAATCGATAACTCGTTCATATTTCAAAACCTTTTATATATTGAACTTCATTACCCTGCCGATAGGTGATTTATATTCGCTAAGCAGAGGCCTGAGATAAAGATAATTCGAGAAGCGAGTCAGGAATGAGTTTTTGACCCGCCCCTGCTGCAGCAATTCTTTTAATTCCTTTACGCCGTCTTCTATTGTGAGAGTCGGCTTAAAACCCAATGTCGTTGCTGCCTTATCGCTCGTTACACGGTAGTTTCGGCTGTCCTGAAAGAGCGTTTCAGTTACTTCAACGTTAAGTCCGGGAAATGTTTTTTCGACGAGCTTCGCGATTTCGAAGACCGTTGTATTCTGCGAATGAAGATTGAAGGTTCCGGTTTCGTCAGAGTCAATTACTTTACTAATCATCGCAGCGGCATCACGTACGTGCAAAAGAGGCCTGTATTGTTTTCCGCCGAAAACGTTGATTTTATTGTGCACAGCAGCTCGCATAACAAGGGTATTAACAACGAGGTCGAACCTAATCCTCGAGAAGCTGTCGCTGATGCCGTATAACGTTCCGAGGCGAAAAATCATGGCATTTGTCGGGGCCAGAATTTCTTCGGCCCAGCGCTTGGTCTTGGCATAAAGCGAAAGGGGATTAAGCGGCGAGTTCTCATCCAGCAGGCCATCCTGCGCGCCATAAACGGAGCAAGTTGACATAAATATGACCCTGCCATCGAAACATTCGCGAAGAAACCTGAGGGCATTGGTATTAATCTCGACGGTCAGCGATTCATCGAGTGTGCAGACGGGGTCGCCGACAAGAGCGGCGAGCCAGATTACAACATCGGCCCAATTTAAGTGTTGCCGGAGTTTGTCCTTATCGCGAACATCGGCACAAACAAAAGGAACTGATTTTCTGTATGTTTCCTCGTAGAGCAGGATGTCATAGACCATAATGTTGTGATTTGAGCGCATAAGCAGGTCGGTAACGGCCCCTCCCAGATAGCCGGCTCCACCAATAATAAGTATGTTCATTTTTCAGCCCCCAGGAGCAGTGAAATTAACGCTCTGCGACCTTCCATGGGTCCCAATAGTGTGCATCGAACCTAAAATCGTCTCCGTGACTATCATCGAGGCCGACTGTGGAAAAGAACATCAATTTTGCATCCTGCGTCAGCGTCATAAAGCCGTTTGCATAGCCCTTTGGCACGAAGACCGCGGCGGGCTTGGCGGCTGAAAGGACGAAGCGGTGAACCTTGGCGTCTTTTGACGGCTTTTCCCAGTCGTCTATTTTTACCGCTGCAATTATTGCGGCGCCATTAACGACGGTAACATACTTGGATTCCTTTTTGTGAGCATGCCAGGCCCTGACGAAGTTGGCTGAATGATTCGTAACCGTATAAAATCGTCTGACGTCGCACATATCAAAATCGTTAACGAATCCAAGCTCGCCCCGGTCGTCCACAAACAGGTTTCCCTGAATTAAGGTCGGCTCGACCAAATCTTTTTGCTGCTGCATTATTCACCTCCTACGAATCGCTGATATTTAACCTGTCAGATACGAGAAAACAAACCAGAACCGTCGGAATCAATGCCTGAAGAACGGCGGGTATGGCACCGAAGCCGCCTCTCACAAAAGCCCAGAGATAAAAGCAAAACACCGCATAAATCAATAAAACAAAGTCGTTATTTATGTGCCGCCGGAGATAATTATAAACAGTCCTCATAAGGATACCGGCGAGCAGCATCGCAAACATTACCCCTGCATAGCCAAAATCCGCAAAGGCACAGCCAAAAGTTCCCACAGTGTAATAGAATCCGGCTTGCCTGTCCGGTACTACAATATTTGTTACAAGTACCCCACCATAAAGTTTAGGTTTGTTCGGCCAGAACACTCGTGGTATCAGCGTTAACACCGTATCCTGAAAGAATATCCGGCCATTAAAGTGTTCGATATTTTTGTGCTCATATTGAGACAATAACGCTGCGGTGGCCTGGGCCTCGGTAAACAATCCCCCAAATGCCTCGTAAAGAACCGCCCTTCTTAAGCTGTAATCCCGTGTTCCTCTGAACTGGGCTATGATAAATACGATGGCCAAAACCAGGAAAAATACTAAGGCACATTTTACCGGGCCGAATTTTTTTATCCTGTAGTTATAGAATATTGCCAGCACGAAAAGCAAAAACAGGACGTGGCCTCTCGCCCGGGTAAAAAAGGCCAAAAGC
>CAYLYB010000153.1:0-5471 GCA_964387605.1 uncultured Pirellulales bacterium | reverse complement strand
TTGATATCCTTGGCCGGCTGAAAATGGTCAGGCGTTACCACTATTTTGCTCGCGTTGAACACCTTATCGATGCCCTTTTCTATGAGCATCGATATCGCCGCCGGCGTCGTTACGTCATGGCACATCACCACGTCGATTTTCGCGTTGACCAGTTCACCTGCTTTTACCGTTTTCTTCCCGCTCGCCTTCGCCAATATCTTTTCCGTAATCGTCATTTCCATAATCTCTTCTTCCTATTCAACTTGTAACCTGTAACCTGCAAACCATCTGTATTTTACTCTGTAACATCCCGTTCCGCCGTCCTGAACGAATATTATGCCCCAAACAGACCTCCGTCGCTACACAAAATATCCGCATGTCGCCGAAACAGAAATAGAATACTAAATTTTGATATGCTCGTCGTATCTTCTGCGCCTCACCGGCGCAGAATAAGACCCAGGCCGAACGGCCCGAAAGAAATGAAACAAACTCTAAAGTCCCTGTTCATACCTTTAATTATACGTATCTCACAGACATTCGCAACTTAGTTTCACTATAATTTAAAATAAATATCTCCTCCTGATTCTACCATCTCTTCTCACAGTCGAGTCGGCCTTCGAATCACTCCATCCAGTTCTCCCCAAGTATCGACACATCCTTCAAATTCACGCTCCCATCCCCGTTCAAATCTTCCTCAATCGCCCACGGCTCACCCTCCCAGAGCCACTGCCCCGCGACTTCGGCAAGGTCTTCAAGGTCAATCACTCCGTTCACAATCAAATCACCCAATACCGGCTCCAGTGCTATCATTGTCGAAAAGCTTATTTGCTCCGTTCCCCTTTCCGCTGATTCATACGTCGCCCGCCAGCTTATCACCGTTACATCAATCGGGATTGACCGGTCAACTCGAATCGAAAAACTATCCCCGCTTTCCTCAGCCAGCCCGGCCCCTATGAAATCGAAGCTCACATTTGCATCGTTCACCGTCACATTGCTCGGCGCATCAAGCAGCTCGACTACAACGTTATATACATCGTTAATGCTGTTATTATTAAGCGTCATTGTGTAAACATAGTCGAAACTCGCCCTTCCGACGCGCGTCCTGCTCATAAGATTGTAGCTCTGCAGAACAAGCCCGCCTTTACACGTCGCCTCCGGAGTATTACCATACACCCCCATATTAATCCTGCCCCCGTCCGGCTCCGGCTCCAACCCAAAATCACTCGCCGGGTCCCCGGCGTCTATACACGGCGAATCAGGCAGTAAATGATAGTCACGCATATTAGGGTCAGGATTAGCCGGGGCGGTGAGATGCGGGTCCGCATTGATGTTGCCCTGTCCGGTCCATCCTCCTTTTATATCACAATACGTCACTATTGGATTGCCGCCTCCAAGAATATAAATTTCCGGTCCGGTTGGTGCTGTGCTGCCCCATAAAATCGAGTTGCGAATCTTAGGGTCGCTATAGTTAATATATACGGAGCCTCCTCTGGTTTGGGCAGTGTTCCTCGTGATGGTGCAATTTATAATTGTCGCCGATGAGTGCCCTAAAATAATACCTCCGCCTCCGTCACTCGCTGTATTGTCGGAAATCAGACAATTTGAAACGTTAAGTCCGTTGCCGAAGAAGCTCGACAGCCCCCCCCCGAACCAGGCCGTGTTGCCTGTAATTTTGCAATATCGAACTATACCATTACTGTTATCGCAATAAACTCCGCCGCCGTACGCGTTTACTTGATTTCCCGTGATTATACAGTCGTCGATTACGGCCTCACCGTATCCCATGCTGATTCCTCCGCCTCTGCCGGCTGTGGAACCGGGCGTGTTAACTACAACATTGCTGAACATCTGGCAGTGTATGATTTGCGGGCTCCCGGAGTTTATATGAACTCCTCCTCCGAAATATGTCGCCATATTTTTCGTGAAAATGCAGTTCGTAACAATATGGCTGCCCGAATCTATAAACATTCCTCCGCCACAGGCAGTCTTTGAAGTTGAAGTCCCAATGTTAGCGTTGCCTCCGGTAATCACAAAACCGTCTATTGTACCAGGTTCACCCGTTCCTCCTGCGGTTACCACGTGATAACTGTTCTCATTATTATTCGAGAAGCCGTAATCATTGCCGTAAAGGTCCCCTGTCAAAATCGTCTTGTGAGCGTCTATATCCCTGGCATCGGGGTTCACTTCACCGTTTCCTGCGTACCCGCCTCTCAAAGTTATTCCATTGTCTAACCCGAATGTTGCTGCTCGGTCTCCGGCTGTTGTGGTGCCTCCCTGGTCGGGCTTATACGTCCCCTTTGCTGCTCGTATCTCGACCGGTTTATCGGCAGAATCTGCCTCAGCCAAGGCATCCTGAAGGTATCTATAAGCGTTGGTCCAGCTCGACCCGTCATTATTACCTTCGGCGTTAACGTCGACATAAATTACATTGTTCCTTATCGTAAATACAGAGTCGCTTGTATCGCTGATATTCAGATTGTCCGCGTCGCTGATACGAATGAGGCTTTGATTTGAATATACCGCCGGCACAGGCCAGTCGTATGAACCGGTGTCCGGCACAGTAGCAATATTATTCCAGCTTGAACCGTTATTTGTAGAATACTCGATTACAATATTGCTGATATAGCTGGTGCTAAGCGAACTGGCAGCGGCAGCACTGCCGCTCGACCAGCCAATCGTATATATGTCGCCTCCTATCAAGACCTCGCCGCCATTGGGATTGAGAAGCAAAAGCGTGTCAGATTCTGCTATTGTGTAGTCAATACAAATAAGTATTAGTGCCAGAAGAATACAAATATACTTTCTCATTTTCTCTTCTTAAAATAAGAGTTCTGTTTCCTGTATTTATTCAACAATACTAATCCGCTAAAGCCAAAAAGCATAAGCGTAGAGGGCTCCGGCGTAGTCCATCCTGTTTCTATCGTGCTGAAATCCATAGGGTTGATTATCTCGTAGTATTGCGAACCCGGCGACCCCGCCCCAAGCCAGTCGAAGCTCACAGCAAATCCGCTCACCGATTCGCCAATACCGATATTCAATCCGGTAGCAAGAGCATCGTATCCGCCGTCATCGCCCAAAAACGGCTCCGGCTGCCATACGATTTCATCCCAGTTGCTCGCGGGAGGGTCAAGTGTTTCTATTACAAGATTATCGTATGAGCCGACTCCGAACCACACCGTAAATTCATCGATTCCCTCCGTCAGACCGACGTTTTTAACGGTATAAACATATTCCCACCGGTCCAGGCCGAGGTCATTGGCTATAAACTGTATTTCCGTCAATGGCTCACCAAAAACCGAAGTCACAAATAAACATAAAAAGATTATTCCCACGAAAATTTTGCTTCTCATCTCTTTCTCCTTCTTCAACTGCCCTTCACAAAATCGGCCCAATTGGGCCTTAAACGCGCACAGCTATACACGTTGTAACATTTAGGAAATTACCGCCTCTCTACGGCATCTGCTTTGCACGCCCTCATTAATCATTCTCTTTACCCTTCAGCCCCCCAGCTGTTCCGATAATATACCCCCTTCCGCCCCGAATGTCAAGAATTTTTCACAATATCCCCCCGCCATCTCAACTTTCCGAAGCGCAGTGAAGGACCTCGGGTATAGCTCTTCAAGTTCTTCTGCCGGGGACACAAAATTGACTATCCCCTATACCCTACCCCTTATACCCTGTATCTAACCTGTAACCTTCCTATCTCGCCACAAGAATACCGCCGCCGACTATCATCAAGGCCCCTGCTAATATCCTCACTATCCCTGCCGTATCAGGCACCTCGCGTAAAACCATAATACCCAGCAGCACTGCTATCAACGTATTGCAGTTGAAAATCGGCACCGCCCTCGCAACGTCCGCCCCCGCTCCGAACGCTAACAGCGAAAACAGCATCCCCATTGCCCACAGCATTCCCTGCGAAACGCCCGCAATCACCGAAGGCATCGTAATATCCGGCCGCGCCTCCCTGCTGAACATCAGGTATATCCCGATAACGACGATTATCCCGACCAGCATCAACAGCGACGCCCACCTTGGCCCTAATCCGCAATATTTCTCCGACGTCGCCACTTTTGCCAGCACAATATAGCTGCCCCAACAAACCATTGCCAGCAGCGCAAATATAATCCATGTCTTCATTTATCATCCCTTAATAAGCTCATCATTCCCCGCCGTTTCTTCAATGTGCAATCTATCTTGTCATCTATCCTTACTCTTATGTCTTTCCTGTTCATTAGCTATCATTTGGGTCTTGTACCTTATCCTTGATTGGGACTACTTCTTCGGGTCGTTTATTATAATGGCCATCAAAATACTCATCGAAGTAATACTCAACTGAATTCCCGTCTTTTTCTTCAAAAGCAGGAAGGAAGCATTCGTATATGGCTTCATCTTCCATAACCTTCGAAACTTTCATAGGCAGACTTATAAATTTATCCTGTCCAACAATCCTGTAATGACATGTCACTTTCTTAGATCTTTTGGTTACATCTTTACTTCCCGCTCCCCACACGCTGAGTTCCAACTCCAACTTAGTGGGTTTTCCGCTTTCTATGTATTCTGGCGGATGGTGCACACTGCCACCGCCGCCGATTGGTGGCTTACATCCAGAAAACAGGAAAACAAAAAGTAAAAACCCAACAAACGCAGAATTCGATAGCATCCTGAATCCTGTACTGGGGCAATACCGATCATTCCCATTCCTTTTTCTCTTCTCGTCTACCATTTCTAAACTGCCTTATAATAAAAGAGCTTTCCTATTTCACCTTTTCACTTTAACTTATATCCCCGCGGAATTTGCTCCGCTTACTTCTTTCTTACTCCATAAGTCTTTCTAAAATATTTAAACTCTTCTACTGCGAGGTAACTTTCACCAAAGTAGCCGCCAAATTCTCCTGTTAGGACAAGATTGCCCTTATCATCAAAAGACAGTGGCCACAATTCAACAATACCTTCACGTTCGGAAGGTAAAACGAAAAAAGCTCCAAATCTGGGAGCTTCCCAGGGCTTTTTAGCAGATACATCAAAAATGTATCTATTCAATACATAAAGTCGACTCATGCTATCCACGTCATAGCTATTTTGCTCCTTCTTATTTAATACATATTTCTCCACAGCTTTTTCGAGAACATCGATATCACATCTACTCAACTTTTCCATAGTTTTCATTACTTCATTTCTACTATTTACATCATTTTCCTCGATCTCGCTCCATGGAATACAGCCATCTAACGTTTTGATGATATCATTGACCATACGCGTTTCACTCATGTTCTCAGTTTGCGAATATGGCCCCTTGTCAATCTGCCCGCAACCCGCTACAGTTGATATGAACAATAGTGCCGCACTTATCATAAAAACCCTTTTTAGAACATGATATTTCCCCATAACCTTATACCTCCCTTACTGCTACACCATTTTCCTTTATCTCCTGCCGTCCACCTCAATTTTCACTTTTTCATTCAGGGCTTAATCCTGCTTCGGATTCATCA
>CAYLYB010000152.1:0-5482 GCA_964387605.1 uncultured Pirellulales bacterium | reverse complement strand
TGCCCACTTTTCGCTTCTTCGCCTGCTCGAAAAATAGCTCCGCGGGCCGCTGGCGGAACATATTAAAAATGATTTGAACTGTTTGAACCCCTTCGAATTCGATTGCCTTCAGCGCCTCCTCCACCTTTTCGACGCTCACGCCATAGTGGCGAATTTTCCCCGCCTTGACCATCTCGTCCAAAATCCCGAATACCTCAGGCCGATAATAAACCTCGACGGGCGGGCAGTGAAGCTGGAGCAAATCAATCGTCTCGGTATCGAGATTGCTCAAACTCCTCTCGACAAATGCGGTAAGATTCTTTTTATTGTATCCCTCCGTTGTGTGCGGGTTTAATCGGCGCCCCGCCTTTGTGGTGATGTGTATGGTCTCCTTGCATTCTTGTTTCAGTTTCGCCAGCAGCCGTTCGCTTCGACCGTCGCCGTAAACATCTGCCGTATCGAAAAAATTCACCCCCATCTCTATGGCCCGGTGAAGTGCCGCCATCGATTCCGTATCATCGACCGCCCCCCACGTCCCACCAATCGCCCAGCACCCGAAACTAACCGCCGATACCTTCCAGCCCGTGCGTCCAAGCCCTCTGTATTGCATAGCTTCACCTCCCGTAAAATTAAAAAGCTCTGAAAACCATATCTTTTATAATTTTACGGCGATGCTTGCAATACTTCCTTCTTAAATTTTGTCTTTTGGGCCTTTAATTTCAACCGCTAAGCGCTCTTGCTCGCCGCTTTTTTGGCCCACCGCCACGTCAGCAGGATTAATACGCCCAGAACCAGCGAGCTTAGCCCGTCGCTCAAATACCACTTCTGCGGCATGCCCACCTGATTTCCTATTATAATGCACAGCGCCCCGAGTAATACGGCCGCTAAGCCCGAGAAGGGCACCAGTATTCCGTGTTTCAAGGGACTCAGGCCGAGTATCAAAAAATATATCCCTACGCCGCCATACGTCGCGCACATCAGGTTAATCATATAGCGAACCACTGGCAAATCTGGTAACGGCTCGACTCCGAAATATCCGACAATCGAATCCCATGACTCGGGCGGAAGAAAAATTCCCACTACTGATACCAGGCAGACGATGCCCGTCAGCCACAAAACGATTTTTAACGCAATCATTTTCGACTCCTTTCAAAAAACACATTTGCGCTTATTTTGTTTGCTTTGTAGAAGACAACTGTTTTCGTTGCGTTGTCATTCCTGCGAAGGCAGGAATCCACGCTTTTGGGGAATATGGATTCCCGTTTTCACGGGAATGACACCTACAGAGCATTTGTTTTTTACAGATTCGCCCAATTCGTAGAAGCTCGGCTTGAGCCGTTTTATTCCGCACTGGATGAGGTGCCTGTTGAAAGTCTCTTAGTATTGAAATCGGAGTATGAGGTTCATTTTGGTCATATAATTTTCACAATTTTACCGCTTTACACCCCTTCACTGCGGTTTTAAGTTGAAAAATGCCGTTCCTCAGGTTACCCTTTATCGCTCCGGAGAGGTGTCCGAGTGGCCTGAGGATTCCAAAATCTCGGCTAAAACTAACGGCTAATTACAAAAAACCGGGAATTAAAATGTGCAGCGGTTTTATAAGAGGCAAAGGCAGGGATTTTTCCCTTGATGGGAAAAAGATAATCCTGCGCGGCTATGGCATCGGCACATGGTTGAATCTCGAGCATTTCATGCTCGGTATCCCCGGCACGGATTTGCAAATCCGTACCGCGATTGCCGATGCATACGGCAAAAGTAAAGCTAAAAGATTCTGGAAAAAGTTTTACACGTCGATGGTCACCGAAGCGGATTTTAAATTTTTAAAAGAGCTGGGAATTAATACCCTCAGAATACCGTTTAATTACAGACTGTTTGAAAACGACCAGCAAACGTATTCGTATATGGAAGGGGGGTTCGAAGAGATTGACAGGGTATTGCGGCTGTGCGAAAAATATGAAATCTACGCTGTTTTAGACCTGCATGCCGCTGCCGGGGGGCAAAATCCGGATTGGCATAGTGATAATGCAATAGGGGAAAGCTTGTTTTGGCAGTGTGACGATTTTCGAAAACGAACCATATCGCTATGGAAGTATATTGCAAAGCGTTATTCGTCGAATAAATGGGTGGCCGCCTATGATTTGCTTAACGAGCCGGTCCTGCTGATTCGGGACATGAAAATCGTAAATCAATTTTTCACGGACCTTATTAGTGAGATTAGAAAAGTAGATAAGAACCATCTTTTGTTTGTCGAAGGCGATATGTATGCCACGCGGTTCGAATTATTCGAACCGTTCGAAGACCCGAATGTCGCGTGCAGTTTTCATTTTTATCCGTTTTTGTGTCAGCATCTGTATACAAAACAAAATCAAAAAGAAATTGAGCGGGTCCTTTTCGAAAAGGTCTCTCTTAAGGACGTATTCAAGAGACTGAAACGCCCCGTGTGGTGCGGAGAAACAGGGGCCTTGTATAGTTACGGCAACAGAACCCTGCATGAGCGTATGCTTGGCGACGTCCTTGAAGTTTATGAAAAACACGGAATATCATGGTCAGTTTGGACGTATAAGGATGCGTGCAGTATGGGCACGCTTCATCCAAAAGAAGATTCGCAATGGATGAGTTTCTCAGAGCTAACAAAACAAAAATGGGATTTTTGGAAAGAGTTTAAATCTCGCGATAAATATGTCCGCCAGCTTATCGAAAGATATTCGGCACATGTCTGCGAACTCGAAAAACAAAAAATAGGTTTCCGTGTTTTAGCCAATCATCAGCTCGTTTTGAAAGAAGCTTATCCTGAAATATTCAGAAATATCCCCTTCGAGCAGCTTTTGAACTGTGTAAATTCATTCAATTATAATAATTGCGAAGTTTGGAACGAGGTCGTTAATATCGTGACGGGTCATACGAAGTCGCAGCGCTGATTATTCGACATCGGCTGATTAATCACCGTGGGTTTCCTTGTGATAAATTTACCTCTTTTAGCTGTCAAAAAAAGACAGTGCGCGTTCGAAGATTTTGCTTTATGCGGTTTTAAGTTGAAAAATACCGTCCCGCAGGTTACCCTTTTATCGCTCCGGAGAGGTGTCCGAGTGGCCTAAGGAGCACGCTTGGAAAGCGTGTGTGCGGCTTGCCGTACCGCGGGTTCGAATCCCGCCCTCTCCGTTGGCCATTGGCCAACAGAGCAATCGAGAAACGATTGCGGTCTAATTTCGATTATCGATTTTCGAAAAATGGCGGGGTGAGAACCCGCCTGACGCGAAGCGTCGGTACGCGGGGTCGAGGCGCCGAAGGCGAGCTGGGAAGCGAATTTTACCCGACGAAGCATTAGTGTAGTCGGGCCCGCCCCGGCTGTTTTGCTTTTGTAAGTTGAGCATAAACATAAGCCTGCAAACACCTCTATTTAGTTTCTATACTATCCGCCACCCGGAAATCACCCCTGCCTAACCTATAACTCATGCTTGGTTTAGGTGTGGTTAAGTGTGTCGGTTGAAAAAGCGGGCCAATCATTACAACGAAAAAATACAACGGTGCAATCTCAAAAACCAGAGCCAAAATCATCTTCTAATTGCCAAATCTGTCTCACTCTTACCAAAGACGTACAATTTTGCACTCTATCCCGGCTTAGGAGAAAAGCATTGACGTCTGTTTCCAATGTGTTATAGCTTGTTCTTTTAGATACGGCCACCTAACGAGCGGAAAGGTGCATAAGAGCTAAAGGTAGGTCAAGTATGCCGTATAATATTCGAGTTGTAAGTACGTATCCACCAAGAAAGTGCGGAATCGGTACGTTTTCGCGTGATTTGGCTGATGCGCTCGAACATTTTACGGGGGAAGTTAGTCTCATAAGAGTTGCAGCAATCGATGATAATAATGGGCCGTATAATATTCCTGTGGACATTGTTATTGACCAGTATAGTCCTGAATCTTGGGATTCTGCCGTTAAAAACATAATAGCCGGAGCAAAAGAAAGCGTAAATCCCACAATTGTTATATTGCAGCATGAATATGGCCTGGACCCGGATAGGAATAGAGTGAGTGGTCAAGGCACTAATTTTGTTGATATGGTAAAAACCTTTAGCCAGGAGGGGCTCACCTCCCTGGTTTACCTTCACACCGTCCTGGATGTGCCGAATCCTCATCAAAAAAAGACGTTGCAGGAACTGGCTGACTACAGTGACGGGCTTATTGTGACCACAGAAAGTTCTATAGGAATACTGGAATCATCTACTTACGACATTGACCATTCAAAGCTCAAGCACATTGACCACGGAGTCAGAATGCAGCATCGGTCCGAATATGACCGATTGGCAATCAAAGAAAAATACGGCCTGATGGACTTTTTTCTCGTTACCACACTGGGACTATTGTCTCCTGATAAAGGAATCCAGTATAGCATCAGGGCCTATGCGAAGTTTTTAGAAGAGTCTTGTACGGACAAACAAAGGGAAAGAATGGCGTATTTAATTGCGGGTCAGTGCCATCCGGATTTTGTACGAGCGGATGGTGGCAGGAAATACGAAAAATTCCAGGAGACCCTGGCTGAGGTCCTGAAAGAGTCCGGACTGAAATGGTGCAAGGTCAAAAAAATCGAGGACCTTGATTTTAAACGGCACGACGTTGTTTTTCTCGACGCCTTTTTGGATGAAAGTACTTTCCTGGAACTTTATGGTGCGACCAACGTTATGGTGCTTCCTTATCTCAACATGTTTCAGACGTCGAGCGGTATATTAGCTGATACTTTAGGCTCCAGCAGAATCGCAATAGCGACCAAAAATCGTTGTGCCCTGGAGCTCATCCATTCAAACAAACCTTGTCCCAGCGGCCTTGTCATCGGCAGATATGCCAGAGGGATTTTGGTCGACGCCGGAGAAGCTTCAGTGGAACAAATAGCCGGAGCACTTGATTTTTTGGTCTTTAACCAGAATAAACGCCTTGCGATGGAAAAAGAGGCGCACCAGAGAGGGTTCCAGATGCAATGGAATAACAGCGCCTGGGCATTATTGCAGCATATCAAATTCATCAAAGAAGAAAGAGAATTACTTACAGGCAGAGCGGAGAAATTCACAAGGGGAAAAACATCTATCTATCAATTCAACATGCCTGTTTTTAATCCGGCTGCAAATATCTCCAAAGACACATTTATTAATACGTGAAATCAGCCGGATATCTGCCGATATGAACCATTAACTTTCAATTGAGGCCCGATGAGAACCCGCGCAGTGCGAAGCACTGTTACGCGGGGTCGAGGCGCCGAAGGCGAGCCGCGAAGCGAATTTTACCCGGAAAATATCAGTAAAATCTCTGCCTTTTCCCTGCTGATTAGCATCAAAATCCCCGGATTCATACAAATGTTTTAAACAAAATTTTAAAACAAATGTTTAGCGCAAGCGCGCAAGCGCTTTTCGGGTAAACTCCAACTTTTTGAAATTTTTTATCTCCTTATCCCATAAGCACTTACGATTTTTAGCCCTCTCGAAAATTCGGAATTTTCGACACAAACGCGCAA
>CAYLYB010000151.1:0-5637 GCA_964387605.1 uncultured Pirellulales bacterium | reverse complement strand
CACTTACGATTTTTAGCCCTCTCGAAAATTCGGAATTTTCGACACAAACGCGCAAGTTCGCGCCATGGGGTAGAGGGACGCGCGAAGCCAAATGGGCTTCGCGAGAAAGGAGATAGTTGAAAGTGGAGAGTGAAAAAAATAAAAAAATAAAAAAAATGGGTCCCCTGTTGCAGGGCCCCCGGCTTACGGCATGCGGGGGCAGGCAAAGGAGCGGACTCTCGGGGATCTTCGCTTCGCTCCGAGGAGGATTAATAATGGCTGCAAAAATTGCATTAACAATGCTTGTTTGGCTTGAAACGCTCTTTACCCTGCCCCTGATGCTGTATCGGCGAATAAAATACGGCTACGCCTTTCGAAGGATTTATTTGGGCGAGGGGAAATGGACGCTTCTGGATAGTCAGGATTACTACCGGCTGAGAAGATATAAATGGGTAGTTTATGGAAACGGCCATAATTTTTATGCCGTCCGAAGCAAAATAACAGGGCCCAAAAAGACAGCGATATTGTCGATGCACAGGGAGATTATTGAACCGCCCGCGGGTTTGCTTGTGGACCACAGGAACAGAAACGGACTTGATAACCGCAGGGATAATCTTCGGCCGGCGACACATTCGCAGAACGCGTGCAACCGGCCGAAGAAAAAGAAGACATCGTCACGTTATATCGGGGTTAGTTTTCGGAAGCGTGCGGGAAAATGGGCGGCAGTAATCCGAAATAAGGGCAAGAAGACATGGCTGGGATATTTTAGTTCGGAAATTGAGGCGGCCAAGGCATACGATGCGGCGGCGAGGAAATACCACGGTGAATTCGCGAGTTTAAATTTTCCGGAGGAATAATGGGTGCTTGTCCGCCCTGAGCATGCTTGTCCCGCTAATTCGTTGGCCGGTAAAACCTGGCTTGGGGACAATCAGAAAAGGTGAATCGTACCCCATTTTCCCGGTTATTTTACTTGATATTTTCTATAAGCAGCAATAACATATCATTTCAGCGGCCTTTTTATGGTCTTAAGAGGAGACAATGAAAATACACCTATCGCGCCCTTATTCCGTTTTAATTACTAACGGCTGATTTTGGTGCGCGCGTATCGCGCCGATTAAACATATTTGCCAATCCCGGCGAGCCGGGGCAGGGACAGGAAACATTTTTTTGAGAGGGTAGGAAAATGAACCACACAAAAATCTCCAAAATCCTGACGGCCCTTTTTGCAGTCATTTTCTGCTTTGGCCCCGCAGGTCTGGCGGAGCTGGTTGGGACAGCGTTTACGTATCAGGGCCGGCTGCTCGACACAAATCAGCCGGCTGACGGGCCTTATGACTTGCAGTTCAAACTCTACGACAGCGCATCAGACGGCAACAAGATAGGAGGCGAAGTCAACTTGCCTGAAACACAAGTCAACGACGGCTATTTCACAGTGGAACTGGATTTCGGCAGCGGTGTGTTCAATGGCAATAGGCGCTGGCTGGAGATTGGGGTGCGACCAGGTGACTTGAACGACCCGAATATTTATACTATTCTAAGCCCACGAGCAGAGCTGACAGCAACACCTTACGGATTGTATTCATCGTCATCAGGCACGATCAAGCTTGGAGCAGGCAGTATTAGTGTAAGTGTTTCATCTCTTTCATGGCAAAATGCAGGTACAGTAGCCTATAACTATATGTTCACCTCAGAACCTGTTGTCCTGATTACAGGTACCAATGATGGCGGGTGCGTCGGCTTTCTTCAGCCACATGCAGTTAATATAACAAACAGCAGTTTTGACCTTTTGTTAGCCAATCCTACTTCACAACCCTGCAGCGGGACATATAACTATAACTGGGCAGCTATTGGTAAAGTTGTTGATGTCTTTTATACCTGGTACAAAGATTATGATGATGATGGATATTCAGATGGTACAAGTTATACAGGCACAGGGGAACCTCCTTTTGGTTATCACCTTGCATCTGAACTAATAGCTACCAGTGGTGATTGTAATGATGAAGATGCAGCCATTAATCCAGGAGCGGAAGATGTTTGTGATGGTGTTGATAACGACTGTGATGGACAAATAGACGAGGGTGAGAATAATCCCGGCTGTACCGATTATTATCTAGATTTGGACGGTGACGGCAATGGTACTGGAGAGTCAAAATGTCTGTGCCAGCCGGATGGATTGTATAGTGCAACTAATGATAGTGACTGTGATGATGAAAATGCAGCTATTAATCCAGGAGCTGAGGAGGTTTATAATGGTGTTGATGATAACTGTGACGGACAAATAGATGAGGGATGTTGTCCGCCGGATGGCACGCCTTGCAACGATGGAAATGCCTGTACGGTGAATGATATGTATCAGGAATGTATATGTGCAGGAACAGATATTTTTTGTGAGGAGGGTTTCCACTGTGAGTCCGGCATTTGTGTTCCGGATTGACGGCAGCGAAAAAAAATGATGCTTAATCAAATTGCGGCAGGAATATTGATCTGCAAAAAGATGAGGTTAAGAACAATTTTTGGAAGGAGAAGAAAATGAAAAACAGGAAAATTTTAGCAATTTTGGTTATGGTTTTGGGCCTGATGTTTTGTTTGGCCGAGGTCGGTCAAGCGGCGCCAATGGGGACGGCGTTTACCTATCAGGGCCGACTGATTGACGCCAACAACGTGGCGGACGGCCTGTATGACTTCCAGTTCAAACTCTTCGAGGCGGTAAGCGACGGCAACCAGTTGGGTGCGGACATCAACAGGCCGGAAGTAGATGTAATTGACGGTTACTTTACAGTTGATATGAATTTCGGCGACGTGTTCGATGGTAATGAGCGCTGGCTTGATATTGGCGTTCGGCCTGGGGATTTGGATGACCCGAACGTATATACCGCGTTAAGCCCCCGGCAGGGAGTTAAGCCGGCGCCATACGCTTTGTATGCGAAAAATGGGGGCGGCGACAATGACTGGATGGTCAGCGGTGCTGATATGTATTCAATTCCAACGGGCAATATTGGTATAGGAACAACCACGCCGACGTCACCGCTTACGATTCAAACACGCGTGGGTCCTGAAATTGAATTAGTAAGCACCGGCAGCAATGCCGATATTATGACCAGTGCGGAGTTCAGAGTGGGGACATCGACCGGAAGCAGCTTTTCTATTATGACAAACAACTTCTTTCGCATGAGGGTTGATGGAGTCGGTAATGTTGGAATTGGTGTAACAAGCCCGTCAGGGAGATTTGAAGTTAGTCATGACGGCTCCAGTCATGATTTGATTGTGGATGCCAGCACGGGCAATGTTGGAATCGGGACCACACCGGGTTCGTCACAAAAGATGCGGGCTACGACGGATACAGACGCAACATGTGCCCGTTTCGATAACTGGGCGACAAACGCCTACAACTACGGCGTTGCGGGCTATGCGCAGGGACCGGGCGGCACAAATCATTACGGCGTTTATGGTTACGCCTACGGTGGCACGAATAACTGGGCGGGCTATTTCAATGGAAAGCTCTATGCGTCAGGTGCCGGAATAGGAACAGAGACTTTGGCTGGAATATTTGAGGTAAGTCACGACGGCTCCGGTCATGATTTGGTGGTGGATGCCAACACGGGCAATGTTGGAATAGGGACAACGCCAGGTTCGTCACAAAAGATGCGGGCCACGACGAATACGGACGCGACGTGCGCCCGTTTCGATAACTGGGCGACGAACGCCTACAACTACGGCGTTGCTGGCTATGCTCAGGGACCGGGCGGCACAAATCATTACGGTGTTTATGGTTATGCCTATGGGGGCACGAATAACTGGGCAGGATATTTCGACGGAAACATGTATTCAGCGAAAGCTGGTATCGGAACAGAAAGCCCGCAGAACACTCTGGACGTGGAAGGTTCGGTGGCAATAGGAGCCGCGTATTCCGGCACAGAAACGGCGCCGATTAATAGTCTCATAGTGGAAGGCGCTGTTGGTATAGGGACGGACAGCCCGGCAAGGAGATTACACATCAGCGATGCGATGAGAATAGAGCCGGGGTCCGCACCCTCGAAGCCGGCCGAGGGCGACATATATATGGATGCCGCAACGCACAAACTTATGGTCTATGATGGCACCGCCTGGCGGGCGTGCTGGTAACTAAGGAGGCAGGAAATGAATTCACGAAAGACAAAATTGCTTATAATGGTCGGTTTCACAGTCCTGTTGGTTTTTGTATCAAGGGGTTTTTGTGATTACCAGATTATCTGGAGCACGATAGATGGCGGCGGCGGGACGAGTGACGGCGGACAGTATAAGTTGACAGGAACAATTGGTCAGCCGGATGCGGGTTACTCGGAGGGCGGTTATTATGAGGTGCTTGGCGGTTTCTGGCCTGGCGGGCCTTTGTGTTTCGTCGATTTTGAGGAATTTGCACTGTTCGCCGAATACTGGCTCGAAAACGGGACTGAGCTGCCTGCCGACCTCGATACCGATGGCGACGTTGACCTTGACGATTTGAAGATGTTTGTTGATTACTGGCTGCTTTGCTGTCCGTATGGCTGGCCGTTGAGATAATAAAATTTCGGGTTTGTCCGCAATAGGCTGTCCGTTGTTTGCTGGTTAGAGCGCGGCCATTTGCAGGACTAATTGCTCCATAGCGATTCGGGGCTGGGCGAGGCCTTTCTTTATCGCGTAATCGATTTCAGCTAACGTCTTCAACTGGTCGCCGATTTGCCTCAAGGTCAATCGTTTTAATTGCTCGAACTGGTTATCGACGTTATACCAGATGCCGGCTTTTCTCGATGTGTAATACTGGTTTTGCCCTTCCAACAGCAGCTTTTTTGCATTGAACAGCTTTCTAAAGTGATATGCGAACGCGCCGACGGTAGTGTAATCTGCGGACTTGTCTTCCGCGAACATCTTTCGCAATCGCTCTACGGCCTGGGCCGGCTTACTCTCTAAACAGGCATCGATGACCTTAAAGACGTTGAAGAAACGGTTGCTGCCGATTAGTGATTCAACGTGACTTCTTGTGATGGCCTTATCGTCCGTTGCATATACGGCTAATTTGTCGATTTCGGTATACAGCCGGGGCAGGTCGTCGCCGGAAAGCTCGACGAGCAGTCGGGCGGCGTTGTAGGCAAGGGCTTTGCCGTGTGCATCGTGGGCGTAACTAATAAGCCGGCTTGGAAGCTCTTTCTCTTTAGGCGGTTTTATAGCGAGAAGCGTCCCGACCTTAGGTAGTTTTTTTGCTAAGCGGGTATTGCTTTGCCAGCCGGATACCGTCATTACAAGAATGCCGGTAGGGCAGGGGCTGTCGAAATATTTTTCGAGGAGTTCGCGGTTTTTAGCTCCCGACAGGGCCTGTTCGCCATCCTGCCCGTCGGATTCCTGCTGCTCGTCATCTTGCTGCTGCTTGCCGCGTGGGAACAAAAGCTTGTCCGCATTTTTTAATACCACTACGCGCCTTTTCGATAAAAAGGGCAGTGTGCGAAGCTCATCCAGAATATCGGTGATTGTAACCTTGTTGGCGTCTGCGACCCATAGGCCGGTGGCTTTTCCCTCCGGACTTATGAGTTTATCGATTAGCTCGGTGCAGCGGGCGTTGGCGACGGTCTGCTCTTTGGCTTCGATTACGAAGACGGATTCATACAGCTGCCCGGATTTGGTTTTTCGAGGTGTCGAATCCGCTGT
>CAYLYB010000150.1:4254-5643 GCA_964387605.1 uncultured Pirellulales bacterium | reverse complement strand
CCTTGCTTTCGATAAAGCGAGCAACATTCGCTATGCTGTCAAGATTCTCAGGCGTCAGTTCTTCGTCCGCTATCTTGATGTTATACGTCTCTTCGAGAAACATAATCAGCTCGAGAATGCCCGTGGAATCGACGATATTGGCCCCTGAAAAAGACGTGTTCTCGTCCAGATGATCTCCGTCTCCGAAGAGCAGCTGTTCGACTACAAATTTGCGCACCTGTTCAATATATTCCATCGAAACACACAAACCTATAAATTAATAATATTATGTCCCCCGCCTCGACAACTTTTGTTTCCAAAATAATGCCCTTTACCACATACCCCACTCGACGACGATACATTATAAGCACCCTACAGCCGGTCTCTCGGAGAACGCAGCCACAGCTCGCCCTCAAACGCAGTCAAAAAGGCATCGCCCCTGTTAATCACATCTTCAATTTCAGGCCTGTTCGTATGCACAAGGGCCCAGCTCCCTCGCTTCAGCAAGCAATTATTATCCCACAGGCAGTTGAGAAATTTCGGCTCCATCCTGCCCCAAAGGCACAGGGCCTTTTCCTTTTGCCCCTGATATAATAAGTGCCGCAGCACCTGGCACCGCGAGTCTCTGCGTGCCGAAAGAAGCACCACCTCGCCGGTCCGCTTTGAATGCAAATAATAGGCATAGGCCCCGATAAGCTCCTTCGAATCATTATAAACCGCATAGGCCTTGAATTCGCCGCGATGCCTGTTTGCCCGCAGAAAACGCATCAGCCAGTTCCAGCTCTCGCGGTCGTAAACCGGCGAAAGTATATATGGCTTCGAGAACCGGGACACACAATCAAACAGCAGGTCATCATTAGCTTCAACGCTCGTTTGTCCCGGCGGTAGCGTCGGCCTAAGAAAATCACCCCAGGTCAACACGCCTAGCGAATCAACAAACCCGCCAACCAGACCCAATAATGTCGAGATAAACCTGCAGTTTTTCCGCTTGGAAAACAAATGCACACCATAGGAAAACGGCCTCAAAGGCCGTATCCAGTTCATACTGTATATCAGGGCGGTATTGCCACCCATGCCTTCCCAGAACTTGCGACCCATTTCGTTTGCTCCGTCGCTGAATGACAAATCCTGTGGGCCTGACAGGAATCGCCGCACAAGTTGAGCAGCCGCAAGAGGGCATCCGCTACCGGGGTCAACCATCAGTCGATGTGAGACGGCTACTTTGATTAGCTCACCTCGAAAACGCATCTGCCTTGAAATAACACCGATAAATCCGACTACTTTTCCCCCGGAAACACGATAAACAAAAGACGGAAATTTGTTTTCACGCCACGGGTTACGAAAAAACACATCTCTATAGTATTCCCGCAACCCGTTCGAGTTGGGCTTGGTATTCTCGAATTTAATCTT
>CAYLYB010000150.1:0-4154 GCA_964387605.1 uncultured Pirellulales bacterium | reverse complement strand
CTGGGAAATATAAGAACAACACAGGCAGGTACAAGCTCACCGCCCATACGCAGCTTGTACTCGTACTTGCCACGCATGCTGTTTATCATGCTCACGTTCTCTGATACAGCTTCCTTGACAAACTCGCAAAAATTCACTTTCCCGACAGCAATTCGTTCGAACTCTTCCGCGTGTGTGCGTGCGTTCAGGTAGTGAAAATAAGTGCGGTCAAACTTGTATGCATATTCATAACCAGTGCAAGAGTCGCCGATACTCAACCTGAACAATCGTAGCCGTCCTCGCTGCAACTGGGCCTCCGCCACTTCACGATGAAACTCCTCCGATTTCGGCCAATCATTGAAATGCCCGGATTGACCAAGCTGCTGCCAGTGAATATTGTGCATTCGAATAAACTCATCGAAAGCATCGGACAAACCGGCTTCGTTAACACGTTCGCACAGAATCTGGGCTGCATCATCGCCAACAACCTTCAACATATTACGGCAGTGTCGTTTTATCTCATGTCTCTCTTTCCCGGATAAACCTGCCAGATATTCATTTATATTTTTGCCGGGCCGGAATATAGTCTGAACCCCTGTTTCTCTTTTCTCTACAATGTATTTATGAATGGTCGAAGCGACGCATTGATTTACAAGCTGGTCTATTTTCTCATATGTTCCACAAATCGGACCCACACAAATAATATCCGGTTTGTAATTCGTATGAAGATTTTCAAACCACTTGCCGAGAACCTGACTCATATACCTGCTGCTTATCGGCGGCTTAACCTCCGCGAGAACAAATGTAGTCCCGACAATCCTCGCAACCTTAACCGCCAAAAGACCTATCCTTATTTTTTCAATAAACGTCGGCAACAACCCGACTATTGCGCCCCCGTTGCGAAATACAAATATCTTAAGTGTTTTTTCCCCGCCGTAATATTTCCACCATAATCGACACCAGTCATAACTGAGAAAAATATCACCCTCCTCAGACTCGACAAAATCGTCCCACTCTTTTTGAATTTGCTCGAGATGCTCGAAACTTTCGAAAATCTGAACTTGAACCTGATCTTCATTGGTTTCGAAATTTTTTGCGAAAGCATGCAGCCATACCTTAAAATGCCCACGCATAAAAAATGCCTGTTTTTTGGCTAATCCGTATTTACTAAAATTGGTCTTGGCCAGCGAATTCAATTCTGCGGTATTTGAAGTTTTTGTTTCAATAAATGCGCGAAGACAGCCCTGCTTTTTCATTTGATGGAGCACATAGTTAATCAGGATTGGGTTTATGCCGCCCCCCCGGAATTGCTCGAATATGAAATTGTCGAAAAAATGGGCGTCATCAGGTTCCATCATACGAACGTAAGACTCAATAGTTGCTCCTCTCATCGTCCAAATATAACCAGCCAGGTCATTCGAAACCTTTATCAAGCAAAGTGATGCTCCTTTGGCAAATCTCTCCTCTATAGTATAGTGCAGAATTTTTTCGCCGAGATGGTCCGAAAGAACTTTTAAGTCCTTTTTCGAAACTTCCCCCCTGCTTTTGACGCACTCGACGGAGAATCCTTCGGGCAAAACCGCTCCATCAGGTGAAATCCTATTCAGCTCAGCCTGAAATAAGACATAGAACCTTCCATTAAAACACTCGGGAACTTTCTCGAAAATCCGCCGAACTGTTCCAAGAAAACCCTTTGCCTTATAATACCTGATGAATTTAAGAAACCAATATCTCAAAATCATTGCTTATCAATCACCGTTTATCTCTTTATACGTCTGTAAATTCTTTCAGCAACTCGCCAAATGCTCTTTACAATCCAATTTATATTGGCTTCAAATGCACCAATATGACAAGTCTCCTCCCCGCCGATTCTTGATTTGAATTGATACACGTTCGGATTATGCTTCTTATCGATTCCGCCGAGGTCGTATGCTTTCATACCGGCGTCCTTCGCCGCCAAAGCGCCCTGATACCACACAATATATGACGCCCCGCACTCCAATCCCTTTTCATTGGCAGCAGCCAATAAGACCAGCGATGTATCGCCGAGCGAGCTTGACAAAAGCACCGCTATCGGCTCACCGTCCTGTGAAACAGCGAAAAAATCCATCTTCTCCGAAGGCAACAACAAGCCCTGGGTCCGTGTGAATTCTTCAGGATTCAGTCCTTTGAACCCCTTTCTCCTGATTGATTCGATATACAAATCTTCGAGCAATTTGCAAAACTCATTCCCGGTTCCACGGCTGAGTTGCATACCCAGCTTTTCAGCTTTTTTCAGGTCCCTGCGAAAGCTCTTTCGCAACCTGCTGCGAATACCTTCGTGCGAATCATCGGTCTGCACAATAAATGTTCGATAAGGCGTGAAATTACCGACCCGCTCGAATCCGCCCTGCTCAAGGGAACAGCTAATCAGCTTTCCTGCTTCGTCGTCGATGATATTCGGGACTACCCTTAACACGTCCACATAGGGCCCGACATAAGCATTACGTAACTCCCGAAACGCCTCCACCGGACAGCTCGGTTCGCCTTTTTTGCGCCGCAAAAGAGGTCCGGACTGCACGTACCCAATTCGGAGCCGTAATCCCTTTACTTTCTTGATACGAACCTGACACATTGTTACAGGATTGTCCGCCTCATCGATGACTATTGCGCAACTGATATCTTGGCCGTCCATCTCGCCGCGAACTTGCTGATAAGGCCAGGTTTGATATATGCTATAGTCGGCAAATAGTTGCGCATTCCGTTCCCACTGCTCCCTGCTGACCCCGTCTATAAAAACTCGATATTTCATATACGCTGCTTCGTCGGCCCGAAACCCCGTTTCAGACCTCGAAGATACCGGACAACCTCATAAGCACCCCGAACTTTCAGCTTAAACTTCAGCAATCCATCCGACGGCAACACGGAAAACCTGCCTATCCGAAGATTGGCCGGAGAGTTTTCAAACGTCCTCGGCTCAACTGTAAATCCGGCCTCATAGCCGGCCCTGCTCGCGGCGTCGCACACCCTCGCGTTATGAGCTCCAAACGGGTAACTTATACCATCGACACTATGGCCCAAAATCTCTTCGAGCGTCTGTTTCGATTCGCAAAGCTCACTATTCAATTCGACGTCATCCAGCTCCGTCAGATTGCAATGCGAGATGGTATGAGAGAGAATTTCATAGCCAAGCCGGTCCAACTCTTTAACCGCTTCAGCATCCATTACAACTTCATTCCTGTCGTAGCAGTCTCTATCCATAGACCAGCGAGGCAACTCGCCCATATTCCCCGTCGGCACCGCCACCGCTGCAGGCAGTTCATATTTTTTGAGAATGGGTAGTGCATTTTGCCGAAGACTCAAAAACGCGTCATCAAATATAACGGCAACAACCGGCTTCGTCCCTTCGGGTATAATCCGCGTAACCTCCGAGCACTTCACCACACGGCAGTTTTTCGCCAGATAGCTCATTTGCTTATTGAAGCCGGTGACGTCTTCTGCGCGAACTGCATGGTAATAAATTACGATTCGACAAGGCCTTCTGCGAAACAGCAGTAAAAACGGCGCATACATCAATGCAGAAACAAATTCTATGGTGTCTTTCAAAATAATCGGCCTAAGTCCCTTCAGGCGGCTCAATCCCAATTACGCAGTAACACAACGACCACCAGAATCCCTGTATCTGCCCTCGTTCATACTGTGAATCCTTGCGAGTCAATAAGCTCCACAGACTGCGCAACGACCAGAACAATAATCTCAGCCCGCTGTTGACGCCCAAAAGAATACGGGCAAGCCAATACTCAAATACGTTATGGTGCTTGCGAAAGAACAATAAAGCACTCTTTTTGGACTGGACCATAATCTTCAGATTTGCCCTTTTCCTGCTCTGCCTGCCGCCGTGAACGTGCAGTATTTTGGCGCCGGGCCAGAACAATCTTTTCCAGCCGGCTCTGTAAAACCGATAACACCAGTCAGTCTCTTCATACAGGAAGAAAAAGTCCTCGTCCATCATACCAACCTGCTCGACGGCTTCTTTTCTGACGAACATAAAAACACCCGAGACCACATCGACCTCCTTTTCGCTGTCCCGCTGCCACCATGCCATCCACTCCCTGCCGAAAAAACGATTCCGGCTGAAAGCCCTGCTCAAGCCGAAGGTTTCGAGGAAAATATTCAAAGCAGAGGGAAACCTGAAA
>CAYLYB010000149.1:1378-5756 GCA_964387605.1 uncultured Pirellulales bacterium | reverse complement strand
CCGCGCCGCCGGCAATCTGGATCCTGTTGATGGCATTGCCGATTGCCCTTTGATTCGCGTTGAGGCCTTCGCCTCTGGGAGCAAAATCTATAGTTGTCTGAATGTCAACATCGGTCTCATTGGGCAAAAGGAGCTCATAATCGATTATGGGCGAGGGCTGAGTAAGAAGAGCCAAACCCAAATCAGTAACGCCTGCGGCGCTGTAGAGCATCGTCGCCCACTCCGTGCCCGGCCTGGCCCAGCCCGTATTCACAAGATTTATATTAGCAAGACCCGCGAGATTTGAGGTGCCGCTGACGTTAAGCAGGTCCGGCTGATAGGCGGTGAGGTCCAAATCCACATCGTATATACCCGATTCCGGCTGGACAAGATTGCCTGTTAAATCCGTTGTTAAAACGGTTCCGGAACCGCCCGGTGCGAGCGTGCCCGCATTGGCAAAGGTATTACCGAGGCCGAGGTTTATAATTTCGCCGGCATTGAGCCTGCCGCTTGAAAAGTTGGCGAAAAAGTTATTACCGGCGCCTAAATCGACCGAGCCGGTAATTACGCCGTAATTATTGATGGTTTCGTTACCGCCTGTGCCGACAACACCCATACCCGCTATTCCGCCAAGCGTTGTGACGGCACCGAAATTGTTGAGCGTGTTGTTTACTCCATCTGCAAGATAGACCCCTGCGCCTGAGCCTGAGCCGCCCTGCACGACGCCGTTAAGTATATTAACAGTAATATTAGAGCCGTTCGTTCCGCCGGTGCTCTGAGCAAATATGCCGTTTGAGTCTTTACCCTGCGTGATAATATCGCCATCGATAGTCACATCGACAGTGCCGCCCGAAAGCGTACCGCCCGCGCTCTGAGCGAAGACACCATTCGCTGCATCGCCCATAGTAATAATGGTGCCGGTATGCGAGACTGATACATTACCGCCGAAACCGAAACCGCCGACGCTTCCGGCAAAGCTTACGCCGGAGCCTTCGCTTTGGGAGGTGGTTCCATTGGCACCCGACCCGAAGAGCAGTGAGCTAATGCCAAGCTCTTCGCTTATACCCGCAATGCCGCCACCGCCACCGACGCTCTGTGCGACTATGCCGTGAGCAAATGCGCCCTGGGTGATAATATTGCTGCTGTTTGTGACTGTGATTACGCCGCCGTTGCCTGCTGAGCCGCCTGCGCCCTCCAGTTGCATTGAAAAATCGGTGATACTTGTAATATCATCGAGATAGGGAATCGGGTCGAGAAATATATCATTATTACTGAATTCGAATGACAGTGCGTTTCCGCCCGCACCGCCGCCTCCGCCCACGCTTTGAGCAAGTATGCCGTATGCAAAGGCGCCTGATGTAACGATGTCGCTGCTGCTTTTGAGAGTAACGTTACCGCCGCTGCCGCCTGCTCCGCCGTTGCCGCCTAAAATCATAGTCGATTCGTAACTGATAAGGTCCATAAACGGCTCAAGTTGCGCAGGCGTATTGCTTAATTCTATCTGGTATGAGCTTGCATTTCCGCCCGCACCGCCGCCGCCGCCGATACTTTGGGCACTGATTCCCGTGGCGAACAATCCGCCGGTGATGATATTATTGCTGCTGTTGACAGTGACGTTTCCACCGTTGCCGCCGTCGCCGCCGTCGCCGCCCATCGACATCGTAAACGACATACTCGGCATAACATCTTCAGGGCCGGTCATCACGCTTAAATCCCCGCTGAAGGTCATGCTGTCGCCGCCTGCTCCGCCGCCGCCGCCTATACTCTGTGCAAGCACGCCTGAGGCGTAGTTGCCTTTTGTCATTATATTGCTGGCGTTATCGACAGAGACAGTGTTTCCGTGCCCGCCGCCGCCTCCGGAGCCGCCTATCGCGACGGTTCCGCTGGCATCGCAGTTATATGAAAGGGTAATACTCGTCGCGTTTCCGCCATCACCACCGCCGCCGCCGATACTCTGTGCAAGTATGCCGTTTGAACGCAAAGCAGATGTATAGATATCACCAGAACTATTTATATCGATAACGCCGCCGTTACCGCCGTCGCCGCCGTCGCCGCCGATACTGACTGCGGCATTAATGGCAATGGGTATCTCCTCGATGACGTTTGCAGCCGCGGACACAACGAAACTGTTGCCCCCCGAACCGCCGCCTCCGCCGACGCTTTGTGCAGTTATTGCGTGGGAATCGTTACCGTTTGTATAAATGCTGCCCGTGTTTTTGACTGTGACATTGTTTCCATCGCCGCCCTTACCTCCGTCGCCTCCGATTCCGACGCTTACGGATATATTGGCGCCGGCCCCGACATTAATCACGTTGCCGCCGCTTCCGCCGCCGCCGCCGACGCTCTGGGCGAAGACTCCGCTCGAATCCCTGCCGTATGTTATAAGGTCGCTGCCGGTCGTAACTTCGACTATTCCTCCGTTACCTCCGGATTCACCATCACCACCCATAGAGAAAACCGCCGCTCCCGATGTAGCTGCACTGCCGCCGCCGCCGCCGACGCTTGAAGCGAATATACTGTGAGAGCCGTCTCCCGCAGTCATAATAGTGCCCGTATTGTGCACGGCAACGTCGCCGCCATGGCCTGAATTTCCGCCGTCACCGCCGATAGCGATATTAAGTGCCCCTGAGCCGGCTCCGCTTCCGCCGCTGCCGCCGAGACTCTCTGCGTGAATCGCGCTTGAATCCTGCCCGAGCGATACGAGCAGGCCTTCGTTCATTACATTTACATTACCGCCGTTTCCGGCGCTACCGCCATCGCCGCCGAGTGATGCCCATACTGCGCCCGTCCCGCCGCCGCTTCCGCCACCTCCGCCGACGCTCTGGGCAAAAATACTATGAGAACGATTGCCGCTGGTAACAATTGAATTGTAGTTTTCGACGGTAACCATACCGCCGCTACCGCCGCTTGGGCCGTCTCCGCCGAGCGAAACAAACCAGGCCCCTGAGCCGCCGCCGCTGCTGCTTCCGCCGCCGCCGCCGATACTCTGTGCGACAATTGCGCTCGAATCATCGCCCGATGTGAAAAACGCCCCTGTATTCGTAACGTTTACTGCTCCGCCGTCACCACTGCTTCCGCCGTCACCGCCGAGCGATACGAACATCGCCCCTGAGCCGGCCCCGTCGCCGCCGCCCCCGCCGATACTCTGGGCCAAAATGCCGTGCGAACGATTTGAGTCAGTAACAACATAACCGGAGTTAAACACAGTCACATCGTTTCCATCGCCGCTGCTTCCGCCGTCACCGCCGAGCGAGGCGAACCATCCGCCTGAGCCGGCCCCGCTTCCGCCGCCTCCGCCGACGCTTTGAGCGAAAATAGCGTGTGAATCTTCGAGCTTTGTTTCAATCCAGCCGGTATTTACAACATCGACTGTTCCGCCGCCACCGCTGCCGCCGCCTGAGCCGCCGAGCGATACAAAGCCGCCTGAGCCGGCACCATCACCACCTCCGCCGCCGATACTCTGGGCGACAATCGCGCGAGAATGGGTTCCGGTAGTATTGATATATCCACTGTTTTGAACAAGCACATCTCCGCCTCCGCCGCCGCCTGAGCCGGCTCCGCCGATTGATACTATTCCGCCTGAAGCGCCGCCGCTTCCGCCGCCGCCGCCAATGCTCTGGGCGTATATGGCCTCAGCATTATCCCCGGCAGTTATAACGCTGCCGAAGCTTCTGATTGTGATATCGCCTCCGTTACTTATTCCACTGCCGCTGCCGCCGATTGAAACCAGGCCTCCAGAGCTGCCGCCGTCGCCGCCGCCGCCGCCTATACTTTGAGCAAACAAGCCGCGTGCATACGCACCAGCTGTTTGAATTTTTGCTTCGTTATCGATTATAACCTCGCCGCCGTTGCCGCCGGCCGCGCCTTCTCCGCCCAAGCTAACCAGTGCGCCTGCACTTCCGCCACTGCCGCCGCCACCACCAACGCTCTGGCCGAAAATGGCGTGCGACCACTGGCCGTGGGTCGTTATGAGTGCATCTTCTGCATTAGTGATATTGATGCTGCCCCCACTGCCTGCGCTTTGGGCGTCACCGCCGAAGGAATAAAACAGGCCATACGCATCGCCGCCGCTTCCGCCGAAACCGCCGACGCTCTGACCATATATACCGAAAGAGTCACTGCCTACAGTTTCGAGTATGCCACTACTGAGTATTTCAATATCACCACCGTCGCTGGCGGCACCTCCACCGCCACCACCACCGCCGAGCCAGCCGCCCGTTCCGCCGTTACCGCCGCCTCCGCCCAAGCTTTTCGCCCAGATTGCGTGTGATTCTATACCCTGGGTTGTGATATCCCAGTTTCCGGCGACGACGATGTCACCGCCTTTTCCGCCATAACCGCCGGTTCCGCCGCTCGTAACGAAGTCGGCGCTTCCGCCGTTGCCGCCGTTGCCCGCTTC
>CAYLYB010000149.1:0-1278 GCA_964387605.1 uncultured Pirellulales bacterium | reverse complement strand
TGCGAGATGCTGCCGTTTCTGCCGGGCATTCCCTGGCCGCTCTTGCTTAGCGCAAAGATGCCGTGAGAAAACTCTCCGTTTGTCTCTATATCACCGTCGCTGTTGACGATTACATTATTGCCGGCTCCGCCGACCGCCATATCGGCAAGCAGGGTATTTATATAATTATCGACATCCGGGAACGCAGATGCCGCCGCCCATGATTGTGAGCTTACGCCGAAATCGTTGAAATAAGTCCCCGGCAGAGTAGTTAGCCCTGTTTCGGTCATAGTTACTTTGACGACCATAACGCCTTGCGAGGTGCCTTCGAGGCCGGGATTGATTGTATATGTTACTGCGGTTCTGCGAGATTCGCCGACGGCGAGGTCGTTGAAATCTCCGCCGGGATTGAAACCGTAGCTGCCGTTTGCGTTGAGCACGAAGCTGCCGCCGTTATCGCCGCTGACGATTTGCCCGACGTTCGCGCTCGAATCATTTACTTCCGTTACCGCAAAGGGGATATAAAGTCCGTAAGAATTTTGCAGCGTTTCAATCACCGCATCAGGGTAGCCGCCCGCCCTGCTTTGAGCATCTATACCGTGAGCGTTACTGCCGGTTGTCGTGATATTGGTGAAACTATTAACCTGCACTGGGCAGGCTGAACCGCCGGGGCCGGTCGGAATGACAAAGCCGAATATTTCTATATAAGGCGTCGGCGTTCCCCGGCTCTGGGCGACTATACCCGCAGCGTCATCGCCGTTCGTATTGATAATTACATAGTTCTTTTCTTCACCGCTGTTTATGGTGACATACGAGCCGGTGTCGTTGCGGAAATAAATACCCGGCCTTTCAAAGGCGGGCTGAATGTCGCCAATAAGATTATTGATATTCAAAACGGTTACAGGCGGCGTGCTGAAATCATCGCCGCTGGCGATGCCGTTGGACTGGTCTCCTGTTGATGTCGCTATTGCACCATTCTCAATCGTTGGCCCAGGCCCGGCCAAAGCCGCCTGTGTACCCCAGACCAACACAAATCCAATTAACAATAATACATGTGGAATTCTTTTAGGCTGCATTATTTTCTCTCTTTTTTGTTAAAAAATACCTACTCACTCAGAATCCCCAAACCCACCTCTCAGTATTATACAGGTTTCTAAGCTACAACACAAGAATAAAATGGCCTGCGCGGGTATAGCCACACGCAGGCCATTCGTTGTCAATCGCCTAAGCTTAATTACTACCAAGCCAGGCCAAACTCCGCAAAATCAATCAAATCAACTGTCCCATCATTATCTATAT
>CAYLYB010000148.1:0-5880 GCA_964387605.1 uncultured Pirellulales bacterium | reverse complement strand
TATCGTTGCGGAGACCGGCATTAACAGCCGGTTATTAGTGAATTTCGGGCGTTTTGGCCCGGATTTCAAAAAAAATGTAAAACGAAATAATACCTTTCATCTCAAAGGGCAGGAAAATGAAAAAGGCAATTTTGATAACGACAGTTCTTTTATTGGTCCCGAATGTGTTTTGCGCAGAGTTCGTGGTCCCTTCTCAGTATCCGACAATTCAGGCGGCGATTGATGACGCCTTTGAAGGCGATATTATCATAGTGCAGCCCGGCGTTTACTACGAGAATCTGTTATGCGATATTAACGATATCACCATTAGCTCAACGAACCCGCAGGACCCGGACATTATCAGACAGACGGTGATTGACGCCGGTGATAAAACGAAAGATACAATCGCATTTGGTCCGTCGGTTACCGGTTGTTTGCTCACGGGCCTGACAATTACGGGAGGGCGTATCGGCGTTTTCGGTAATTATTGGGCGTCTGCCGACATAAGTCATTGTGTAATTCGTGATAATAGTATCGGAATTATGTTATTGAATGGAACCGTTTCAAATTGCCTTATATATCGCAATTTCAGGGGAGCCCGACTTTTTGGATCATTTGTCAACTGCACAATAGCGGATAATGATTATTACGGCATAGAGGGTGAACCCTCTCAAGAGACAAAAGTTATAAACTGCATAATTTGGGGCAACAGTGAACAGATAAGGTATTCTGATTTTATTACGGTAACGTATAGCTGTGTTCAGGGGGGATTTCACGGTATTGGCAATATCGACAAAGACCCCTTGTTTGCGGATGCTGCCAGCGGCGATTATCGCCTGCTGCAGGGTTCGCCCTGTATAGATGCCGGAAAAGATTTATGGCCTGCTGTGCCGGCCACGGATTTGGATGGCAATTACCGCCGGATAGATGGCGACGAGGATGGCTTCGCCGTTATAGATATGGGGGCGTATGAATACGGCATTGCGACTTCGCCGATAGTGAGTGCCCTGCCGTCAAAGCTGCTCTTTGCCGCTGTCGAAACCGGCCCTGCGCCCGGACCGCAAAAACTCTATATCTCCAATATCGGCCCGGATTCGCTCAACTGGGAGATTTTGGAAGATTGCCCCTGGCTCAGCGTTGACCCACCTTATGGAACCTCCGCGGGCGAAATAGATGAGGTCGAAGTTACGGTTGATACTTCAGGGCTGACGGTTGGCAGCCATACCTGCGATTTGCTTATTGTCGATACAGCCGGAGGCCCGAGCAGGGCGGTTGTGAGAGTCAATTGCTGCGTATTCGATGAAAACCAACTTAATGTCCCCTACCAGTTTCCCACAATTCAGGCCGCAATTGATGCGGCCGCCGAAGGCGATACAGTAGTCGTTGCGCCGGGCGTATATACCGGCGAGGGAAACAAAAATATCTCGTTTAGGGGTAAAGCAATAACGGTTCGCAGTATCGACCCGACCGACCTGTGGGTAGTGGATAATACCTTGATTGACTGCAATAAGGAATCGGCCAGCGAGATTTGTGGCTTTGTATTTCAGGGAGGCGAGGATTCGAATTCGCTCCTCGACGGCCTTACGATTACAAACGCATCCAAAGGAATATATTGCAATTCAAGCACCCCTGTTATTAAAAATTGTAACATCTCCTGCAATTCCCAGGGAATAGTATGTGAGTTTGCTTACTATGCTTCTGTAAATATAATCAACTGCAGAATAATCAATAATGGACCTGGTAACTACTATTATGGCGGTGCCGGTATTCTTGTCCTTCATGCAGAAGCGAAAATTGTCGGTTGTGATATAAGTAATAATTGGTGTGAAGCTGTTGTTTCTCGTTATGGAGGGGGTGGAATCTACTGTTCAGCTGGCAAGTATATTGAAGGAAACAGATACCGTCTAACTTTAGTTGAAATAATTGATTGTAATATCAGCGGCAATGCCGCCGGTAGCAGCGATATCGACGATGCAATATTTTATAGAGGGGGCGGAATTTTTGTTAGAAGTGGGCCCGTTACAATCAAAAACTGCACATTCACCGAAAACCAGGCGCTGGAAGGCGGAGCGATATACATTTATGACCGTATAGATACTATAATTCGTATAGTTAATTGTCTCATACACGGTAACCGGGCGGATAAAGGCGGCGGGGTATTTACTCAAAGCCCTACGGAGATTAGCAACAGTATCATAGCTGCTAACGTTTCTCAAAACAATGGCGCAGGATTATATATCGACAATACTGAGGTAATGATATATGGCTGTTCGATAGTCGGCAACACCGCCGGTGGTTCGGGCGGAGGTATGTTCGCCGAGGGACTCGCCGACTTGTTCAACTGTATTTTATGGGCCAACGCAGACGCCGGCGGGTCGGTCGCAGGGGCGCATATAAGCCCTTCGTATGGCGGCAATGTCATATTCAGCTGTATTCAGGATGACGAGCCGAACGATGATGAAATTCCATTCGGCGGCGAGCAAAACTGCAATATCGATGACGACCCGATGTTCGTTCGATTGCCCGATGACGGCGGCGACGGCTGGGGCACAGGTGATAACGATGATTTCGGGGATTTGCACCTGCTAAAAGATTCACCCTGCATAGATACGGGCAGCCCGCTTTACTACCCCGGGCCGAACGCAATCGATATAGACGGCCAGCCGAGAATTATCGGCGAAGCCGTCGATATGGGCGCCGATGAGTATGCAAAAATGATTGTTGTAAAAAGGCCCGTGGATAACGAAGTATGGGCGACATCAAGCACGCATAAAATTGATTGGTATAGCTACGGCGTAAACAGCTTAGATATACTACTGAGTAAAGACGGCGGGCAAAGCTGGAGAAAAATCGCCCAGGAAACCGCCGACGCCGGCAGCTACCTATGGAAATTGCCGAGATGGATTGATTCGAACCAGTGCGTGATTTCAATTTTGCCTTCAAATGGCGACCCCAACGTCATTAGTTACGAAAGCGGGACATTTACTATTAAGCCGTATCCCCGCAGACCGGATGCCCCGGCGGGTTGGCAATACTGGCCCGGATTACCCGCTCCTGATTTGAGCAAAAATAAAGGCCCTGAACTTGGTTGCGTCAAATGGGTATTCGAAACAAACGGTCCCGTCTCGTCGCGTGTTACGATTGCCCGGCCTGAAAATATATGGTCTTTGAAAGATAAAGATGAATCTGAGAAATGCTTCGACAGCCAGTGGCATTGGGGTAATGCCTACAAAATATACGTCGGCTGTGAGGACGGCTTCTTATATGCGCTCGATAACGCCGGCAATCTGCTCTGGAAGTGCGATACAGGCACGCCTTTAATCGGCTCGCCCGCCGTCGGTCATTACGGAATGGTTTACGTCGCTGGTGATAACGGTTGGGTATATGCGATTGACGAAGCAGGCGATATACGCTGGACGCATATTACCGACGGCCCGATTTATTCAACGCCCGTCGTCGGCTACGACGGCAAGATTTACGCCTGCTCGCAGGATGGGCGAATGTATGCCCTTGCCGCGAACGGCAGCGAGCTATGGACCTTCGAGACCGCCGGGCCGGGAGTGCTCAACGGCGCAATCTTCGCAACGCCCGCGATGGACAGAAAAACAGTATATATAGCGGGCCTATACGACCCGAATTTATACGCGCTCAATAGCGACGACGGCAGTATCGAGTGGGCCTGCGGCCTGGGTGAAGGCCTGCCTTTTGCCTCGCCTGTGATAAGCCGCAACGGCACAATTTATCAGGCGCTTGTTTACGACACGAACCTGTATGCGATTGATTCGGACAACGGCGAAATTTTATGGGCGCTGGACCTCGCCGACCCCTGCTCACAGCTATACGGCAGTGATTACAGTTCAAGGTTCGCCGATGCAAGCGGCTGGTGCGAACCAGCTATCGCACCGGACGGCACGATTTATATCAGTCTCGATGACCCGTACCTGCGGGCCTTATCGCCCGACGGGCAAATCAAATGGGCGACTCGGCTGGGAATGGTGGGCGGCTTCACGCTTGACGTCGGTGCGGACGGATTAATTTACGCAGCAAGTGACGATGGTTTCGTCTGCGTGGTCAATCCCGAAGGCGTTGAGCTGTCGCGGTTCGAGGGTAATGAGTGGATGAGCTTCCCTGTAATCGCGCCCGACGGAACGCTCATCGTCAGCGATTCGAATAATACTGTCTGGGCGCTCGGCGGCAGGGATTGCGAACAGCAGCTCGACCTGCACGCACCGGCTGATATCGAGCCGAGCAAAATCGTGGATTATATGGACCTGGCGGTGCTCGCCGAGACCTGGCTCGATTGCACGGACCCGTATGACCCGCAAAGATGCCAAACGACTGTTCCTGGCCTGTGGTCGTATCCGGCAGGCGATATCGACAGGGACTTATACGTTGATTTTCAGGATTATGCGATATTGGCGGAAAAGTGGCTGACACAAACAAATTGGTTCCCGTGGCAGGGGCATCGGCCTGAGAAACAGTTGCCTGCTCGGTGATGCGGTTGGGCCGGCGGTAATAATAGCTCCATACCCGTGCTGCCGGCCCATAATTTTCTCGACAATCAGGGAGCTAATGAAGACATAAGGAGAAAAAAATGAACGCGAAGAAAGGGGTCACTAAAGCGGATGTGCTGATAACGGTAGTATGCCTGGTTTTTTTGATTATCAATATGAAGGCAATCAGCGCGGGCGGCCGGGGCCGCGCAAAACGCGCCGTATGCGAATTTAATCTGCGGAGTCTGACTGCCGGCTGGCATTTATACGCCGACGACAACGCAGGCAAAATCCCGGTCGGCGACGTTTGGTACTCCTGGATTTTCAGTAGCGCCTCTTCTGGCAGCGGTCTTAAAGACCAACTTGCCTGGCACGAGTGGCCTCATCCCTGGCCCCATGAGATGCCGCCAAACAGAACTACTAACTATTACAACGCATACCCTTTGGAATGCACAAAGGCAGACTGGGAACACGCCATCGCGGAGGGGACACTGTGGCCATATATCAAGGACTACGAGATTTACAAATGCCCCGCCGGCAACAGGGGCGAATACGTAACTTATTCGATGGTTCATTCGATGAACACCTACCCACTTTCGGGAGGGACGGCAATCATCCCTCCTCCCACAATCAGAAATAAAATCCAGATTCACAGGCCGGCAGACAGAATAGTGTTTTTGGATGTAGGTTTTGCCCATAAGGGCGCATTTTTCGTCAGATATAGCGGCTCCCACATTGCCAGATGGATGGACCAGCCGCCTATGCGTCACGGCCAGGGAACAAGTTTCGCTTTCGCCGACGGCCACTGCGAATACAGAAAATGGACGGACGAGCACGCTCTTGAAGCCGCGGAAAAACCCTGGGGCGCAGGGCCCGATGACGAGTGCGACTGCGACTTGCGATGGTTTGTAAAAGCTGTTTGGGGCGACATTCTATATGATTGCGAAACCGGCGAGTGCTCGGATTGAGGCAGCCGGATTATGAAAAAACTCACGGACTCGGTTATGAGCCGAGTTGCCCGCCGGAATATTGAATTTTTTACCGAATATATTTCGAGCCAGGGACATCTGTTTTGACGGAGAATTGGCAAAGACCGCTGCGGTGGTGGCGGTAGCAGATAAGGTATTACCCGCTTCGTTGAAGGGTCGGCGTGGCTTGGACTAATGGACAGGACAAGAAAAAAGCCGGCCCTTCCGATTTTATTGGTCGCGTAGTTCATTTGTCGGTTGCGATGCTCCTTTCGTATTGCGTTTTATGGTTGCGTATTTATGACAATCAACGGTTTACGCGACCGTGACGAGCCGCATAACCGCAACCCCGAAAATCCCAAATAGGTTCGGGGTTGCTTTATCGGGGCCGGGGGAAAACTGTTGCAGCCGGCCCTGTCTCGGCTATAATCCGGTCTGGT
>CAYLYB010000147.1:0-5996 GCA_964387605.1 uncultured Pirellulales bacterium | reverse complement strand
AAGGTAAAGAAGAAGGGATGGACGAAAGGAACCGAACTGGATTGGTTGGAGTATCCTAATGGTGACCTTGTATTGCAAGAAATCACTGTTAGTGAAAAGTGAGGAGAATTTAGTATCTTAGGCAATTCCCACAAAGGAAGTGGTAAGTATGAAAGTAGTGATGAAATTAAGAAAAGAGATTTGACAATCGTGAAAGTTGAAGCCTTTGGCGAGTAATCTGGAAAATTATTCGTCAGGGGAAATCTCAATAATATAATTTTCAGATGATTCCAAGAGCAATTGCTTCGATTGAATAATATCATAATTTAAAAATGAGGTGTATGAACATGACAAAAATTTTTATTGACAAAGGTGGAAACAAAAGGTTTAGCGATTCCGGAAAAGTGGTAGACAGGTGGGCAGAGAGATTCAGATCAAATAAGCCTTTTATGAGAAGAAATAGCTCTATTTAGACAGGACACCATCATCTCCTGGTTTAAATGCGGAATGAACTATTTCCATAAAAATAAATGACAAAAAAGATGCAATAAATTAATTGGTCTATTCCTACGCTAGAATCACCTTGAAGTTTTATATATCTACGTGGCTGATTGATAACGCTTTCAGATTCTTATTACGGAAAGCCTCGGGATGGAAAAACATGAAAACCCGGGGTGGGTTACACTTATGCAGCCGTCAACTCACTATTTCTTTTGCATCTCTTCAATCGTCTTTTTCAACTTGATCATTTTCAATTCCCTGTCCACGGAAAAACGGGCGATTTTCTCAAGATCTTCGTTCCTGCTCTTCAGCGACGCCATCTCCTCCCGCTTGCGGATGGTGATGTCACGTATATTGCACTGAATCGTTTTTTTGCCGCCTTCCATGTAAACATTGCTGACGAATTCAACAGAAATCTTCTTTCCATCTTTCGTCTCAAGCGGTATGTCTTCGTAACGGATGTATCCTTTGGCCTTTAATTTCTGGAAATTATCCTGTGACGTGACGATATCTTTTAGAGTGCCAATCTCCCAGATATGCTTGCTCAGGAATTCGGCTTTGGAATAGCCAAGCATGTCGATTAAAAACTTGTTGACGTCCAGGATAACGCCCGTATCGAAGTCTAGCAGGATGATTCCGTCCTGAGCCGTTTCAAACAGCCTGCGGTAGCGCACCTCGGACGATCTGAGCTCTTCTTCCTCATTCCCGCGTCCGGTGATGGTGCCCGATTCGTTTTTTGGTATTTTCATACTAATACACATCGAACCTTTAGCTCTGCCGGGCTGGTAAGCGTTTCCATTCTAATCGTTTTCTATGTCTTTAATAGTCTTTTTCAGTTCGACCATTTTCAATTCCCTGCCCACGGTTAATCTTAAGAGCTTTTCCAAATCATCAATTTTTGATTGCAAGGCTTCCTTGGATTTCTTTAGTTCATCCTCCACCTTCTTGCGCTCGGTGGTGTCATGAAAAAATCCCATAAGATATGCCTTTTTATTAATATTGACGGCTGTTGAATTGACATCAGCATAAAAAACACTACAGTCTTTTCTCTTTACAGGCAAATCATGAGACAATGTAAATTCTCCTTTTAATTGCCTTTCAAATTGATCGATGACATAAGGAATATCCTTTTTGAGATGAATATCCATAACTCCCAAAATCTTAATTTCCTTTTTACTGTAGCCAAGCATGTGGCAAATTGCATTATTTCCCATGAGGAATTTCTTGCTTTTCATATCGGCTAACAATATGCCATCGGCTGCATTATTAAAGATAGCTCTAAATTTACTCTCTTCTTCCAGCAACAACTCATTCTCCAGACGCTTGCGCTCGGTGATGTCCTCGATAGCCAGAAGCATTATTCGAGGTTTTGTCGGCGGTGGGGGTATGCGTCGAGCATTTAGGAGCATTATTCGTCTGCCAATGAGAGGAAAGTCGTGCTCAACCTCGTAGTTCTCAAAGCTTGTGTTATTGGGAAGAATATTCTCCAGGAGCTTTCGCAGGGCGGGGATGTTCCACTGCCGGTTGCCCAAATCGTAGATTAACCGGCCCAGGGTTTTCTTGGGGGTGACTTTAAAGTTCCGGTAGAAGGATTTGTTTGCTGAGACTATCCTTAGGTCTGCATCCAGCACTAGCAAAGGCTCCCGCACGGTTTCTACTATGCTTTCGGCATATTCACGAGCTTCCTTGGCTGTTTGTTCAGCGTTCTTGCGTCCGGTGATGGTGCCCGGTTCGTTTTTGCTCGGTTTCATAAAAATCACTTCCTGTCCCTTCTCTCGGTGTCGACGCTGGAGTCCGCGAGCATGTTAAGGTTATTCATCAGGGATGTGTTCATGTCCTCCTTGGTGCACATGAATATGCCCTTGACGTTGTTTTTCCTGAGCTTGTTGATAAGGGAATGCGTGAACCTTATCACCATCTCCTCGTCATGACGAGTCAGAAGGGTGGAAATTGAGTCGAATATCACGCCGTCGAACCGCTTCGTCTGGAGGCACTTTTCGATCGTGAGCATTATGTCAGTCATGTTCGCTGACTCTATCTTCTCGAAGTTCTCGCCCTTGGACTTGGACTCGTCATCCGGGTCTCCTGATGAAGCGTCTACGAAGTAGAATCCCTGGGTATCTATGCCCTCACCCTCCAGTGTCTTTATCAGCGCATAATAAGGCTTGTTGACAGTGACGTATACTGGCCTTGATATCACCTTGGTGACATCCTTGATTATCGAGACGGAGTCGGTCGGGTACCTCGAATTTGATATTAGGAATATGAGTATCTGGTTTTTTCCGGCTTTTTGTCTGACATCCATCGGACCTCCCATCGCAGGCACCTCGCGATTTCGGCGGGTTGGTGGGTGTCTGGGTCCGGCAATCTTCTTCCCATGCCGCTTATCCTTGCTTTTGATGATACCAGTGGCAGTCGTTCTTTTTATCGGCTTTCCAAAGTAGCCTTTCCTCGAATAAAATATGATGGAACCCAGTATTCCGATTGCCAGGGTTGTAATGAGTGAATAAAAGAATACCATATTCTCATCTACAATTCCATTTTCACCCATTTTCCCGGTTTCATTTTGTTCCTTGGTTTCGTTACCCGGCTCTTCATGCTCTTCCCCAACTTCTGGGAAAGCAGTATAAGTGCAGTCTTGTTCCATTTCTGGAGGTTCATACGTATCATGGCAAGTGCCGACATTAATGCAGTTCCTTGTCTGTTTCCCGGATGGGAGGCATTTACCCCAATCCGTGCAGTCCCATTGATATGTACACGCTCCTCTGCTTGTTGCCCCTCCCGTTCTTTCTACTATCACCACTCCGCCTGTTGTTGCGAAATCATCCATTATAAAAGCGTCATCCGGATTGCCAAAGAAAGTCGTCTCTGCAGATACATTCACTGCAAGTAACATGAGTGATATAATTAAGATGATACTATATCCATTGATTTCAGATGTTCCCATTTTATCCCCTGTATTAGTTGACAGCATGTGTGTAGTATGAGCCTGCATGCGTTGTTACGTTATTGGCGTCCTCTGAATCGAACTGGATAATCAGATTCTTCTGGCTCCCATCTGCAATCACCGTGCAAGTGACTGTATTGATGAATGGAATAGCGGTAGCGAGGCTCATTGTATTCTCCTCTGTATCTGCAGAGTCGGTGCTCACTTCGATGGTGTCAACTGCATCCGCTCCCCCCGTTTGCGTCACAAAGTTGCAGTATCCGACAGGCCCGGACTCGTTTACGATTACCCTGTTCTGGATTGCCGTTCCGGTTGTAGATGTGCTCTGCGCAAGATAAGCATGGACGATGTTCATCTTGCCCGGCGCCAGTGCGATGGTGAATATGGTCGCATACCCCGCACTCGTGGCATTCATATCGCTTCCAAGATAGACCGGGATAAGCTCACTCCCTGCAGGAAGATTCTCCAATAGACTTCCATCTCCTATAAAATTGCTTGCAGAAACATTACCACTGACATTAAGATTCCCGGAAGCATCAACATCCTGAACAAATAATGTAGTTATTCTGTTTGCTAAACTTCCTAAAAATGAGAAAAATCCAGTATCATCTGCAGTTATATTTTCCTGCGAGAATATAGAGCCAATAGCTTCAATGTCATCTTCCACTAACAAATCAGCTCCCGTTACATCTGTTTCACAATCAATATAATTATTTCCCTCGCACAAAGTAAAGTTTTCGTCCACTGGTTTATTTGAGGTATTTCCAACTACCTGAAAACTTCTTGAAACAGTGGTTGCTCTTGCTGATAAATATGCCCCGCTAATGCACATTTGCATAGTTTCTGTATTTTCATCCCAAAAACATTCCTGCATTCCATAATCATTTGTTTCCTGTATAATGTCATGGATTAATGAATCCTCAAAAACAGACGGAAGTGTAGATGAAGCTCCTCTTGGAGCATTATATAATGATGAAGTACTATTTCCATCAGACTTAACAAAATTAATTTCATCTTGTAGTTTCAAAGGACTTAAACCCTGCAATATTCCGTGCAAGACTAAATTGCCTTTTGAAACTTCATCAACATCCTTTCTTAAAGAAGGCCAGACGACTAATCTTCTTCTCGGAGTTTGGTCTGCGCCACCTATATTTATATTCAGATAATAATCTTTAGAAACATTATCGCAGGCAGAATTTACTCCAGTTTGTTCTGTTTTCCATTCTCCCCAAATGCCTGTTGTCAAATTGGTCGCGTTGGAATAGCAAGCATCTCCTCCCGTCAAAGCGTCATAAACAGTGAAATTAAATTCATAAGTCCCCGTGTTGAATGCCGTTCCCGTAAAATACTGTCCCTGCCAGACCAAAACATCTGATGCGGAAATGCTGTTTATATTCAATAATAAAATAAGCATGGTTGTTAAAATTAAAAACGTCTTTTTCATTTTCTTTCTCCTTTTTCAATCCAGAAATAAATTTTAGCCATGCCTGTCTGTCTTGTTTTAACTTTTTCTGCGCCCTCCAAAAATGCAAAGCAATTGGTCACAGTTTGCCTGGAAACACCGATTTTTTTAGATAATTCAGAAACAGTAAATCCTCTTAAATTTTCTTTTAATTCTTTTATAACTTTTTCTCGGTTATAGTTCATGTTTCCTCATCATATTGTAAAATAATATCGCACATAATATCGCACACAATGTCACTAATAATCTCTATCTGAGAGGGCGGACTTAAAACGAACCCTGAAATGTCACTGATGTTCATGATGTAGGCACTGTCACTGATGTTCATGATGTAGGCACTGCCAGTGACGCTTGGAATCAGTCATCATCATTCTTGACGAAAAAACTATTAATTTCATTTAAGCGATCAATAACTTTTTTTAATTGCGGATTATCAGTTACAAAATCTTTGGTTAAAATGGTTTCATCAATCACTGCGAGGTAAATTCTTGCTAAAAAATTTATTTGGCTGTCATAAGAGACTCCTCTGCCTCTCTTGCTCCTTATTAAATTTATTATATCAAAAGAGCCGTTTTTCATGGCCATATTTACTTTTTTTCTGGCCACTTCATCAAGAAGCCTTATGGTATCTTTTTTTAAAGATACGCTTATCTTTTCTTCTTGCTTGTTTTCTCGCTTATCTCCCGAACTGACCATTCTACAAAACCCGATATCCTTGAAGTTCTGTATTAAAACACTTAGGATAAATAATTATATATTATTATCTATTCTACTCCATCTTGTATAAACATATCACTATAATATGAATTATGTTTCTAGTAAATTAGTTCTTTTGATAATACTCTGTAGAAAATAGGTATGCCCCCGCCGAAATCTGAGCAATCTGTTCACGTTAGGCATAGCTCATTATTTTTTGTTATAACTTAATGCTTTAAAATAGAATCTCACATGTCTTATGAACAAATCATGTGTGGATACTGTTCATACGTGCTGAAAATCTATTAAAGAAGTTGTCAAATATATTATATAATATGAAAATGCTTATTGGTATAATATTGTTTTTGAGCATTCTACTCACACTGCCTTCGGTTGAATCTCAGACACAAC
>CAYLYB010000146.1:0-6085 GCA_964387605.1 uncultured Pirellulales bacterium | reverse complement strand
GTGACGGGTCTGTTATGATTGACGATTTGAGCGACTTTGTTCAGGGCTGGCTGGCAGGAATATACTGAGCAGGCGAACACGACCGATTTTATGGACCTATGATTGATGGACGATTATGTTGCAATGGTTGAAATGGAGTTTAATGGTGTCATGATACCTAAGGGTTTTGATAATAATATTCTTAGGGTGCTTATATGAGCGACTTCTATCTTAACGTTGTTCACAGACCTGAGATGGTTCCAGAATATCTTGAAAAAGAGGAATCCTTTGGAAAAGAGGAAGATGTTACCAGAACAAATGTAATACGGGATTCTTTGGATATATTCAGGACTCAGCAGCGAATAGCCCACGATAACGGGCTTAAGACCACTATACAGATGACCTATTCCAGCTTGTTTAATAATGAGGCGGTTCGGTTGGCCAAGGAATACAGCGCCGAATTCGGCGACGAAATAGGATGCACGTTTCTTGGCATCCAGTGTAAACAGTTCAGAGATAAATTTCATACTAAAGAGCTGGCTATATGGTTGTTCTCTATGCCCGAAAAGCAGGCAATAGTGGATGAGGTTTTCGGGCGATTCAAAGAGGTGTTTGGTTTTTATCCTGTCTCGACCGGCTCTTATTATATGGACGCCGAGCTGGTGAACTATATAAAGCAGAAATACCCGGTGATAAAATGTGCCGTTGCCACGTGCTGGGAGGAGGGGCCAAAGGCCTACTGGAATACGAATAATTCCTGGTATACTCTCTTTGACGGAGGCCCCTGGAACCCGTGGATTCCCTCGAAATCCAATATCCACTGCCCCGCGTCGGGTAAAGAAGACGATATAGGGATTGTCGCGATACCGCATCTGTCAAGGGACCTGCTTGCCGTATTTGACGGTCCAGGCTCTTACTTCGGGACGCATCCGCAGAACATATTAAGAGGCATGGTTTACGAAGACGGCGAGATACCGTATTTTTCCAATCTCGTTGACCAATACCGGGCCATGGCAAAATACAACAACGGGTATTCATACAATATGATTTATGTAGGACCCGCCTGGATGGGCAAAAACGGCAGATGGGAAGCAGACCACGCCCTGCTCCTGAAGAGCTACAAAGACGCTATGAGTTACTATGGCGAACTAAAAAGCAAGGGACAGCTGCAGGATGTTACGATGTCGGAGTTTGCCGATATTTACCGAAGCAGAAAAAGACATACCGAACCCGAATGCACCTTGTGGCGGGATATACTCTACGGATCGAACAGGCAGCAGTTCTGGTATGTGGACCCATATATGCGCACGGCCCTGGATATGAATCAGGGTGGAGCGATGATTGACCTGCGTCCTTATGCTGCAAAGCTTGTCCGCCCGTGCGGAGTCGGGACTAAATGCCTGCAGAATGCGTCCTATCCTTTTCTTCTTCAGGCGTATTACCGCGCCGGGTTTTTTACGCATTATGCCGGCGAGGGCTCGATAAAAAGCTGCAAATTCAGTTATAACGGCGAGTCTGTAGACCTGTGCACCTGCAGAACGTGGGCGTCGTATGATAAGCAGGATGGTAAGGTAGTCTTAACGCTGGACCCGGTTGAAATTCAGTTCAGCGATCTGACCATCGCTGTGCAATCGATATTCAGATTTAAGGAAAATACGGGCGAAATTGAGATTACCCGGCGTATTGTTGATACGAGCAGGCCCGGTGCGAAGGTTACCGCTGACGAATATATCACTGCCTGCTATGGCACAACTGAATATCCCGAGGATTTGACAGGCGTGGTTCTGACGTGTGTTGGAGCGGACGACGAACAGACCATCGAATATCAGTATAAGTGCAGGGAAAAAACTGTGCCGTCTGTTTCGAAAATTGAAGCGACAGTGCCTCAGGTTGACACACGCCTTTCAATGCGTGTTCACGGCAATCACGCCGAGGGATATATTCGTGAGGGTTTTGCATTTTCGCCGATGTACACGCTCGGCATTAAGAAAACGATTGTGGAAAGAGAGGAATTACGAACATGGCTCAGGGTAGAAAAGGCAAGTTAAACTACAGGTGTCCTCTGTGTCTCAGACGCGATATTGATATGGACATGCTCTACGATAAGGACAAGGATGAGTATTACTGTATCCGTTGCAGCTTTGCGGGCACCGAAGAGGAGATTCTTGTTCTTAATGCCGAAACCAGGCGCCGCTATGTCGACCGCACGTCCCGTATAACCGAATTCGGTCCGCGAAAAGAAGTGCCTGTCGACCAGAGCCGAAAACGAGTCCGAATTTCCATAGAAACATTATCAAAAAGCTCCCCAAGAGCGAAAAAGGTGAAGATATAAAAAGAATCTGTTTCCCAAAAAACCGTCATTCAATCCGAATGGCTGTGAAAGAGAACGGCTCGGCATAAAACATAATCTCTTTTTCATTTTCTCTGTTAATATTTTGTGGCCTGCACACCTGATGTTTTAGCCCAATCATCTCCGATGAAATCTTGCCGGTAATTTTTTCGTCTAAATTAATGGTAACTCTTCGGCGCAGGGGATTTTTATTGATAATAAATAATACCCTGTGCCCCGTCTCATCGCCGGCGGCTGCAACGGGAAGGTCTTTGTTCGAACTCTCAGACGCGATGACACTCTTTCCCTTAACCGAAGAAAACATTCGGAACATATCCAGCGTGAGAGTCGGCGCAAAAGGCGGCTCCTGTGTGATAATGCTCGGGAAGAAATCCTGCTCGGACCAGACCTCGCGAGATGACTGCCACAGCAAAGTCCAAAGGCACGTCAGGCGCACATCATCCCTGAGGTATTCCATAAGAATTTCCGCCTGGATTACGGCAATCAGTTGCTGACTGAAGATTTCGCTGCCGTTACTGGGGCCAATGTTCCATTCGAGCGCGACAAGACCCATATTCGGCTCTCCGGCCCTGGCGCAGGCCTCCTTAATCAGTCGAATATCCTCCGCGTATGGGCGGTCCCATTCTTCCTTTTTCCACTTATCGCCGGTCTGCAGCGGCGTATTTTTGAGCCAGTAATCAAAGGAGCCCTTGCCCGACGCCCAGTACCAGTGCACGTCGATAAAATCTACGACGCCGCGTGTCCTGGCGACAAATTTCTCAAGCCAGTCCCAGTAATTGTAACTCGTAGAGCTTGTGGGGTTGGCGATAAGTTTGATATCCGGGAATTCGGCCTTGAGGGCTTTGCCGTAAAGGTTTACCTCGTCGGCGTATTCCATACCCTTGAACGTATAAGATGCTCCGCCGTTCCAGGGCTCAGTGTCGAGGTACCAGTATTTGACTTTGTAGTTCTTTTCCTTGCAGTATCGCAGCCAGCGAAGCGCCTCATCAAGGCCTTCTTTGTGTCGTTTATGCTTGACGCCGGAAGTCAGATTAAGGCCGACAATCGGTTCTGCTTTAAGGGCGATACAGGCCTGCATAAATTCGTCAAAGTCCATAAAGTTTTTATTTGTGCTCCACTTGTCGGGCGGCACCCAGGTGGCCTGAAACTTTCCCCGCCCGGGGCTTGTGCCGTGCTTTTCGTTGGGGTCCCAGAGGTCTTCATAGCCGTTGACGCCCGGATGTTCCCAGTGGAAAAACTCCGTCTCCATGCCGCCCGGATAGCGGAGTGAGCCGACGCCGGCGGTTTTAAGCTTGTCGAGGATATCGTATTTTTTCCGGATTTCGTCGGTGACATTAAAGAAACTGACGTCCATACCGAGAAAGCCATTTTCAATGGAATGCAGTTTTTGGTCTTCGTGAATTTTAACCGTGACGCTGCGCTCGGGCGTCGAATAAAACTTATCGAGCTGCTCTTTGGAGGTCGGCTCGAACTTCTCGCCCTCGGCAAACGCCAATAAAGGTGTTCCCATGAGGATAATGCTCATCGCGATATTGATATATTTTTGCATAATGCAATACTCCTGAAAAATGCGGTTAACCTTCATTAGCGACAGTTCCTCTTCTTTCTTCGAGCTTGCGACGGGTTTCGGTTGCGCGTTCGGCGGTGATTGGGTAGAATTTTAAGGTTACAAGCGCGAATAATGCCGCCAGTGTCGGGGCCCCGGCAAGAAACAAACGCATCGATGTGAATGTTTCAGGTGTCTGGTTGCCGCCGAGTTTACTATTAAACCCTGACCATGCCAGGGCCAGTCCCGTCCCCAGATAGGACAGCGATATCGTGGTCTTTTCAACCCATGAGAAGACTGCCCCAAACATACCTTCCCGGCGATTGCCATAGCGCAGCTCATCTTCATCGCAGATATCCGCCATCATCGAGGCCAGCATAATTTTTACCGCTACCCACATCGGTCCGCACAGTAGCGGGTCAATCAGAATAATCGGGTCGATTCCTATTTTGCCTATGTAGTAAATATGATGGCCCGGCTGGAAAATAAACCATTTCATAATGCCGCCGAATACCATCAGACTGTAAACAAAGTAAAGAGAACCTTTTTTCCCGAACTTGCCGGCAAGCCAGGCGATAACCGGAATGGAAGCGAACCCGACAACGGCATAGCCGGATGAAAGCAGCGCTTTCCAGATTGACCCCAACGCAATATTACCGTCACCCATATAGTACACAAGAACATAGTGGTCGATGCCCATTGCCAAAACGCCTGAGAGCGTATTCAAAATGATAATGCTGACCAGAATCACAAATGCAAGATTGCTGAACGCCTCTTTAGCGCTGGCGAACAGTTTGACTTTACCCTGATGTTCGGTTTTTTTCTTAAAGCGTTCCCGAACAAATAAGCCGGGCAACACACCGAAGCCGGCCAATCCAACCAGCCCAATTAACCATCCCGTGATACGAATGCCCCCAAGGCTTAACTCCTGGTCTTTTATCAGGAAGCCGGCAAAAAATGTTAAACTAATCAATGACGCCAGAGGAATCGCCCACTGATAGAAAAATTCACCGAGTTTATGGAAAAATGCGTTGTAGGCCATCACGCGTGTGCGCTCATTATAATCAGGTGTCATTTCATATGTCAGGGCGGTGTAGGGGACATAAAAAATAGTGAAGAAAGTGAAAAAAAGAATCTGGGTGGAGATGAAAAAAGCAATTTTGGCGCCGTCTGACCAATTTTCAGGCACCATCCAGATTATTCCGAATACGAGCCCCATCAGCAATGCTCCGATGATAATAAACGGCTTTCGGCGTCCAAATCTCGAATGACAGTTGTCAGAAATACTGCCCATCACAGGGTCTGTAAAAGCATCCCAGAAACGAGGAATCATCAGTGCAACACTGATTAGAGCCGGGCTTACTCCCAGTATCATATTGTAAACGGGGTAAGCCAGCGAATTGACTGCAACATATCCGAAGAATGAAGAAAGTGAGCCGATGCCGAGCGCCAGTTTTTCACGAAATGGGACACGGTCTGAATCGCTAATCTTCATAATATCTCCTGCACGGACGATTTTATTTTCAGGGTTTTCATTTGCCTTGCTTTACAGCGGGGCTTCTGCTTTCTTTCTCTGATACGCTTTGCTGCTCAATACCTGTTTTTGATTTGCTCGATTTGACGGCGTCGTAAAAGGCCCTGGCTCCGGGTAAAACGTTCCCATTGGGGTCAAAAATGGCGGTGCTTCCTCTCATCCGGCCGCGCTTGCCAAGGGGAATCGATTCCGGAAACCAGTAGCATACGCCGAGACCGTGCCCATCAGGCGTATCGAGCACGGCTTTCGTAACCGCATAAAGAAAATCATACTGTCCCTGTGGTGTTAGTGGAAACGGCGGTTCCTCTGGTGATTTGCGTTCGCCCTCAGCATACGAATAGGCCGTTTCCACAACAACCACATCCTTTTTAAGCACGGTGGCAATGTAGTTCAGATTCTCCTTAAGGTCTTCAATCTTCCCATGCCACCAAGGGTAGAAGCTTATGCCGATTATGTCGTAGGGGACATTGTGCTTATTGACGTTATCGAAGAACCATTTATTGACGCTCTTTTTTCCTCCTTGGTCAACGTGCAGCATTATTTTAATATCTGCATTGCCGGCCGCCTCGCGCACGCCCGCAATCCCGGCTTTGAGCAAAGAGGTAAATTTCTCCCATTGAAGCTCATTTTCGTATTCTCCGCCCACTCTGCCGTCGGGCCAGAGCATGCCGGGTGT
>CAYLYB010000145.1:0-6132 GCA_964387605.1 uncultured Pirellulales bacterium | reverse complement strand
AGGCCTTGTCGCTGGGCTATTTGCCTCAAAGGATGATTTCTAAAATTTTCTCCGGATTTTTTGAACAGGCCCAATGCCCGTGCGTATATGTTTTTGAAAAGTAAAAATTTTCTCCTTCTCTCGAAAAAATAAAGTAAGGCGGCGCTAATCGGATTAGCGTCGCCTTCGGTTTATATACACAAGTTATGCCGATTCTGATTGGCAGGCTTTTAGCGGAGCCCTTTTTCCAGTTTTTCCAGGATAGTCCTGGCCATTGAGACCTTATTACCGGACGGCCCTCGCCAGTTAAGCTGGACGTTTTGTTCCACCTGCTCTTCGATTTTTTTGCATGCCAGTAGCACTGTGGCATGGTTTTTATTGCCCAGGAGCCGGCCTACCTCGGAGGATGACATTCTCGTGTGCTTTCTGGCCAAATACATACTGAAATGCCGCGCCAGCGCGACGGTTCGGTCTTTTTTCCGCGAGTGTATCAATGCCGGGGTAATTCCGAAAAACGCCGTAACCGCCGATTCGATGTCGGATAGATGCACAATCGGGTCGCAACGGTCGATATGTTCCGCCAGCATCATTTCAGCCATTGACAGCGTGATTTTGGCGTTTTGAAGCGACGCGAACGCCGTTAATTTCAATAGCGCCCCCTGTAATTCGCGGATATTGCTCCGCAGATTATCCGCTACGTAGCTTACCACGTCTTCCGGTATTTGTTTATTGATGGTGCGGGCGTATTGCCTGCAGATTTCACAGCGTGTCTTGAAATCCGGCTGCTCGATTCGGACCACCATCCCCGACACAAACCGGTTGACCAGCTTTTCTGAGAGTTGGCTTATCATTTTAGGATGAGCGTCCGAGGCCAGAATTACCTGCCTGCCCGACAAATCCAACGTGTTAAAAGTATGCAGAAATTCCTGCTGCGTTGAAGGCTTGCTGGCCAAGAAGTGAATATCGTCAATTGCGAACAAGTCCATTTGTCGCATACGAGCCCGAAAAGCTTCCAGCTTTTTGGTCTTCAAGGCCAGCACAAACTGATTAGCAAAGTCCTCCGCCGACAGATACAGCCAGTTGGCTGCGGGCTTGTTCTTACGCAACTGACTGCATATCCCTTGCAGCAGATGCGTCTTCCCAAGCCCATACCCTCCATGGATAAACAACGGATTGAACGGACTCTGCTTATCGCAAACGACTGCCTTTGCTGCATTGTAGGCCAGTTCGTTTGATGGTCCGACTACGAAAGTATCGAAGCTAAGCTTCAGTTTCGGTCCGCGATAGCCGACTTTTCTCGCTATAGCTGCGGTCAGACCGGCTTTTTTAAGACTTGAATCGGCCGGTGAAGTGTATGCTTCGAGGGTGCTCGGTCTTTGATTATCGTTAAGCAGTGAATCGATGGCGAAGCTGACCTGGCAATCTTTGCCGAGCACGGCTGTGGCCGCCTCGGCTATTTCGGCCTGAAAATGACTTTCGAGCCAGGTCGCTATGAACGGATTGACTACGCCTACGTTCAATTGTCCGTCCGTTAAAGTGAGTCGAGTGGAATTCTTAAACCAGATTCTGAATTTCTGCTGCCCGATTTTTTGCGCAATTGCATCATTGATTGCACCGATAACCGAATCCGCCGTGCGAGTGTCATCCCTGACCATACCTTGCATCTTGTATCTCCCCGGTCAAGCTGTCGACTGTTTTATTTTATTAGCGTGCCTCCATGCACTATTAAGGAAGCCGCAACGGTCCGCAAAACAAAGTTCACAACTTGTAATTATTGAATAGATGCAACTCGAATCAACCCCGTTTCTTTAACAATTTTTTCCACTTGTTTGATGTTGTTGTTGGTTATGACTTTACGCCGTAAAAATTTTTTCATTTCACATTTTTTGCACAATATAAACCGCCTTGTGGAAAACCCGTGGATTGAAGTTTGTGAATTTGTGATTTTGAAACACACAGATATGCTGATTGATAGCTGATGGTTTATAATTGATAATGGAAGGGGAGTTGATAGTATGTAAATACTGCCGGCAGGGATGTCCTGCCAATTAGAATACGATTATGAATCCAGTGGGATATGCAAATGAAGATTAGAGTCTGTGTTTTAGTGGTTTTGACGGTTCTTTTTGGAGCTGAACGTGTTTATTCGCAGGATTTGTTGTCTTATCGTGACAGCTTCAGGATTGTCGACTGGAAGTTTTATAAAGGTGATGTGCACTCGGCTGAGAGCGGAGGCGATATTTCGGAGCGAGGCTGGGAGGATGTGAAGGTTCCGCATACGTGGAATGCTGAAGACGTCCTGACGGAAGGAGACCGTTACTATCAGGGGATAGGATGGTATCGCGGCAGTTTCGAGCTGCCTCCGGGGCAAACCGGCAGACGGTATTTTGTTCGTTTCGAAGGAGTTTCGGTTGTTGCGGATGTGTTTGTCAACGGGACTTATGTGGGCGGGCATAAGGGCGGTTACTCAGCGTTTTGTTTTGAGCTAACACCTTATGTTCGTCTGGACAGGCGCAATCGCATATCCGTGAGGGTCGATAATTCCACTCAGGTTGACGTTGCGCCTTCAGGGACCTATCTGTATCCGTTGTTTGGGGGTATATATCGGCCGGTTACGATTTTCAGCACGGATAATTTGTGTATCAGTCCGCTCGATTACGCATCAAGCGGTGTCTATATAAAGCCCGTGCATGTTTCACAGAAACAGGCCGATATAGAAGTGGTAGCGCTTCTGGATAACAGAAAGACAGCAGTTGTTCAGACCAGGTCTTCTGAGCTTTTGCCGCCTAAAGATAAACAGGGTGAGGGGCTGTATGGCGAGTATTTTTCGAATCCCGATTTCGCCGGCCGGCCTCAGCACGTTCGATTAGATGAGCAGGTATCGTTTGATTTCGGCGGCGGTTCTGCTTTCGAAGATATGCCGGTGGATGGCTTCTCGATAATCTGGACGGGCAGGTTTGTGCCGCAACACACGGGCTTATATAAGTTCGTTCTGGAAAGTGATGACGGCTCGAGACTGTATATAAATGGTGATTTGATAATTGACCATTGGGGCGCTCATGCGGCTACGGAGAAATGGGGGCAGGTGCGGCTCGAGGGGGGAACTGAGGTCTCGCTGAAAATCGAATACAACGAAACGGGCGGGGACGGTTCGATTATGTTCGGATGGGCTTGTGAGACGGAGGACGAGAAGATTGAGGCGGTGGTCAAGGCAGCGGTGCTTGACGATAGGGGCACGGTGGTCGCACAGGCACAAGAGAAGGTCTCTCTTGCGAGCAATCAGCAGTCGCAGAGCGTTTTGAAGATGCGCATAGACAATCCTCACTTATGGAACGCAAAGAAAGACCCTTATCTTTATAAGGTGGATGTGCGTATCGAGGATTTGCAGTCTAATGTGTTAGACCGGCTGGAGCAGCCGTTGGGCCTCAGGTTCTTTGAGGTGGACAGGGACAGGGGATTACTTTTGAATGGTCGGCCTTACCATTTGCATGGGGTCTGCCGGCATCAGGAATGGCAGGGCCTCGGACCGGCGCTATCCGATGAGCATCATGAGAGGGATATTGAGCTTATTCTCGAACTCGGTTCCAACGGAGTTCGCTTGGCTCATTATCAGCAGGCGGACAAGATGTACAGCTTGTGCGACGAGAAGGGTCTTGTCGTCTGGGCCGAAATTCCCAATACGCCCGCTTACCGCGCGGAGAATCCGGAATATGTGCAAAACTGCAGGCAGCAACTAATAGAGCTGATTAAGCAGAACTATAATCACCCCTCGATACTGTTTTGGGGTATGTATAATGAGATACCAATCTCCGCGGAAGACGTGAGGGCACTTCATCAGACGGCCAAACAACTGGACCCATACCGTTTGACAACGCAGGCGGACTATGCCCAGCCGACCGCAAGGCATTTTGAGACGGATGTTGCTGCGTGGAACTGGTACTTCGGATGGTATTACGACGGTTTTGAAAAATACGTCGGCTGGTATGACAATCTGCATCAGCAATACCCGCAGCTCAAAGGGGGCCTGAGCGAATATGGCGCGGGCGGGTGCATTACGCAACAGCAGGAAAATCCTTCGAGACCCGAGCCATTTAACGGCAAATTTTTCCCGGAGCAATATCAGCGCCTGTATCATGAGCGCGTATGGAAGAACATCAAAGACAGAGACGATATATGGTGCAAGTTTGTATGGAACATGTTCGATTTCAGCTGGACGTCTTCCAATCGGGGCGACCGGCCTTACATAAACCACAAAGGACTTGTAACACACGACCGCAAGGTGAAAAAGGACTCGTTCTATTTCTATAAGGCGAACTGGTCCGATGAGCCGGTGCTTTATATTCTAAGCAGACGCAATACAGAGCGAACGGAAGGTTCGGTGGAGGTGGCGGTTTATACGAATCTTGACGCCGTCGAGTTGTATGTGAATGGAGGATTAGTTTCGAGCAAAAAAATGGAATCGGATATTCACAAGATTGTCTGGGAAGGTGTTGCGCTCAGGCCAGGCCGCAATCAGATAAACGTAATCGGCCGAAAAGGCGACGCGAAATACACCGATGCCTGTGAGTGGACATATAGACAAGCCCGGGATTAGGATGCAGAAGTAAAAAATGTTGTATCACCGCGTAATGAGAAGATAACGGATTTTGCTTTCGGGAGGGCTGCAATGGAATATAGCTGTGCCGATATTGCTAAAATGATAGACCACTCGCTGTTGAAGCCGGAGCTTACCGAGGATGAGATTATCGAGGGCTGCGAGATTGCAAAAAAATACAATGTGGCAAGCGTCTGCTGCCCACCTTCGGCCCTGCCTTTGGTAGTGGAGCAGTTGAAAGGTTCGAACGTGAAGCCGACGACCGTTATCGGCTTTCCGCACGGATACAACACAACCCAAACCAAGGTATTTGAGGCCAAACAGGCGATAAAAGACGGGGCGGCTGAGCTTGATATGGTTCTCAATATCGGAAAATTAAAAAGCAGGGACTTCAATTACGCCAAAAATGAAATCAAGGCGGTTGTCGGCATCGCCCACGAAAACAAGGTGCCCGTGAAGGTCATACTCGAAAATTTCTACCTGACCGACGAATTAAAGCAAATCGCGTGCAAGCTCTGTGAGCAGGCGGGGGCGGATTGGGTAAAGACCTCGACGGGATTCGCCGCCGGCGGCGCGACCATCGAGGATTTGAAGCTGATGAGAAAAGCCGTCTCAGACAAGGTGCAGGTCAAGGCGGCAGGGGGCGTGAGAGATTTGGATATGGCGATGAAGGTGCGCAAAATCGGCTGCACCCGGTTCGGCGCGACCGCTACAGCGGCTATAATGGAGGAATGCCAAAAGCGCAAAGGACAATAGTCGCCGCCTTTTTCGCTACGGCTTTATTTTAAGTTTTTTCATCGTTGCGAGGTTTTTGGCAATCAGCTTGTTTCGCTGCTTAACACACAACGAGGACCGGCCTGGGTCGGCGGGGGTATTCAAAACATAATCCAGCAATTTATCGACGGTGGTCTCGGCCACGTGACAGCGGGTGTCGGATGAACCGTAGTATATGAGCAATCGCCCGGTCTCGAGCGCGACCCAGCCGTTGCTGAAAACAACGTTCGAAACGTCGCCGACGCGTTCCTCGCCCTCAGGGGCGATGAGATAACCAGCCGGTTCGGCGATGAGCTTATTCGGCTCATCGAGCTTCGTGAGAAATACGTAAACGACGTATCGCAAGCCCGCCGCGCAGGCGCGAACTCCGTGAGCCAGTTGCAGCCAGCCCTGCTTTGTTTTAATCGGCGCCGGGCCAAGCCCGTTTTTGCCTTCCTTGATAGTGTGATACTGCCGGTCATCGACGATGGTTTCTTCCTTGATTACCGCGTGCTCGATATTGTCGGCCAGTCCCCAGCCGATACCGCCGCCGCTGCCTGCATCTATAAAGCCGTCCTGAGGGCGGGTGTAAAATGCGTATTTGCCGTTGACGAATTCGGGATGCAGCACGACATTTCGCTGCTGCGGCGAGGGCGTCTTCAAATCATCGAGCCGGTTCCATTTTTCGAGGTCTTTTGTTCGCACGATTCCGCACTGTGCCACCGCCGACGAAAGGTCGCCTTTCGCCGCATTCGGGTCTTTTTTCTCGCTGCAAAACAGGCCGTAAATCCAGCCGTCCTCGTGCC
>CAYLYB010000144.1:1866-6133 GCA_964387605.1 uncultured Pirellulales bacterium | reverse complement strand
CCGGTTGTGAAGGTCCAGGATTTTGTGGGGCAGGCGGTTGTCGCACGGGATTTGATGCTGATAACGATAGCTGCGCCGGCGGAGAAGCGGACGGAAATCGTCTCGCTCATCGATACCTTCAAGGGCAAGGTTGTCGATATAGGGCAGAAGTTTATTATGGTCGAATTGAGCGGGCCTGAGGCGAAAATCGAGGCGTTTATCGAGATGTGCCGCCCTTACGGGATAAAGAACGTGGCGCGGACGGGGACCATCGCGATGCCGAGACAAGAGAAGAGCGCTGGGGAAGCTGCCGCAAAGTAGGGGAGCGTTCAATGGAAAGTTACAAGTTACAGGTTGCAGGTTGCAAGTTGCAAGTTTAGAGCAACGGATCCGGATATGAGGATTTGTGATGGGTCTTAAAATCTGGCTCGACGGTGAGCTTGTGGATAAGGCCGATGCGAAGGTATCGGTTTTCGACCACGGTCTGCTCTACGGAGACGGGGTTTTCGAGGGTATCCGCGTTTATGACGGCAGGGTATTCGAGCTCGAAGCACATCTGCGCCGGTTTTACGAGTCGGCCAAAGGGATTCGACTCGAAATCCCGTTAGATAAGGACGAGCTTGCGGCGGTGATTGAGAAGACCGTCGAGGCCAACGGTGTTGTGGACGGTTATATTCGGCTGGTAGCCACGCGCGGAGTGGGGAACCTGGGGCTGGGCCCATTTGACTGCAGGGACGGCAGACTGATTATCATAGCCGACAAGATTCGGCCTTATCCGGAAGATGTTTATAAAACGGGGATGAAGGTAATCAGCGCCACGACCGTGCGGAACCATCCGCTGGCTGTTCCGCCGCAGATGAAGAGCCTGAATTATCTGAACAATATCCTGGCCAAGATTGAGGCGCTGGATAACGGCGTTGGCGAGGCGATAATGTACAACCACGAGGGATACGTTGCGGAGGCGACGGTTGATAATGTCTTTATTGTGACCGATGGCGTGATTTTCACACCGCCGGTAGAGGCAGGCGCGCTGGAGGGGATTACCCGCAACCTCGTTATCAGGTTCGCCAGGGAAGAGAATCTCGAAGTGGTCGAGAAGAATCTGACAAGACACGATTTGTATGTTTGCGATGAGTTTTTCCTGACGGGCACGGCCGCTGAGGTTATCGGGATAGTCGAGATTGACGGAAGGACTATCGGCGACGGCAGGCCCGGGCCGATTACACATCGGCTTAGAGAGAAATTCTTCGAATACGTCCACAGCTCCCGCAGGTAGCGGGCACTTGAAAATTCTAAATCCTAAATCCTAAACTCTAAACAAGCACCAATTACCGATTAGATGGCACAAAGTCCCGCTGTGTTTCGTTAATTTGCCGTTTAGGCCGAAAAGATTAGTCGATTATTTCAAGAATCTCCATTTTGGCGTAATGCTGCCCATCATAACATCGAAAGAGATAAACGTTACCGGCCCTGAGAGTATAAGGTTGATGACTAAAATCGAAATCAGGAACTTCGTTCACATCTTCAAAAGTGCTGTCAGTTTCAACAATAGCAGGTCTGTCATTACCGCTTCTCGAATCAAAGTTTCTCATGATGAGGTCATTTTTTCTTTGATAAACAAGAAAATCACTTTCACCGCAGACCTGTTTGAAACCCTTGGCGAAGCTCACCCTGTCTAATACATTGTCCTGAAGGATAGCGGTTCCAGTGACTATATTATCATTGTCAAGGTTTTTTGAGCCGTTCGGCTGATAAGCCCAGCGCACTTTTGCTTTTCTTATACGGTATCCGTTTAGTTGGCACGAGGCAGTTTGGCCCCTGGTGACATCTACACTTGCGTATAGACCGTGATAACCTGTTTTTATTGCGTTTATTCTAACTTCGCCTGAACGAAGACCGGTCAAAATGAAATTCCCGTTTTCATCGGTAGATGTCGAGGTGTCATCGCAGGAAACAAGTATATCTTTGGCATCGGCATCATCTTCAAGATGGACCGTCCCTTTTACGGTGCAGGAATTTTCGGGTGACACACGTTCTAAAACAATATCATCCCATACTATTACTATCCCTTTTTTAAATATGACCGGTCGACGGAATTCGTGGTATTCAGGATGAATTACTCGAAGCTCCGCTGGTTGGCCGTCTCTTTCAAATCTGACTTCTGTTTGTCCTTCGGAAATTCTATCGGGCCTGTAGCCGCCTCGTCCTAGTCCAGTCCAGTGAAATTCGGTTCTTGTCTGGCCTAATAACTCGTCCTCCGAATGAACTCGATAAATAAGTGCTCCATCATTATCGTGCTCCCGGGAATCTTTCAGTTCATCTCTCGTTTTCCTGGTAACAGCTGTAAGTTCTTCATCCCAGACACCTTCTCGCAATGATGCTTTTACGTTCGTAGTTCCTTTCCATTCGAAGCTTGCTTCTTTTTTAACGACGCAGACATATTCATCACTGGCCTTGTCTTTCATGCGAACGATAATCTCATCAACGATGGCGGGGTTATCGAAATAGAAATAACCCTGAATTTCGTCTTTGGCACCGTCATATTTGTTATATATTGCCGATGGGTGCGCGGTGTACCCTCTTGAAGCAGCTCCGTTGGTTCGGGGTCTGGCGAATATCACGACGGATTCGTATTCACCCATATCATATTTGAAAGTCACATAGACTTTCTCGCCTGCCTGGAGCGTAGCGGGTGATTGGGGCTTGGTTGAGAGAATCTCCAGATTACAATTTCCCTTTCGTGTTATCACAACGCTTTGCGACCCACAGCCGCAATAAAAAAGTAGCTGTACTAATATTAAGATGATTAAAAAACCGGTAATTTTTTTGGATAATGTGCTCTTCAACATATCTATCTCCTTAAAACTCCCTGTATATCATATGCGATATCTTTATTTTTAAGATAATATTTCGAAATTGTCAATTGCCAATACTTTTTGCACCGGTCACGTAGCACAGGGCGGGGAAGAGCGCCGGCGGAGAAGCGGACGGAGATTATCTCGCTTATCGATACGTTCAAAGGCAAGGTGGTCGATATCGGGCAGAAATTCATTATGGTCGAACTTAGCGGGCCTGAGGCGAAAATCGAGGCGTTTATCGAGATGTGCCGGCCTTACGGGATAAAGAACGTGGCGAGGACGGGGACGATAGCGATGCCGAGACAGGAGAAGAGTGCGCCAGCGGCGGAAGCGGCGACACAGTAGAATTTCACCGCAGAGCACGCAGAGACAGTTTTAAATTGAACTGCGGATTTTCTCCGCGAACGTCGAAAAGCCACGAAATGAATATGTGAAAAGGCAGTGTCGCCCGGGTTTATTGACTGACTTTTACAGGAGGGGGTTATGAATGATATTTGCTGTTATTAATTTTATCATTTTAATAATCGGTAAGCCAGTTTTCGGCAAGGATTAAAACATCGGCCATCGTAACATTGTTGTCACCTGAGAGGTCAGCGCCGGCACAAGGGCCGCAGCTTGTTTCAAGCCATTGCCCGGCGAGCAGAGCGAAGTCCGAATTATTGACATGCCCGTCATTGCTTATATCGCCGAGATGCAGGCTGAATCCGGGAATATTGTCAATAATAAAATCCGTCAGCTGTTGCGCATTAGCGGCGTGCTGAGGCGCGTGCGGATGCGTCCAAAGCCCGTCGAACGGGAAAATAACCTTATAGACATTGTTGTCCGAGTATGTGTTATTAAGTGAATCAATCGCCTGCTGAATATAACCCGGCCAGGGCGAGCCGGACTGCGTCGCATCCATACTGCCCAGGGCAAGTATGATGGGGATATTCTTTGCCGTCATATCACCATAGCTGGTTCGCAGGGTATTGACAAAATCGACGTATCCGGCGACGGCCTGGGATTGGGTCGTGCCAAGCCATTTATCATTTTGACCGAGGTTAATCACAATACAATCCGGCGTCCACTGGCTGAAATTCCAGTAACTCGATTCGTCGTTGGTATTTAGCCGGTAATAATAATCACCCGGCATATTACTGTCTCCCCAGCTTATTACAAGGCCGATGCCGCTTACCGCTATCGTATGGTGTTCGGCGTTTAGATTTCTTGCGGCAACTGAGCTGTATGTGAGGTAACTATTGGTATAAGTGCTGCTTTGGTCATCTTCCGTGCTGTCCAGCGCCAGCCCGGCGGTGATGGAATCCCCATAATATTCTATTTTTCGTATGGGTCGCGGCGGGGGCGTTGTCAGGGTCTTGCCGTCGTCGATAATAAAACCTAAAAATGCGACATGGCCGTTAATACCCTCTGTCCTTTTATACAGTTCGATT
>CAYLYB010000144.1:0-1856 GCA_964387605.1 uncultured Pirellulales bacterium | reverse complement strand
TTGTGTATGTATGATGGCCCCATGAACAATCAAATTTATTTGGGGTTCCATCATCGATAATAGAATAAAAATAATTATCGCCCATGTCATTTATTATTGCCTTTATGGATGTCCCCTGGAAATTGGCTATAACCGATGAGCCGGACCATGATAAAATCGGCGACAGAGGATTGGAGAAATCAATTCTTCCCGTGTATTGAATATTCGGGGCCTCTGCTGTTATTGTCACCGCGGCATAAACATCTGCTGCAACAAGCACGACGAATAAAATACAAATATGTTTTTTCACAGGTAGAACCTTTATTTACAGGTGTTTTAAAGCCCCTGCCGGGATGTGTCGGGATTTCCCCATATTCAATGCCTGGCGGAGAATCCCATTTTCGGCCGTTTCATTATATCTTTTTTGCCGGAGAAAATCAAGGTAAAAGTGACATTTGAAACTCGCCGGAAGCGAGATTCCGACTGTTGAATGCATTCCGTTAATACCTCACGCATAACCTGCGGCTGCTTAAAATCCGAAACACGAAAGCGCTGAACGAAGACCTGAGGACAGGTGAAAAATTAAGTTGCGTCAGACCTGTATTAATTCGAGTAGAAGATATGCCTTGGAAGTTCGGGCAGCGCCGGTTTATCGGGAAAGTTTAACCTTGCGCATCGGCCGTAATATTTTCGCGCCGCCTTGTCGTAGGCACGCGCGGCCTCGATTTCCCTGAAAAAATAACCCAAATGCATTTTCTTTTTCTTATAGCTGATTTGGGCGACGTATTTTCCGTATCCCTTGCGAAAACTCGTGCCGTGATACTGCGAGGTGGTATTTTTTCTCTTGTCCGAATTCTGAACGTTTTCAGACCGCGTCGCTTTTCGCAAATTCCCGATTCGATTGTCTAAAGGATTATTATTCAAATGGTCGGCGAGTTTCTTGCGCGGGTTGCCCATAATGTCCCTTTGTAAGGAGCGAAACTTTGTCTTATTGCGACCGACCTTGATTTCCCGCACGGCGTATATTTTTCTTCCGCTTCCCTGAATGTGCCATATATATCCGCCGAAGCGATAGTAATCCTCGGGGTCAACAACCGTATATACCCCTTCGCCTAAGTAAATCCTGCGAAACTCACTGCCGTATTTGTACTTCCGATACGCCATCAAAGGCCGCGTAAACACCTTATCCACCCACATCGGCACCTTTATTGTGTAGTGAGCATACATAAATTCCTCCCTTACTTGCCCTGAGCAAGTGAAACGCGTCGAAGGGTCCAGCCACGCCGGTATCGCGATTGTTACGTTGACTTTCATATCTCTCTCCCCTGTCCTCGACTCAAGCTCCGCAGGAACCGCAGTCGGGGATCCATAAATATTCACTTTTCACGCTTCACGTGATACGGCCACATTGTATCAAAAATGCGGCCTAAGTTCAATATTTATCTAACATTAACGATATTTTTCTTTTTTACTTTAACTACTTATAGATACGATTGTTATGGCCGTTTGTATACCTGAAAAACTGGCTGAAAATCGGAAAAAATCAAAAAATTAACGCTCCGCTGCTTGTCACTTTTCAAAAATCAATCTACGACCCTCTTGCCCTCGATTGTTGCTTACTTGTTTTTCTGTCCGCCACTTGCCCTGCGGCCTGTCCTCCGTAGCTTTGGCGTAGGAGGAAGTTTTAACGTAGAAGGGTCTGTTTGACGGCATGGGGGTTTTTGGGGGTGTCCTGCCTTCTTTGACGGCAGGATGTTTATTTTATTCTGCTACGCATCTGCGTTGCAGTTTCACGCTATCGTATAGCCTTATTTTAATGTCTTTTCATCGAAGTTTCTATCGCCTAACGTATTGCTGTGCCTTGTCCTCGGCATCGG
>CAYLYB010000143.1:0-6178 GCA_964387605.1 uncultured Pirellulales bacterium | reverse complement strand
GCTGTGCTATACAGGTGGTCCTGGGCGTAATAATAGTCGTTACTTGCGTCACTCATTAAAACCGGCTCGTCGATATAGTTGCCATAGACAAATCTTCGCTGGAAGTTATTCGAACCATCGTATTCAGCTAACACCTGCCAGCCGGAACCGTAATAATAAAGCGTGGTTGTTACTGCTATGGAATCAATCTTGCGTATCCGGCGGCCAAGTGCGTCATAAGCAAATTCGGCAACCGTTGTTGTGCCATTTTTTATGATTTTAGTAATTCTATTTTCATAATCGTATTCATACTCATAACTGTCTTTGTCGGTGATAAGGTTGCCAGCCGAATCATAGCTTAGAGCGTTACCATCCACGGAATTATAGCGATTCGTATTCGAATCAATCGCATAATCAACATCAGTGCCATCGTGAATATTCACATTATCGCGATTGCCTAAATCATCCATAGTAAAGATTTCATTAGTATCATCGACACCATATTCAGCCATTGTCAATCTGCCTAAATTATCATAATTAAACACATCACACGGGTCAGTAGGCGTAGTCCTGTGGTCAAACTTAATCTGGCTGATATTATAAGTATTCGGCTCATAGGCCGATGAAATATAAATATAACGCACCGGATAGAATCAAATAAACGCGGCGACAAACAGCAGTAACGCGCTCAACGCGGCCGCGGTGAAGGTGATTTTCGACCACTTGTTGTATTTCGCCAGGCCGGGGTGCTGGTCCTCGAATTCGTGATAATAATCATCGAGGTCGGCCTCGTATCCCTTCTTCAGTTTAACTCGAACGAACAGATACGCTCCGAATGAAATCAAAAACAGCGGGCCTGCGATTATATAAAGAAGCGTTTTCATTATTTACAAGAGATATTCAGGGTTTTGAATAAGAAAGCATAAATATCGGCAGTTTCGTCGATAATTTTTGTCATCGGTTTGCCGTGTCCGTGGCCCGCCTTTGTTTCGATTCGCAGCAGGATGGGATTATTGCCGGCGGAATCGTGCTGTAATGTCGCGGTGAATTTTTTGGCGTGCATCGGGACGACGCGGTCGTCGGTATCAGCCGATGAGATGAAAACTGGCGGATATTCGACGCCGGGTTTTACGTTATGCAGCGGCGAGTAGGCGTAAAGGTATTTGAATTGCTCGGGGTCGTCGGGGCTGCCATATTCGGGTATCCAGTATCGACCTATTGTGAATTTATTGAAGCGGAGCATATCGGTGACAGGGACGAGCGATAATACCGCGCCGTAGAGGTCGGGCCGCTGGGTCAGGCATACGGCGGTCAGGAGGCCCCCGTTGCTTCCGCCGATTATGGCGAGTTTTTCGGGTCGGGTGTATTTTTTATCGATGAGGAATTCCGCCGCTGCGATGAAATCGTCGAAGCCGTTTTGCCTTTTTTCCTTCATCGCCGCCCGGTGCCATTGTTCGCCGTATTCGCCGCCGCCACGGATATTTGCCAGGGCGAAGACGCCGCCGTGTTCGAGCCAGATGAGCCGGCCGACGGAGAAATACGGAGTCATACTGTTGCCGAAACCGCCGTAGGCGTAAAGCAGGGTGGGGTTGGAGCCGTCGAGCTTGATGCCTTTTTTATTGACGATGAACAGGGGGATGCGGGTGCCGTCTTTTGACGTATAAAAGAACTGGTGCGTCTCGTAGCGAGAGGGGTCGAAATCGATTTCGGGCTTGCGGAAGACAGCGAGTTTGCCGGTTTCGAAGTCGTAGCGGTAAATCGTGGGCGGGAACAAAAACGACGTGAAGGTGATGAACATTTCAGTATCGAACTGGTTTCCAGACAGGCCTGAGACGGTGCCGAGCGTAGGCAGCGGGATATCACGGACGAATGTGCCGTCGAGTGAAAAGACGCTGAGGCGGTGATGGACGTCGGTGAGATATATGACTATGAGTTGATTATTTACGCAGCCGGCTGAATCGATGACGTCGGAGGATTGAGGGATGATTTCGCGCCAGTTTTCCCGGCCGGGATTATTTACGTCGATGGCGATGATTCGGCCGCGCGGTGCGTCGAGGTCGGTATGAAAGTAAAAGACCGAGCCGGCGTTTGCGGCGAAATCGTATCGGGCGTCGGCGTCGTTGAGCAGCTTGACGAATGGGGCGCTGCTGTCAACAGGTCGGTAATAAATTCTGTTGTTGGGGTCGGTGCCGTGCCAGACGTATAAAACGAGATATCGGCCGTCTTCTGTGATGAAGGGGCCGAAGCCGAGTTCTTTGTTTTCCGGTTCTTCATAAATGAGGTGGTCGTCCGCCTGAGAGGTTTGGAGCTTGTGGAAGTAAACCTTATTGTGGGTGAAGCGGTCTTCGGGTGCGACGGAATTGGGCTCGGGGAAGCGATTATAGAATAAGCCGGAGTCGTCGTGCCTGAAGGCCAGGCCGGGCCATCGGCAGTAATCGAGCAGGTCGTTGTAATCGGTGAGCGTGTCGATATTTCGGATTTTTACGATTTGGGTATCGCTGCCGCTCTGCGTTAGGCCGTAGGCGAAGAGTGTTCCGTCGTTGCTGATGTCTTTTGAGCCGAGCGCGATTGTGCCGTCGGGGCTGAGCAGGTTGGGATTGATGAGGACGTTCGGTTCGTCGGTGAGAGAGTTCTGGAAATAGAGGACGGACTGGTTTTGCAGGCCGTCGTTTTTCGAGAAGAAATATCGTTCGCCTTTTTTGGAGGGGGCGGAATATCTGGGATAATCGAGGAGTTTTGTTAATCGTTGTGTGATTTTTTCGCGTGCGGGGGTTGCGAGGAAGGTATCGGTTATTTCGTTTTGTTTATTGACCCAGCGCAGGGTTTCGTTGGAATCGGGGTCTTCGAGCCATCGATACGGGTCTGCCACGGTAACGCCGTGATAATTATCGGTGATTGATTCTCTTCGTGCGGCGGGGTATGTGAATTTCGACGCCGGCCCCTGACAACCGGATAATAACAGCAGCGAGAGGATTGTGATGATAAGTATGGTTCGTTTCATAGTATTTGGCACCTCCTTCGACTTTGCTCAGGATGGTGAGCTTGTCGAACCAAGAGTTTTTTATTTATTATAGCCACAGAGGGCACCCCCGACAACGACAATCGAGGGCAGGCAGAGGACACAGAGAATTTTAGACACTGATTTACACCACGGATTACACAGATTACACGGATTTAGTCAGCCGGATGAGCATACTCGACAAGGTCTGTGCTCCAAACGAGATTTGTGCGCAAGACCTTTATCTCGTCTGCCGGGCAGTAACACTGCCCCGCCGGAAACGGCGTTTCGGCAGACATAGAGGGATTAGCACAGAGTTTTTTATTTATTATAGCCACAGAGGGCACCCCCGACAACGACAATCGAGGGCAGGCAGAGGACACAGAGAATTTTAGACACTGATTTTAACCACGGATTACACGGATTTCACGGATTTTTTCTCTACCACGAATTGCACGAAGGGATTTGACAGCATCTTCGATGCTTATTACCCAACGGCCTTAATTTCCCGTCGAGTGAACTGGCCGCACCAATTAAGGACCATTGGCTGAAACCTGTTTCACAGGTTAAGTCAAATCCTGCACGAATACCTATGGCACAGAGAATTTTTGGACACGGATTCACACGGATTATTATTAGTGTCTTTGTGACTTAGTGGTGAAGAAAAACCCTGTTTTCTTTTCCTGTTTGTCGATATAATACTCCCCTAAGGCCGTCCCCACACCTTTCTTCGCCCCGCAAGGCGGGTCTTAGAAAAAAACGCGAGGACTTCGCTGCGCTACGGAAGAGATTCGCACCTTTGGCCGTCAACATGCCGTCCGGCCAAACGCCTTTATAAATAATGAGGAAATAATAGGTGACTGTCCCCGGTTATTCCCCTTGATTTCAGTGATATTTTCCTTTGCAAAATAAACAGAAGTTGTTAAAATGCTTGATATTTCACGAATAAAGCTACCTCAGAGGAAGGTAGCTAAATTACCTTCTTTAGCATCTTCCCCTGAATTGCCATAATACTCAGCAGCTGAGTAATGCGCAAAAGAGGAAAAACAAGCACTTATTTTCAGGAGGACCGGAAATGTCGAAAGCACATCTAAACATTCTGGTGTTGGCATTGGCGGCTGTGGTCTTAGTGCCGCGAGCGGTCGAAGCATCTTTTCTCGATGACTTCAACACTCCAGGGCTGGTTAACTACACTGGCTCAGATTCCTACAACAGCGGCGGCAGTTACAATGTCTCCGGCGGCAAATTGAACATCACCACAGGCACTAACAACACATTTTCCGTGATGACCAGTGAGACCGCAGGGTATGCCATTGGTGAAACTTTGAGCTTAGAGGTGCCGGCAGTTTCGGGAACCGAGGGTGTTTTTATGATGTGTTCAACTTCGGTATATCAGCCGGATGGGACCAGCACTTTCGGATTTCGTTTCCGAAGAGATTCCGGATATGCCCGGATGCATCTGTATCCGGGAGGAATTGACGCTAACACGTTGGACCCAAATCCTAACAAGCCCGCTACATTATTTGTCGCGCGAACGTCTGACACTGGTTTTGAGTACTACATTAGAATCGAAGACGAAGTGACTCTGTTAGGTTCGTTTAACCTGTCGAACCTGGCAGGGAATTATAATCTGCACATCGGGGCTCAGGCGTATGCCTTGTCGGGCGGGACACAGTTCGCTTTCGACAACCTTTCAGTAAAGCCCCGAATTCATAATGTTACGCGGGACATCTGGTATGATACCATTCAATTATCGATTGACGGCGCCAACGATGGTGACCAAATCGAGGTTTCGCCTGGGACCTACTATGAAGCCATTAATTTCAGCGGTAAGGCGGTCCGGCTGTACAGCAGCGACGGTCCCGGCGTCACTACCATCGAAGGCACCGGCTACTACCACGTCGTCCAGTGCGTCAGCGGCGAGGATGCCGATACAATCCTCGAGGGCTTCACAATCACCGGTGGTAACGCTAATGGTTCTTCTCCTGATAACTCCGGCGGCGGGATGTACAACGACAATAGCAGCCCAACCTTGAAAAACTGCACATTCACAGGCAACGCAGCCCAATACGGCGGCGGGATGTACAATGGGTATGGGAGCAATCCTGCCGTTATCGATTGCAATTTCTCAAACAACTCTGTCGTATACTGGGGCGGAGGGATGTTCAATAAGCAAAGCAGTCCCGCGTTAACCAACTGTATTTTTACTAATAATACTGCGCCTGCAAACTGGGACGGCGGCGGGATGGCAAACGATGATATGAGCAGTCCGACCGTGACTGACTGCAATTTCAGTTACAATAGTGCAGGCCGGTCCGGCGGTGGAATGTACAGTAAGAATGGCAGCAATCCGACTGTTACCAACTGCAACTTCAGCGGCAATTCGGCCACAGAAAACGGTGGCGGCATGTACAATGTGGATTCCAGTCCGACTGTGACTGACTGCAACTTTAACAATAATTACGCGGAGTTATACTCAGGCGGTGGGATGTATAGTACAGGTTACAGCAGCCCGACTGTGACCAATTGCGTTTTCACCGGCAATACAATTGGTCTCTCTATTGTTGGCTGGAATGAAGGCTACGGCGGTGGAATGTGCAATGTATATTCTGCCAATACAAACTTAACTAATTGCACCTTTGTTGAAAACAGAGCCAATGTATGGGGCGGGGCAATGTTTAACAAGGAATGCACTCCTGCCATGACAAACTGCAGATTTATTGATAATAGTGCATTTTACGACGGCGGCGGAATATTTAATGAGGATTCCAGTCCGACGGTGACTGACTGCAACTTCAGCGGCAATTCGGCTTACCAGGACGGCGGCGGAATGTACAGTAAGAATGGCAGCAGTCCGACTGTTACCGACTGCAACTTCAGCGGCAATTCGGCCACAGATAACGGCGGAGGGATGTATAGTACAGGTTACAGCAGCCCGACTGTTGCCAACTGCACCTTCAGCGGCAATACGGCCGACGTGGGCGGCGGGATGCACAACGATTACAGCAGTCCGACTGTTACCAACTGCAACTTCAGCGGCAATACGGCCGACGTGGGCGGCGGGATGCACAACAATTTCAGCAGTCCGACTGTTGCCAACTGCAACTTCAGCGGCAATACGGCCACAGAAAACGGCGGCGGGATGCACAACGATTACAGCAGTCCGACTGTTACCAACTGCACATTCAACGGCAATACAGC
>CAYLYB010000142.1:0-6234 GCA_964387605.1 uncultured Pirellulales bacterium | reverse complement strand
CTTGCCCTGCTGCCGGTACAATTTTGGTTTAAACACCCTATGATTACAAACCGTATGGTCGCCGACGCGCTCGGCCTGGTGGCCGAGTCATCGGGCATGAACAACCTCGACACACTCGATGCGGAATTTACCCCGCCCGCCGACGCCGCGTGGGAGCAGGTGCCGAGGCATCTTGCTAAATTCCTGAAGAAGAACCCCTCGAAGAGCAATTACGTTCTCTATGCGCAGTATCTGGGAAGCCCGAATAATGGGCCGACCGAAGTTCGCTTCGTGGTAACAGACGCAGCCGGCAATCTGGTGCTGACCGACCGCCAGACAAAGCAAGATGAGGATTTCAAGCGCACGGCTGGCGCAGACCCGGACGCGATGGGGTGCTGCGTGCTTGTAGTGGAACGGCTGTTTTCGCGACTCGGCTGGCAGAAGGGCGAGGCCAAACCGCACGGAAAATTCGCGCGTAAGTTTGCCGCGGCGGCTGGAGTTCCGAGCGATGAGGAATTCGCGGCTATGGAGCAACGCCTTGAAGAACTGAAAGCCAGTGTGAAATCAACACAAATCGCCGTTTATCCCATGTGCATCGGCGAACAACGCAATGCTGATAGCGCAGCCCGTCTGGCTTCGTTGGTAGCTCAGCGGCTTGGCTGCAAGACAACAACGGTGGATAAGTCCGTCCCTATTCGGCGTCAGCCTACCGCTAACGAACAGAAACTTCTATGGGATTTGGCGAGAGCGTCTCGCGACTACCTGCGCGCAAATCCAGCCGATTCCAACTACGCGATGCTGGCGGAGTATTTTGTTAATCCCGCTGGCGGGCCGGTTGGTGCCGTGCACTTTGTGGTCTGCGAAAAGTCAGGCGACTGGGTGCTCGTCGATTTCCAGAACAGCACACACGAGGATTTCCAGCGAATCTCGCCGAAGGGCGTCGAAGACTGCGACCGGTTGGCTGTTGAACGCCTTGCGAAACGACTCAAATGAGCCAAAGATTTGAAAAATAAAAAGTCAAAATCTACAAGTGAATTATGCCCTATTCTTCAAAGGAAAGGGCTAAGAAAATGATGAATACAATTACAAGACGTATTCGTACGTATCTGACAGGAAAGGACTCACGGTATGTATTCGAGCCGGCCGGAGGCCCATCACCCGGCAAAATCGAGAATACGAACCTTTATATTCACATCCCGTTTTGCCGAAACTGCTGCCCGTATTGCCCATACAACAAAATTGCCTACGACGCGAAGCTGGTCGAGCCATACGTTAAGGCCCTGCTTAATGAGATAGGAATGTATCGCAACCTGCTTGGGCAAGCACAAATTTCGTCAGTATATATCGGAGGCGGAACACCAACTCTGCTGGCCGACCGGCTCGGGGAAATATTCGAACAACTGGCAAAAAGCTTCGACCTGTCCGGCAATATCTGCATCGAGGCAAATCCCTCGAATGCAGATGAACGGGTAGTTTCGTATTTGAAACGAGCAGGTGTGAACCTCGTCAGTCTCGGCGTCCAGAGCTTCAACGATAAATATCTGAGCTTACTCGGAAGAAATTATACATCCGAAAATCTGCCTCCTACTATAGAACGGCTTGTTGATGCCGGATTTTCATCCGTAAATATTGATTTGATATTTTCGCTGCCGTCTCAAACCGACCGGGATTTATTGAACGATTTACAAAAGGCCGTTTCTCTGGACGTAAACCAGATAACAACATACCCGCTGTTCACATTTCCGTATTCGAGTGTAGGCAGGTTCAAAAAATTACATCGGGTCAAAATGCCCAATTTGTCCAAAAGACGCCGCCAATATTACCTCATAAATAATTTCCTTCGCTTACATGGATACGCCCGCACCTCGGTATGGAGCTTCAAAAAAGGCTCTGTCCCAAGATACTCCTCGGTCACCAGAGACGGCTACATAGGATTGGGAGCCGGCGCCGGCTCGGATACTCCTGAAGGATTCTTTCTCAACACGTTCTCCGTAGCAGAATATATAAATAAATGCCTCTCCGGCAGATTCCCCACCGCGCTTCATATGCAATTCAACAGGAAAATGAGGGATTACTTCTGGCTCTACTGGCGGCTGTATGACACAAATGTCCCGAAAAACGAACTCTATAGCCGTTTCGACATAAATGACAAAAGACTAAGGCGCTTTATAAAAACGCTCAGATTCCTTCGACTTACCGAGGAACGTAACGGCAGCATCGTCCTGAATGACTCCGGGGCCTTCTGGGTGCATCTGCTGCAAAACTACTTCGTACTAAACTATATTAACAAAGTCTGGACCGTCGCAATGAAAAATCCCTGGCCGTGCGCCGTCGTCCTGTAAAGTTGCCGCTATATGAATTATGGAGCATAAAAAGACTAAAAACTCCTTTGATAAAAACGACCGGTTATTTTATGATTCAATATGAAAAGGTCAAATAGCTCGACAGTTAAGGAGGCAGAAAATGGAAGGGTTAATAATCCTGCTGATTATTCTGATAATCTCTGTTTTATTGAGCGGACCAATTGCGCTGATAATCAGCATTGTAGCCCTTAATAAAATCAAAGGAATAAGCGGCCAGCTGGAAAGCAAAGGCATACCTCCCGTACCAACCAAAGAGACAACAATGCCCAGGCTCGAAACGCCGAAAAAGCAGCCCGACGTCCCTGTTCCTCCGACGGTTGACCCCAAAGTCCAGGTTGATAATGCCATACCAATTCTGTCCGCAGAGCCAAAACATATCGCCGAAATTCTTCGGCCTATCGCCCCGCCGCGAAAACCGAAATTGTCAATCGAGCAAAGTATCGGCACCCGCTGGATTCCGATTGCCGGCGTTATCACCTTGATTGTCGGCGTGGGTTTTTCCCTCAAATATGCATACGATAACAACCTGATTAGTCCGCTGGGAAGAGTTGTCATAGCCGCCTTTGCCGGAATTATCTGCCTGGCGGTCGGCGAAATTACACGGCGGCGCGGTTATGAAACCGTCGCCAAAGGCACTACCGCCCTGGGCTTCGCAATTTTATACGCCGCTGATTTCTCGGCTTACCAATTCTACGAACTTATTGGGACCGTCCCTGCCTTTGCCGCAGCGATTACTATAACGGCCGCGGCAATGGCTTATGCGGTCGTGCTCAATGAAGTTGTGGCGGCTTTTCTGGCGCTTCTCGGCGGTTTCATCACGCCGGTAATCGTCTCGACGGGGGAAAATATGCCCGTGCCGCTGTTCGGCTACGTAATGGTCCTGAGCGTCGGGGCAATGCTGTGCGCATATAAACGAAAATGGCGGGCGATAAACCTGCTCGCATTCGCGGGAACGTTTCTGCTCTATACCGGCTGGTTCGAGAAATTCTTCCGCCCGCAGCTTTACTCCTCGAACACACCAAATCAAATGACAATCGCACTGGGCTGGCTCGGCGGCTTCTTTTGCGTGTACCTCGTGTTGCCGCTGCTCTATGGGCTTGTAAATAAAATAAAAGCCCGAAAAGACGACGTCCTGCTCGTGCTTATTAACGCCTCGTGGACGTTTTATTACCTTTGGACGATTCTATTCGAGAGGCACTCATCAGGGCTTGCCTTTTGCTCGGCAGGTCTGTCCGCGGCTCATTTTACAATGATGGTGCTGGCAGCTATTCGCTGCCGTGACGATAATAACCTGCGGCAAATATTACTCGCTCTGGCCCTGGTTTTGGTCACGGTTGCAATTCCGCTCTACTGGCGTATGAACGCCGCTGCTCTGGGCTGGGCAATAGAAGGCCTTGTCCTCGTATTCATCGGTATCCGCTATCGCAGTCTCTTGACCCAGTTAGGAGGTTTCGTATCTCTGGGCCTGGCCTGTGCAAAATTAATCTGGCTGCTCCCAATGCATCCGGGCAGTTTTCGTCTCGCTCTGAATCCCGAATTTGGGGTATGGGTTTTTGTCTCCGCTGCGCTCTGGGTATGTCATTTCCTGTATAGAAGAGTATCCCAATCGGACGAAAATCTCTCAAGTATTCTTGCCCAGCTTTTCTACGCTTTATTCGTCATTTTACTTGCCTGCGCCGCGACACTCGAATGGTCCGCCCACTGCAAATACAACCTCGCCCTCGATGTAAACCTGCATAATATTCTGCGGGGCCAATCTCTTATTTTGGCCGCAGCAGCGCTGTTATTTGCTGTAAAGCCTCTTTATCCGCAGGGCCGGCTGTCGGACCTTTTCAACTTTCTCGTATTGGCCGTGGTCAGTATCTTTTTCGCCTTCGCGCTCACAAAACTTCATACCGAAAAATTTCTGATTTTTGCCAATGCCGACTTCGCCGCTGTTTTCCTTCTCCTTATTTCGGTGCTCGGCTGCCATCTCAAATATCGCATAGCGGATGACTCCCCTGATAAAGAATACGTCCCCATCTCACAAGTCTTATACGCAGTTCTGGGATTACTCTTTCTGGCGTTATTTGCAGCGGAATGGTATTGGCATTGTGTTTATAATCTGGGGACCTCCGGATTCAGCCCGGCGTTGATACGGGGCCAGATAATCGTGTTTTCCGCCGGCGTTCTCGGATTTGCCCTGCGTCCTCTTTGCCCTTTCGGCATACTTCCGAAATTATGGGCTGCGGGGCTGGCGGTAGTCGGTTCGGCCTTTGCAGTGACTATGTATACCAAGGCGCATACACAGGCCTTTGTAATCTTTGCCAACCCCACATTTGTTTCGTCTGTCGTTTTGATTGCAGCCATGTTTGCTTCATCGCATCTGCTTTATCGCAGAAAAGACGAAGAGCCACAGGGAAAATCTTTTGCTGTTGTCATAGCGCTGTTGGCAATATTTGTGTTGTGGGTTTTATTGAGTGAGGAGATATACGAGTACTGGCATTGCCGAAACCTTTATATTACCCCTGTGGACAACTGGGAGATTGTGGCAAGTATGTGGATGTCCGTCGCCTGGGCGGTTTACGGCTCGGCTTTGCTTGCAGGCGGTTTCTGGCGAAGACTGAACATATTGCGATACATCGGCCTCGGAATACTCGGCATGCTACTGCTAAAGGTCTTCATTGTGGATATGAGCGCCGTAAGCACCATGTACAGAATTATGGCCTTTCTGGCGACCGGCGTTACGCTTGTAGGGGTATCATACCTCTATCAATACCTTAAGAAAAAGGGCTTCTTCGATACCACCATGGCTCATTACCAACGGTAGTCATCTCTGTCCAGTGGCCGGTGCCATTCAAAAACGGTTATATGCGCAAGACAGCCATAAAGCCCCCGAAAAAGTCGTCAATAATGTTGATAAACACGCCGTTCAATAATATGCTATTACCCAAACGCCTTGATAAAAAGGAGACCGTGGCGTGCGGACGAATAAATTAGGCAATAGCGATTTGAATTTGACCACAGTCGGCTTAGGCACCTGGGCCATAGGCGGGCCCTGGCAATTCGGCTGGGGACCGCAGGACGACAACGAAGCGGTCGCCGCCATACTAAAGGCCCTCGAACTCGGTATCAACTGGATTGATACCGCTCCCATATATGGCTGCGGGCACTCCGAAGAGCTTGTCGGAAAAGCCCTCAAACAAACCAAGCAAAAACCAATCATCGCTACAAAGTGCAGCTTGCTGTGGAACGAAAAAAGAGAAAAAGTCGGCTGCCTTAAACCCGAAAGCATACGCGCCGAATGCGAGGCAAGCTTAAAACGACTCGGCATCGAAACAATCGACCTCTACCAGATGCACTGGCCCGAACCCGATAATGAAATCGAAATCGGCTGGGAGGAAATGGCCCGACTCCAAAAGCAGGGCAAGGTCAGATATATCGGCGTCTCAAACTATAAACCAACACAGCTCGAACGAATTGCAAAAATAGCGCCCGTCACGTCACTTCAGCCGCCTTATAGTATGCTCCGCAGGGATATCGAAAAAGACCTGCTCGGCTACTGCAAAGAAAATAATATCGGCGTCATTACCTACAGCCCGATGCAGAGAGGCCTGCTCACCGGCAAATTCTCGAAAGAATGGCTCAAAAAACTCGCGCCCGACGACCACCGCCTGCGAATGGCGGAATTCACCGAGCCGCAATTCCCGATAAACCTCGAATTAGTCGATAAATTAAGGCCCATCGCCGAACGCAATAATAAAACGCTCGCCCAGCTTGCAATTGCCTGGGTTTTGCGCAGGCCGGAAGTAACCGCCGCAATAGTCGGCGCCCGCAGGCCGAGCCAAATCGCAGAAACCGCCCCCGCCGGCGACTGGATACTATCCCAGCCGGATATCGATGAAATCGAAAA
>CAYLYB010000141.1:5145-6254 GCA_964387605.1 uncultured Pirellulales bacterium | reverse complement strand
GCGCAGGGTGTCAACGTAATCGGGTTCGGGGCGGGTGAGCCGGATTTCGATACGCCTGAATATATCAAGCAGGCGGCGATAAGGGCGCTGCAGGCGGGGAAGACGAAATATACGGCGGCATCGGGAACGGTAGAGCTTAAAAGAGCGATAGCGGAGAAGCTGCGAAGAGATAACGGGCTGGAATACAGCGCGGAGCAGATAATAGTCAATATCGGGGCGAAGCACTCGGTGTATTTAGCTATGCAGGCGGTGCTGGATGCGGGCGACGTTGTGATACTGCCGAGGCCCTACTGGGTGACGTATCCTGAGACGGTGAAATTGGCGGGTGCGAAGGTGAAGGTCGTGAAAACGAACAGGCGAAGCGGGTATAAAATTACGCCTGAGCAATTGAAGCGGGCCATCGGCAAGCGGACAAAGATGTTAGTGCTGAATTCGCCGAATAACCCGGGCGGGTTTACTTATACGCCGGAAGAATTGGCTGCGATTGCGAAGGCGCTGGAGGGGACCGACGTTATAGTAATGTCGGATGAGATTTACGAGCGGCTGATTTACGGGGACACGAAGTTCGTAAGCTTCGCGTCGCTGAGCAGGGACGCATACGAGCGGACGCTGACGATAAACGGATTCAGCAAGACGTATTCGATGACAGGGTGGCGGTTGGGTTATACGGCTGGGCCGATTGAGGTGATAAAGGCGATGGGGCGACTGCAGAGCCATTCGACGTCGAACGCGGTTACATTCGTGCAGGATGCAGGGCTTGCGGCACTGAATGATGCGGAGGGGACGGTTGAAAAGATGCGGGTTGAGTTCGAGAAGCGGGCGCTATTTATGGCGAAACGGCTGAATATGATGAAGGGGGTGAAATGCCCGGAGGCGACGGGGGCATTTTACTGCTTCCCGGATGTGTCGGCGCATTTCGGCAGGACAATCGGGGGAGTTGAGATTAAGGATTCGATGGATTTTTCGAAGGCGTTGCTGGAGCAGGCGAAGGTGGCGGTGGTGCCGGGGCTGCCTTTCGGATGCCCGAAAAACGTTCGTCTGAGCTTCGCGCTATCGCTGGATAATATCCGCGAAGGCCTGAATCGAATGGAAGAGTGGCTGGGATAGAA
>CAYLYB010000141.1:0-5045 GCA_964387605.1 uncultured Pirellulales bacterium | reverse complement strand
CAGGTCGATGTAGGAGGTGACGCGGCCGGTGGAGGGCGAGATTCGGGCGATGCGGTCAGTGAGCCAGATGTTGGCGTAGATTTCGCCTTCGATATATTCAAGCTCGTTGAGGCCGACGACGGGATGGTTGTAGTCGGTGACGTATATGGAGCCGATTTGCTCGAAGGAGTTGGGGTCGAGGAGGCGAAGGGTTGCGGAGCCATCGGACATTATGAGATTGGCGGAGTCGTGGGTGAGGCCCCAGCCCTGGCCTGTATAGGAGAAGGTTCGCAGCAGCTCGAAGGAGTTTTTATCGAATACGAAGGCCTGGCCTGCGTGGAGGGTGAGCTGGTAGATTTTGTCATCGAAAATCGTGATTCCTTCGCAGAAAAATTCGTCTGGTTGTTTTCGCTGTTTTAGAACGGCGCCCGAATCGAGATTGACTTTGCGGAGCGAGGAGCGGCGATAAAGGCCAGTGCCCTCGTATAAGAAGCCATCTTCGAAGACGAGGCCCTGCGTGAAGGCAGTATTATCGTGCGGGTAAACCTTGACGACCTTGTAGGTATAGACGGGGGTTAAGGCGCTCATTCTGCGGTCTCGGCAGGCGAACAGGAGCAAAATGAGAAAAAGCAAAAAGAGATAGAATTTCAGATTGGGGATTATGGTTTTTTTATTCATCGGCTGGTCAGACATTGAATCGAAAGTTGATGATGTCGCCATCCTTAACGACATATTCTTTTCCTTCGAGGCGTGTTTTGCCTGCGGCACGGACGGCTTTTTCGGAGCCGAGGGATTTGAGGTCTTCGTAGGAGATTGTTTCGGCCTTTATGAAGCCGCGTTTTATGTCGGTGTGGACCTTGCCGGCGGCATCGAGTGCGACGGTGCCGCGGCGGATGGGCCAGGCGCGGACCTCGTCGGAGCCGATTGTGAGGAAGCTAATGAGGCCGAGAGCGGAATAGCAGCTATGAACGAATTTCAAGACGGCGGATTCGTTTATTCCGAGGTCGGCCATGAAGGCGTCGCGGCTTTCTGGGTCGAGCTGGGCAAGCTCATACTGGAGCTTGGCGCAGATATTTATTACGGGGGTATTTTCGGGGATGATGCCGGCGAAGTCGAATTTTTTGGTGATATCTGATTCGCCGACATTTACGGCGATAACAAAAGGCTTGAGTGTGAGGAAGCCGAGCGATTTTATAAGGTCCAGCTCTGAATCGTTTTCGATTGCGGAGCGGATGGGCTTTTCGGCTTCGATGGTCTGCTGGAGCTTTTGATGCAAGGCAAGCTCGGCTTTATCGCGTGGCTGAGATTTGCCGGGTTTGGCGAGCTGCTTTTCGAGGCGTTCGATGCGGGTGGTAACAAGCTCCAAATCAACGAGCAACAGCTCCGTAAGGATTTCGGCGAGGTCCTTTGCGGGTTCGATGCGGTTTCGATACGGGGGGACGGAGGGTTCATCGAAGGCGCGGACGACGGGGATGAGCAGGTCAAGAGTGCGGATTTTTTCGAGGTTGTGTTTTGCGGCGAGTCGGCCATGGTCGCTGGTGAAATTCAGGCCGGGAAGGTCGAGACAATCGACAGCGGCGTGGATTATCTTTTCGGGTTTGTGAAGCTCGGCGAGAAAATCGAGCCGGGGGTCGGGGACGGGGACGATGGCCTCTTCGATTGAGGTTGAGCCGATTGGGGCGAGAGGTCGGCCGCTTATAGCGGAGAACAGCGTGCTTTTGCCGGATTCCAAAAGACCAATCAGAGCGACTTTCAAGGCGATATCTCCTTTATTGCGCAACTTTTTAAGTGATTAGATTATAGATGGATTGCAATCGGAAGACAAGGGATAGCGGAAAAGAGTTTAAAGCTAAAAACTTAAAGCTAAAAGCCATAGCTAAAAACTCAAAGCTTTTCATCCACAGACGACGATTGGCAGGATATTTCGTTTGTAAAGGTGTATTATTTACGGTATGATTTGTCCGTAAATATGAGCCCTGTTTAACAAATGGAGGTTAAGACAAATGGTAAAAGCGAAACTGATAACAGCATTTGTTCTGGCGGTTCTGGTTATCATAGTGGTGCTGCAGAATACAGAGCCGGTAGAGACGAAATTCCTCTTCATCACAACTATAATGCCCCGTGCGGCACTTCTGGCAATAACAATGCTGGTCGGCGTCGCCGTTGGTATTCTTGTATCGCTGAGTTTGACAGGAAAAAGGAAAAAGAAAGACCAAATTGGCCGCCCGGGGTCACAGTTTAAAACACAATAATACAGAATAATCGAGACTGTATTTCGGAACAATAAAAGGAGAAGCGAAGATGAAGATGAAGATGAAGTCAGGAGTGTGTGCGGTTGTATTGCTGCTGGTTTTGGGCGGTTGTTCGAAGGGGCCTAAAGGGAATCCGGCAGCAGAACAGGCCGCAATCGAGGCGGCGCAAGAGTGGCTGGGGCTTGTTGACGGCGGGCAGTATGCGGAGAGCTGGGAACAGGCAGCCGAATATTTCAAGAACGCTGTTTCCAGGGACAAATGGGAGCAAAGCTTGAAGACCATAAGAGCTCCCTTAGGGGAACTGGTATCCAGAGAGGTAAAATCGAAGAAATACGAGACGTCACTGCCCGGGGCGCCAGACGGAGAATACGTGATAATCCAATTCAAAACCTCGTTCAAGAAAAAGGTATCAGCGGTCGAAACAGTAACGCCTATGCTTGACAAGGACGGTAAGTGGAGAGTTTCGGGCTATTACATAAAGTAGTGAAAAGCATACACCAATAAGAGTTTAGTATTAAACATCCGGGTTTGGTGTGCAGAGCACAGCCGACGAAGACCTGGGATTTAATGATAATTGATAAATGATTATTGATGATTGATGGTATTCCTACGGGATGATTTTTTTACCCCTGCTTACGCAGGAGTGACAATCTTGTAGGGGGATGAGGAATAGACGGAGCGGCCGGAGGAATCGTAGGCAACGACGGCGGGGAAATCGGCGACTTCGAGACATCTTATTGCTTCTGTACCAAGGTCCTCATAGGCGATAATTTCGGCGGAGGTGATGTGCTTGGCGAGTAACGCACCCGCGCCGCCGATTGTCGAGAGATGAACGGCACAATTCTTTTTGAGGGAGTCGATAACCGATTGATTTCGATAGCCCTTGCCTAAGGTGGCTTTTAGGCCAGCGGCGAGCAGAGCCGGGGTGAAGTGGTCCATACGCGAGGAGGTTGTGGGGCCTGCAGCACCTATGGGTTTGCCGGGAGCGGCGGGGGTTGGGCCGCAGTAATAAATGAGTGCGCCTTCGATTGGGAAAGGCGGCTTTTGCCCCCCTGCTATAGCTTCGCAGAGGCGTTTATGGGCCATATCACGGGCGGTATAAATAGTGCCTGTGATTAGGACCTCATCACCGGCTTTTAGCGAGCGTATGACGTCATCGGTTAACGGGGGTTTGATTAGTTTCGGTTCCACAGGCATATTTAGACACAGATTCCTTCGACGCTGCTCCCCCGATAAATACATTCGAGGGCAGGCAGGACAAGTAACACTGATTTACACGGTTAAAAAATAAAAAACTCAGAAACACTTTACAGTATAATGGGAATTATTTCAATTAAATCGTATTGAGGGTTCGCGGCGCGTTATAATAAAGGAAATATGGCAAGGTATCCGATATTTTTGAATCTGAGCGGCAGGCGAGTCGTGATAGTGGGAGGAGGAATGGTTGCGGCGCGGAAGGCGGAGGCGATACTGAAGGCAGGAGGCAGGCTTATTGTGGTGGCGGAGCATATAGACGAGGCATTACGGAATATGTGCCAAAAAACCACTGCTGGACTGATAGAGGGGAGATATTCGAAGGACTACCTCGCGAGGGCGAGCATCGTGATTGCGGCGACGGATAACGTTGAACTGAACCGGCAGGTATACAGCGACTGCGAGGAGTTTAAGATTCTTTGCAACGTGGTGGATTCGCCGGAGCTTTGTGATTTTTTTGTGCCGGCTGTTGTGAAGCGAGGCGATTTGCAGATAGCAATAGGAACAGAAGGAAATTGCCCGGCATACGCGGGGCATCTGCGGAAAAAATTAGAGGGGATTTTCACGGAAGAACACGGGCGGTTTTTGGCGGAATTAGAGGCGGTGAGAAAGCTTGCCATCGAGGAAATCGAGGACGAGGACGGACGTAAGGCACTATTAGGGCGATTGGTCAACGACGAATCGTTCGAGTATTTCACGGAACACGGCGCGGAGGCGTGGCGCAAGCGAGCACAGAATTCGATAAAGGAAAGCAAGTCGGCGCAGGAATAGCCGGTCAGGCGACGATTTTATCGATTGTTACGCGGAGGTATTTCTGGCGATGGCCTATTCTTTTTTTGCTGGCTTTTCGTCTCCGAAGATAAGTGGGATAAAGCTTTTCGCCCTTTACAACGGCCTCGTCGGCGGTGGTTTTGAATGTGGCAACGACCTTTGCCCCTTCGAGATACGGGGTGCCGATTTTAACGTCCTTGCCATCGCTGATGAGAAGGACCTTGTCTAATTCGAGCTTTTTGGCGTCGGGTTCGACATCAGTAAGCTCGATATCGAGGGAATCGCCCTCGCTGATTTTATACTGTTTGCCGCCCTGTTCGATTACTGCATACATTCGAAATACTCCGGATTTTCAATAATTCAGTTAAAGGTGGGATATTATAGCGTTAGATTTGTTGCAGTAAAGCGAAATATCGGATATTTTCTGGATTCGGCGCTCCTTCGACAAGCTCAGGACAAGTTTCGCGGGAATGACAGAGAAAAGGCGTATATGAGGGCCGGTTGAATGCAGATAGGGATGATAGAGGACAGGATTATGCCTCTCGAAGAGGTTGGGGCGGAGTATTTAGACAGGGGAATATTTTTCGGGGACGGGGTTTATGAGGTGCTGCGGAGCTACGACGGGAAGATTTTCGCGATTGACGAGCATATGGAGAGGTTCGCGAACAGCTTGGCAAAAATAGAGATAACGGGCGTCGATATCGATAAGGTTCGGGCGAGGGTGCTTACGGCGTTCGAGAAGGCGGGTATTGCAAACGCGAGGATATATTTTCATATAACGAGGGGTTC
>CAYLYB010000140.1:0-6303 GCA_964387605.1 uncultured Pirellulales bacterium | reverse complement strand
CCGCCTTGCGAAGCCCTATCTCTTTCGTCCGCTCCGATATCGATACCAGCATTATGTTCATTATCCCCACTCCTCCAACCAATAGCGATATACCCACTATCCCGCCCGCAACCAATGTAACCACAATCGCTATATTATTGAATGTCGCAATCGCGCTCCTCAGCGACTCCACCCTGAACGTATCCGGCTCGCCCGGCTTGATATTCCGCGTCCGACGCAGTAAGAATTGTATCTCCGCAACCGCCTCTTCAGTAACATCCGTCGATTTGCTCGACGCCATCACCATTATCCATGGCCATCGGCTAAGCTTCATCGCTGTTTTGAAAGGAACAAAGATTTCGTATCGCTCCTCCCCGCCGTCACCAAGGCCAATATCGGGCGGCTTCTCAATCACGCCAACCACGCGAAACGTCCTGAATCCTATCCGAATCGGCTCACCCTCGCATTCCCTGTCCAGGCCCAGCTTGTCCCGAAGCTCCGGCTCTATCAGGCAAACCGCTCGACCCTCGTCTATAACCGATAGTTCCCGCCCGGCTGCCAAAGTCCTGTGCTCTATCGCGTGCCACGCAGATTCCACTCCGCGCACTTGAACGTTCGACACGGACTTCTCTCCGTGCTTGACGGTGTATCGTTCCACCCAGCATATCTTGGCGTATTGCTCGACCGAGGGACAATGCTTCGATAATCCATCGAAATCTCTTTCTTTGAAACGAATCTGCCACCACGGCAGAGTGCTTTTGGGGCCTGTACTCGGACGTTGCGGCTGAACGAATATAGTATTACTCCCCAGCGTCTCCACCTGGCTCAGTATCTTCGCCTTCAGCCCCGTCAGCGAGGCTATCACCGCCGTCACCGACGCCACGCCAATCACTATCCCTATCGTCGTCAGTATCGAACGCGTCTTGTTCGCCCATATCTGGCTTAGCGCCAGATAAACGCTCTGATAAACTAAGCGAACAAACATCAGCGGTGCAAAAATCAGCCCCTTCATACTTTCCCCCCTGAATCGCCGCCCGTCGAATCCTGCTGCGCCTCATCCTGCTCTCTCGATAAATCGCTGAAAATCCGCCCGTCCTGCATCCGGATTATTCTCTCCGCGTGCCGTGCAATATCCGGCTCATGCGTCACCATCACTATCGTCTGACCCTGCCTGTGAAGCTCGTCGAAAAGCCCAAGTATAGCTTCGCTCGTCTTGCTGTCTAAGTTACCAGTCGGCTCATCCGCCAGTAATATGCTCGGGTTGCATACAAGAGCCCTCGCTATCGCCACCCGCTGTTTCTCACCGCCCGAAAGCTGGTTCGGCTTGTGCTTCACCCTGTCCCCCAGACCTACACGCTCCAGCGACTGCTTTGCCCTCGCACGCCGACCGCGCCAGCCGTCCCGCGCGTATATCAATGGCATCTCGACGTTTTTCAGCGCGTTCAACTGCGCCAAAAGCTCGAACGATTGAAACACAAAACCTATCCGCTCGTTGCGTATCTGCGCCAATTCCGAATCATCAAGCTCCGTAACGTCGTCCCCTTCGAATTCATATTTCCCTTCGCTCGCCCGGTCCAGGCATCCTAAAACGTTCATCAACGTGCTCTTACCCGAACCCGAATGCCCCATCACCGCCACGTATTCGTTCTCACGAAGCTCTAATTCTATCCCGTCGAGCGCATGAATCACCTCCACTCCGACCTTGTAGTATCGCTTCAGCCCGCTCAGCCGGATTAACAACTTCCCGTTCGTATTATTCATTTGCCGGCTCGTTCGGCTCATTTGGCTCATTGCTGTCGCTTACCTCTTTCTTCTCTTTGGCCTTTTTCTGTGCCTCAACCTCTCGCTCGTCACGCACCTTCTGGTCATGTTTGAGCTTGTCGAGCGCCTTATAAGGCCCAATTATCACCTTGTCTCCCAACTCCAGGCCCGACAGGATTATCGTATGTATTAAATCGCTCTGACCCGCCTTCACCGGCGTAACCACCGCCTTGCCGTCAACATACTTATAAACAACCGTCGCGAAAGTCTTGTTCTTGTCCACGTTATTACTGTCTTCGCGAATACCCAAAGGCAGCTCATCCACCCCCCGCGCCAATACTGCCTGGCTCGGCACTATAATCACATCGGTATGCTTTCTCGTATCTATATCAACGTCCGCCGTCAGCCCCGAATACAGCTTCGCGACGTTCGGGTCGTTATGAAGCAGTATCTCCGTGCGGTAATATTTCGTCCGGTTGTCGCTGTATCGATGCTTCAGCGCAATCTCATCGATAACACCCTTGAATTTGATATTCGGGAACGCCTGCACTATCACCGTCGCCTCCTGACCAATATCTACTCCTCCCACGTCCGCCTCATCCACCTGCGCGACGACGAGCATCTTCGATAAATCCGATACCTCCATTATCACCGTCCCCGGGTTATTCATTGTCCCCGTCATCACCATCTCCCCAACCTCCGCGTTAACCCGCGTCACCACCCCGTCGATTGGCGATACTATCGTCGTATAGCTAAGCGCATCGTCGGCCTCCTCAATCCTCGCCTCCGCCGCGTCTAAATTATGCCGCATCACAACTAAATTCCGCTCCGACGCCTCTAAGCTGTATTGCGCCGATTTGTATTGTGCCTCCAATTCGTCCTTCCTGTATTTTATCTGGTCGTATTCCGCCTGGCTTATATCACCCGTATCGCTCAGTCCCTTTTTTCGTTCGAGCTCTTTAAGCGCCTGCTCTAATGACGCCCTCAGCCCCGTCACCGTCTCCTTGCTGCTCTCAATCCTCGACTTCTCAACCTCAATCTGCGCCTTTTGCGCATTCCTGCCGGCCTCCGCCAACCGCAATTGGCTCTCGAGGTTCTTCGCATCGAGTCTCAATAATAGCGACGCCGCCTTAGCCGGCACCGCGCATGGGTCGCCCTTGGTAACAGTATCCCCCTCCTCGAAAGGCATCTCTACTATCCTCGCCGAAACTTTGGCGCTTATTTCCACCGTCGTCTTCGGCTCAATCTCGCCCGGCGCGCTCACTAATTCCGTCAGCTCACCCCTGCCGACCTCTTCTACCCGAACAATCTCGCCAAGGTCTTTTCCCTTCCTCCTGCTCCACACCACCCCTACGATAACCAGCAGCACCACGACCGCCACGATTATCCTGATAATCCACTTCCGCCGCTTCTTCACGCTTCGCTCCTTTCTCTTCTGTCTTTCGTGTATTCGCGGGCCTCCCCCGCAGGCCTATACTCCTTCCATCTTGCCTTCTACTATTATAATGCGCAGACCCGCCTTTTTATTCAGTATTTCATCCTTTTTTTCGCGCTTTTCCGCCATTTTCCCCGCCCTAAAATTTGATATTGCCCTAATTTTCCATCCCAATCCCCCAAACACTGCAAAAAAGCCCCCTGTCACCCAAATTCCATTTTCAGCCCCTCCTTTTTCAAGCCGATATATGTAATAGCCGTTTCGAACTGCGAGATTCACTCAGAAAAACTCAATTAAGCTAATTATTTATAGTTTCTAAACTTAGGTGATTTATGAAATATATCGTTGCACTCATCGGTAGCTTACTCATTTTCATTGGCGCCTTTTTTCTGCTCGGTATCGGATGTGCAATGACTATGCCTGCGTCATGGTCTCAGATATGGCTCGACCTCGGCGTAATCTCGACAAATATTTCGTCACTTTTCGCCTTCATATTAGCATCACTTGCCGCAACACATTCTTTCAGGGCTACGCTACGCATTTATAATCGCAAAATAAAAACCGCAACCCCGGCCGCTGCACCACATTAGACTGCCAAAAGGAATAAACCGATGAATTCCTCGCGAACAAAAAATTCAAAGACGATTTTCCTGTTGCTTCTATTGATTTCTGTCGTATGCGGTTCCTTGTCTTTGGCAGCTCAAGAAGAATATATTTCTATTGAGTTTCATATTGCCGCTGACCCCTGCGAAGATAATACTCTTGTTAAACTTGCCAGAAATTCAAAAGAACTTGAAGTTCGACTGGACTCGTCACTTGTTGCGAAATGGGTCCCATTTGCAAAGAATGCGGCAGTATGGCCTGATAGTGATAATACTGCACTGGTGACACGCCCATCAGTTGCACAAGGCAGAGAAATTTTGGTCCTCATTACAGATGATGATATCACTGGCTCTCAAATTTTAGAATTAAACTTGTCGAAAGGTCAATACGGCGAAAGCTTGGTTCAGGTGAAAGTGGATAATTCAGGCAGTGAGCCGGGTTTTTATCCCCTCACAGAGAATAAAATCGGTCGTTATATAGTCGCTGTAGTTGATGGACAGGCATTAAATGCAATAAAAACTGTAACCCCTCTTTATGAATACGCGGTTATCCCCGGCGCTGCTGGTGAAGAATTGGCTGGACGAATATCAAGCGACAAACGGTTCGTAGGAACAACAGCAAACCTAAAAATGCCTATGAGCTTTAACAGGTTGATAATTGCAGCTATTATCTCCGTTTTCTCTCTGTTATTTTTGGGTCTAATGAAATTACTATCCCGTAAAAAACCTGCTAAATCAAAATCCTTTCGTCTTTGGATTGTGATTGTAACCATTATGGGAATTGTAGCCGGTGCTTATTTTTTTGGTGTGTGTAAGTCCTGGGGAAGCATGCAAATGTCTAATGGCCAAAGCGTTATTGCAAGAAGAATTGAGATAAGACTGGTAGATGTTTTTGTCGGCGCGTTAGCAGGCGGCACTTTCTCTTATTTGATGATGCATCTGCTTTCTTTAAAAAAATCATCGCCTCACTAAAAACCGATTAACTTGTCCTTCGATACAAAATTAGCTGTCTTCTAATAAAAAATAACATCCTTTCACACTTTTCACACCCTTCGAACCTTCGCACTTGAAAACTATTCCCAAATCCTGTATACTTCCCTGCCTTATTTAACGCTAAATCAGCTATGCTCTTAACATCTTGTGCTTTTTTGTGGCCAAAAAACGTAGTCTTGAAAGGAAAAACCGATGAAACACCACGTAGCCGATATGAAACTCGCCGAGAAGGGCAAAAAGCGAATCCTCTGGGCCGACAACGATATGCCCGTCCTCGCCTCGATACGCGAACGCTTCAAAAAGCAAAAACCTCTCGCCGGCAAAAACGTCTCCGCCTGCCTTCACGTCACCGCTGAAACCGCCAACCTCGCCCGCACCCTCAAGGCCGCAGGAGCAAATCTCGTCCTCTGCGGCTCGAATCCCCTCAGCACACAGGACGACGTCGCCGCTTCATTAGTTAAGGATTTCGGAATCTCCGTCTTCGCAATCTGCGGCGAGGACCGTAAAACATACTATAACCACATCCACGCCGCCATCGACCACAAACCCGTCATCACATTCGATGACGGCGCCGACCTCGTCAACGAGCTGCACACCAGCAGGAAAAAAGAAGCGCACCGAATCATCGCCAGTATGGAAGAAACAACCACCGGAGTCATACGCCTCCGCGCACTCGAAAAACAGGGTCGGCTCAAATTCCCCGTCATCGCCGTAAACGACGCCGCCAGCAAGCACCTCTTCGACAACCGCTACGGCACGGGCCAGTCAACCGTCGATGGCATCATCCGCGCAACCGATTATCTCATCGCGGGCAAAAAAATCGTCGTCGCCGGCTATGGCTGGTGCGGACGCGGCTTCGCTATGCGATGCAAGGGTATGGGCGCAATCGTCATCGTAACCGAAATCGACCCCATCAAGGCAATCGAAGCCGCTATGGATGGCTTCGACGTTATGCCGATGAGCCAGGCCGCCAAAATCGGAGACCTCTTCGTCACGCTCACAGGCGATAAAAACGTCGTTCGAGGCGAGCACTTCCGCGTAATGAAAGACCGCGCCGTCGTCGCAAATTCGGGCCATTTCAACGTCGAAATCGATATCCCCGCCCTCAAAAAGCTCAGCAAAAATCTCAAACGCGGCGTCCGCAACCACGTCGATGAATACGTCCTCAAAAATGGCCGCCGCATATACCTGCTCGCCGATGGCCGGTTAATCAATCTCGCCGCCGCAGAAGGCCACCCCGCATCCGTTATGGATATGTCCTTCGCCACCCAGGCCCTCGAAGCCCAATACGTCGCAAAGCACGCCCGCTCGCTCAAACCCCTCGTTTACGATGTCCCCATCTCGATTGAAAACAAGGTCTGCACGCTCAAACTAAAATCGATGGGTATAAAAATCGACAAGCTCACACCCGAACAGGTCGAATACCTATCATCGTTCGGCGAAGGAACATAATGTGGGTGGTTCTGTAACGATGTTCAAAGCCGTTCTCTTCGACCTTGATGGCACGCTGCTCGATACGCTCACCGACCTCGC
>CAYLYB010000139.1:0-6370 GCA_964387605.1 uncultured Pirellulales bacterium | reverse complement strand
GACTGGCCGCAATTTATATACGCAGGCGGCTCGCAGGCGGCGGTTGGCTGGTGCTGTTGAGGTTTTTAATATAGCGATTAGATATTGGCCAAAAGGCCGAAGTTTTCTTTTTTTGTGAGGACGACCCAGGCGCGCCAGTCGGCTTTTTTTATGCGTATCGGCTCGATTGGACGAATGTCTTTGAGCCGGACCAATAAGCCGGTTTGCGAATCCGCTTTTTCATGCCAGTATTGCTCGTCGCCGCAGATGTATTTGTTATACTGCTTTTTTATTTCAGCTATTTTTTGCGGGGAGAGGTTCTCGAAATGTTTTACTCCGGCTGCCGTCGCCGTCGCCATTACCGGCCCGGAGCTTGCCTTTAGAAACAGCTTGTCACCCGGCCTGACCAGCGATAACCATTTGTGCCTCGATTTATAAAAGCGCGATTCGACGGTCTTTCGCCCGGCCAAAATGGCGTCGATATATTGCCGTTTCAAAATTACCAGGTGATAATTCATCTCATTATCCTGTATAATGCCAACAATGCATTTACGCAACCGTTTAATCAGAAATGACCGATGAAGAGCATCCTTAGGAAAGGTCTCGGAGTTCTGCTGGTTATAGTAGGGCTTGCGGCGTTATTGACTCCGCTTACGCCCGGCTCGTGGCTTGCGATAATCGGGCTGGAGCTTTTGGGATTGCGTCTGCTTATCGAAAGAAAACTGCTCAACGAAAAACAAAGGGCCGCGGTCGATAAGTTTATGGCCAAATTCAAACACTCATCCGATACCGAACGAAGGCACGGCAAATCCGGTTCGAAAAAGGATTGACAACTACCTTCAGCCCCGCCACGGACGTAGTCTTTGCTTTGTCTTATCGAGGACCTTGCAGACGACGGCCGAATCCTGCGCAATTTGAAAATCGAACATACCGACGGCGATGAAATCTGCGCCGTTTTCGAAGGCATAACTGAAGCCGTCTTTCGGCTGTATCGCACCTGCCGCCAGCGTCTTGAACGCAATCCACGGTTTTTCCTCGGCCTTCATAAAGTCGATTGTTTCCTGCGGTTCGAGGCAGAACATATTGTCGTGGAACTGGTTGTGGTCGTCTTCGGGCTTGCCGTCAACCGTGAAGGGTTTACGGTTTTCTTCGGGATGGGCCGACCAGTATTTGTCGTGATGGAACGTTTTTACCCAGTAATCGGGCGAGATACCCTGTTCTCTGCACTGCTGCAGGACGTAAACCGAGTGACAGCCGACGCCCGCGAGCAGGCCCTTGCTTTTTATATGCGCAAGCGCCTTTTCGATAACGTCCAGTCGCCCCCGCTGCACAAAGCGGTCGCAGGCTGCCCCGTGCAGGTATATCGTCGTTGCGCCTTTATCGACTGCCTTATCGATATTAGCCAGCGGATTTTCTTCCTCCGGTGCCACCGATATTATCGCCTGGATTTTGCCGGACGTCTCCTCCCTGTATTTTTTGATGACATCCAACTGCCTGTAGTCGATTACGACAGTGTTAATGCCGTGCTGCTCGGCGATGCTGAGTGTTTCGAAGATTTTCTCCTTTGTATTATACGCCTTGAAAAGCTCCGACACATAAATCAGGTCGCGAGCGTGCGCCCAGCCGCCTATGAGATTGCCTCCAATAATAAGCCGGCTGATGGTGAGGTTGCCGAGCTTGCCGGTTGGAATTTTGGCGTCTTTTGTTTGGCTGGTTGTGCTTTTGTCGGTTCCGTTTTGCAGGGCCGCCAAAAGGATTTTTTCTTCGAGCCCGACAAAGCCGGCTGCGCCCGCGATTGAACCGGCTATCAGGCCCCTGCGCGTAAGTTTGTGCGACATAATCCAATCCCCCTTTTTTATAACGGGTGCGGCCGGGATTCATTTTTATGTACAGCCATTATAGCACATTCAGGCCGAAATCCGCGAGTTCTTTTTTTAGCTGCCCGATATCCCTGAAAAGAATCGTTTTCAGGCCGATTTGCCTTGCGCCGTCTATATTGCCCTGAACGTCGTCGATAAACAGGGTTTGTTCGGCGGGCATTCCCAGCCTCTCAAGCATAAGCTCGTAAATCGCTCTGTCCGGCTTTTGCAATCCTTCGATACAGGAGAATACCTTGACATCGAACACGTCGTATATTTGCCTGCCAAATAGCTCGATGGCGGGTTTTTCGGTGTTGGATAGTATCGCGGCCTTACAGCCGGCCTTTCGCAGCTCGCCCACGAGCGCGAAAAGCTCAGGCCTCGGCGTATAAACCGCCTGCAGGGCCTCGCCCCATAATGAAGCAGCTTTCGGCATAGCCACGTTTAAATGATTAGTCATATTCTTCCAGAACTGCTGCTCGCTTATACGGCCCGTCTGGAAGTCTTCGAGACAGATATTGAAAGCTTTTGTGTATTTGACCTCATCGGTGCCGAGCGCCTTTGCGCAATATCTCATCAGCCCCGGCGCGGGATTGTCGATTAAAACACCTCCCCAGTCGAATATGACGGCTTCTATTTTTTTCATATAGCCAAGAGCATATATGTTAGCGGCACCAATATCAAGCTCTCTCGAATCATTGACTTTATGACTGGGGACGAGTTTTTGCTTTTCGTGTTTGAAAGCTCGGCCTGTGCCTGCTACAATCACCGATTCTTTTGAGGGCCCAAGGGAAAATTGAATGACACAGGTTATCGACAAATACGAGCTGAGTAACGGGATGGTGCTGCTTGGCGAGCGGATGGAGGCGGTGGCCTCGGCGGCATTCGGCTTTACGCTGCCCGCGGGGGCTGCGGCTATGCCCGAGGGCTGCTGCGGCGCAGCCAATGTAATAGCCGACTGGACTTTCAGGGGCGCCGGCGAAAGAGACAGCAGACAGCTCGGCGACGCCCTCGACGGGCTTGGGCTTCATCGCTCGACTTCGGTCGGCAGCGCACATATTGCAATCGGTGCGGCTTTGGAAGCCAGCAACCTGTCGAAAGCGCTCGAATTATATGGCGACGTCATTCTTCACCCTCGGCTGACTGATGAGCAGTTTTCGCCTGCCAGACAGCTTGCGATTGACGGCATTAAGGGACTCGACGACGACCCGAGGCAAAAGGTTATGCTCAAACTGCGTGAGCGGTTTTATCCCCGGCCGTTCGGCCGAAGCACCGCGGGTGAGATTAGTGAGCTTGAAAAATTGACGCCCGAAATCACAAGACAGATTGTCAGTGAAACTTTTACACCGGCCGGCGCCATATTCTCAGTCGCAGGCAAATACGATTTTAAAGCCGTAGCGGACTGTATAGAGAAAATGTTCGGCGGCGCCGAAAAAGTCGAGCCGCAATCTCAGCTGACGGCCGACAAGCCCGGCCTTTACAGGTATATTCATAACGACGGCGCGCAGGTGCATATCGGGCTTATGACGCCTACTGTGGGTTACGGGGACAAGGACTATTACAACGCGCGTGTTACGGTAGCGATATTATCAGGCGGGATGGCCGCCCGGTTATTTACCGAGGTCAGGGAAAAACGAGGCCTTTGCTACGCGGTCGGTGCCAAATACCATGCATTGAAGGAAATGGCGGGCATTGCCTGCTATGCGGGCACTACGCCGGACAAGGCGCAGCAGACGTTCGACGTGATAGTAAATGAATTCAGACGCCTGGCCGATGGTATCAGTGAAGAGGAAATACAACGGGCAAAGGTGGGATTAAAGTCGTCGCTGGTAATGCAGAGCGAATCATCGAGCAGCAGGGCGGGCGGTATCGCGGGCGACTATTATATGTTAGACAGGGTGCGTTCGCTCGATGAGATTAAAAATGAAATCGACAAAACCAGCGTGGATTCGGTTTTGGGATTTCTGCAAAGCAACAGGTTCGAGAATTTCACTGTGGTAACGATTGGTCCGAAAGAGATAAAGGTCGGATAGGTTTTATATGGATTTCAAGGTTCACAAACTAACGAACGGCCTGACGGTTATCGGCGAGGTAAACAAAAACGCCGAATCGTGCGCAGTCGGTTTTTTCGTAAGGACCGGCTCGCGCGATGAGACAGCGGGGATAAACGGCGTATCGCATTTCCTGGAACATATGGTCTTCAAGGGCACCGATGGATTGAGTCCCTTTGCGGTCAACGAGACATTCGATAAAGCCGGCGCACAGTATAACGCGTTTACCAGTGAGGAGAATACCGTCTTTTACGCCGCGATTCTGCCGGAATACCTGGCACAGATAACGAAGCTTTGGATAGAGCTAATGAGGCCCGCCCTGCGGACGGAAGATTTCAATATCGAAAAGCAGGTCATCAAGGAAGAAATTGCGATGTATAAAGACCACCCGCAATTCGACGTCGTTGACAGATGCAGAGCGCTTTATTTTGGAAGTCACCCCTGCGGCAACAGCATCTTGGGCACCGAGGAATCGGTAGACGCGATGTCGGCCGAGCAGATGCGGGGGTATTTTTCAAGCCGATACGCCCCGAACAATATGGTTGCGGCGGTTGCGGGTAATTTCGATTGGGACGAGATACGGGATATTATCGAGACCGGCTGTTCCGGCTGGCAAAGCTATGACGTCACCCGACAGCTCAGCGATACGAAAGGCAACCACAATAAGCAGCGCTTCGAAAAGCCGAACCTCGTTCGCGAGCATATCTGTCTGATGAGCCGGGCGATTTGCGCCCAGGACCAGAAGCGATTCGCCGCTGCGCTTTTGGGGGTGATAGTAGGCGATGACGTCGGCTCGCGTTTTTTCTGGGAGCTTGTGGACAAGGCGATAGCGGAAGGCGCCTCTTTGCAGTTTGTGCCGATGGACGGCACCGGCGCATATTGCACCTATATCCGCTGCAGCAGTGAAAATGCCGAAGCCGCGATGGGAGTTGTGGAAAAGGTATTTTCGGATTTGCTGGATAGCGGAATCACCAATGATGAGCTTAACAAGGCCAAGAATAAAGTGCTCAGTGCGCTGGTGATAAAAAATGAGCTGCCGATGGGCCGGCTGGTCGATTTGGGCTCAAACTGGCTGTATCTCGGAGAATATCGGACTGTCGAACAGGACGTGGAGGCGATAAAAGCGGTAACACTCGACGAGGTAAATTCACTTATTAAACAGTACCCCTTAAACGAATATGCCCACTATTCCTTAGGCCCTAAAACGGCAGATTAAAAGCCCCGAAACACATCAACAGCAGGAGAATTTCGAAAAAACCGTGAGTAATAACAGCGTTCTGCGCATAATACTTAATGAAAGCCGCAAGCAGTGACAGGGAACGAAATCAGGTGAATCAGCAGCCGAAAAATCAAGACTGGGCGGGAATTACCGAAGGCGACAGCCAGGCCTGGCGCAGGTTACTCGAGACGCTTATACCCCGGCTTTACGGATTCTTCCTGAATCGCTGGGCAAACCGGTCGCTGGCTGAAGAGCTGGTTCAAAAAACGGTCTTCGATGCGGTGCGCGGATTACGCGGCTACGATGAAAAAAGAGGTAATGTTGAAGAATGGCTCTTTGGAATAGCAAGGAACAATATCCGGCTCGAAATACGGCGCAGGGCAACCCGGCCGAGTGTGGATGGGGATATAAGCGAGTATATCGAGCGGATTGAAAGTGAGTTGGTGCCGGATGAGATTCTGGAGCGAAAAGAAACGGCCCAGATTGTTCGAGCGGCACTGGATACGATGGATGAAAAGGATCGCTATGTGCTGAAGGCGAAGTATGTCGACGGGCTTTCGGCGATGGATATAGCGAATCAGATAAACGTTACGGAAAAAGCTGTGCACAGTTTGCTGTATAGGGCGAGGCAGTCGCTTCGCACCGAGTTGCGTCGGATAGCACCTCTCAAAAAAGAGGAGCAAAAAAATGAAACCTGAAAATGACAATCTGGAAAAAAATATCTCGCGTCTGGTCAAACAGGCAGGCGGGAAAAACGAACCGACCAGGGCGTTCACCGATTCACTGATTGAGCGTGCAGCCGCTGAGCTTGAGCAGGGCCGGATTCGGACGCGAAAGCAAAGGAGCACTGTTATGACTATTAAAAAATCACTCATTTACGCGACGGCCGCGGTTTTTATATGCGGCTTACTTATCTCTTTGTTTATGCCTAGTCTGGCGCGTGTCACGAAATCTGCCAAAATAGCTGCTGCCAGACGGCCACAATCACAGACATCTCGCAGTTTCAATGAAAAAAAACCTAAAGATGGTTCGAGCTCATCAAACATCGAATACACACAGACCGCAGCGAAGCCGGTTAAGGACGAAGAAGGTAAGTCGGGCGAGACAGGGTCTGCCGAGATGGTTTACGGCAGGGGTCGTGCCTTAGACAAAATCGATTTTTTGTATCTTGCAGAAGAGCCTTCACAGCAGCCAATGGCGCATGGCGGGACGACTCCTCCGAACGGCGAAGATGTCGACGCGATGTTTTTCAAAAACTACGG
>CAYLYB010000138.1:3332-6372 GCA_964387605.1 uncultured Pirellulales bacterium | reverse complement strand
TATAAATGCGCCTCCGTGTTATACTTCGAATAAATACACAGCCGACCTATCTCCCATCGGCAAGGGCCTGTAACACCTGGGCAGATTTTGCGTCCCAGGTATAATTCCTTACACGGCTTTGCCTCGCCTGCTTCAGTTTTTCATTATTTTCGGCCAATGCTTTTCTTACGGCCTCGGCAAAAGCCCCTGCATCCGACGCCGTTTCAACAAGGTCTTCATACGGCCCAAGTTCATTAAACGGTGTCGAGACAATCGGCTTGCCCAGCGCCAGGTATTCCTTGAGCTTTACAGGATTACAGCCGGCAATCCATGCGTTTTGCTGCCAGGCCATAAAACACACATCGAAACATTTCGCGTAATGCGGCACCTGCTCATAGGGCTGCCTGCCAATCAGGTAAACATTCTTTCGGCTCGCAAGCGAAGTAAGGTCAACTGATGAGCTTCCAATCAGCACAATCGAAAAATCACTCAGCAAATCCGCTATCTGCTCTATCAGGGCCACATTAGAGGTGTAGTCATCGATGCCGCCGTAAAAGCCGAGTATCGGATGCGGTATTTGCCGCATCTGCTCGGGAATAAACGCATCGTTCTGGGCACCTGCAAACATCTCGTAGTCAACGCCGTGGTCGAGATAAATCGCCTTTCGGCAATTCTTTTGTTCATTGGCCATCAGTGATTTGTTTACATACACAACCAGGTCCGCCTTTTGTTTCAGGAGCCGGTCGTAGCGTTTAACGCTTTCGGAATCCACACCGGGCAATGCCTCGTAGCAATCGGAGCGCTGATATACCAGCCGGGTTCTCGGCAGCTTCACCGCCACCTCGGCAGCGCCGGGACAGGTAACCCATACGACAGGCCTTATCAGGCCAAGCTTGCGCATATAATGACGGATTTGCAGTTCGAGCATTTTCCTGTTGGCCCCTCTGGCAACGGGAATATGATGAACAGGCAGGGTAAACGGGCTGTAAACCATAAGATTATCAATGCCGCTTTTTTTAAGGCCACGCATCATACTTCTTAATTTGCGCCTGAGGCGTTTTACAAACATCCGGCCCTCGCCGATATTGAGCTTGCGGACCACAACAGAATTCACATAAAGAACATTCGTAAGTTTCGCGAAACGGCGCATAAGCTGAATATCCATATGGCCGTGATTATGATACCACCAGTCGCTGTCACCGAAGCAAATCACACCACATTCGGCAATATTTAACCCTGATTTGTGCACTTCGAGAACCTGTTCAATCATAGACGATTCTGTGATTTAGTTTACCTTACTCCCCTGCTCATCTGACTTGTCGGGAGGTTCGACTCTTCTGAGCCAGACTTCTCGCCAGAAATGATAACACGACCTGTCACAGCCGAACCAATCCTGTCCGTCACAGATTACCCCCTCCAGCAGAACGGTATTTTTTACCTTTCTGTATTCCCCGCTGCTTTCGAGAAGCATTGTTTCCAGCCGCTTCAAAACCCGGTATCTGCTGCCGCAGAACTTCCTCATATTACACATCCAGCGAAGCCCTTTGTATTTGCTGTTCTCGTCAAGAGTAGCAAGTATCTCCTGTTCGCTTTTGACCTCGACCCATTCGCCCGGCTGAAGATTCAGCGCCTCATCATCACGCTGCTGTTTTATTTGCTTCTCGTTCTCGACCGGTTTACCGGCTCGAATTCCAATTAATCCTAACAACTTCCTAAAACCATATCCCAGGGTTTTCCATAAGCCGTCGTCTTGAATGCGCCCTCGCAAATGGTTCAGCGCCAGTCTTAATCTCCACCAAAGTTTATAAGGCCTTGAAAAGTGCAACGGTCCCGAACAAGGCACTAAGCCGTCGACTTTCCCATGACAGGGTTGTTTGGTATCACTCATATATCGCCTCTAAATTAAGCCGCAGGCCCATCCTCACTCGCCCTTTTGCTCCAGCTTTTCCACCAGAACCGGCGACGAATGAAGATACCTCGCCACATTTCTTTTTGCACCGATGTCGGCATAGACCTGCTCAACCTGCTCGGCAGTCATATCGGCAGCAGTCGCAATCTCACAGGCCGACAACCCGTGATTTTCCCCGTAAAGGCAGAGGTCCATCTTTTCATATGGCACGGAGAAGAAAAATTCCTCCTGGCTCTGGGGCATCGAATAGGTATCGGTAGTCGGATACTGTGAGCAGATTTTTCCTGGCAGGCCGAGGTATTCCGCCATTTGATATACCTGGGTCTTGTAAAGGTGTGCTATCGGCTTTATATCGGCGGCCCCATCGCCATTCTTGACGAAGAAACCCTGGTCGTATTCCAGCCGGTTGGGGGTCCCGGCCACTGCATAGTTGTGCTTGTCGGCATAATAATATTCGAGCATTTTTCGCGTCCGCTGTTTGAAATTTGTCGCAGCCACTATTCCAAGATAGGAATCATACGTCAGGCGCACCTTCTTCTGTTTACCCGCCGGCGACTCGACAACGACTGAAAAAAGCCGGTATCTGCTCTCTTCAACAACGCTCGGAAGAACAATCTTGCATTTATAACCCGGTCCGTATTCAGGCACTACCTCGCGTATCGCATCATCCCTTCTGCGATAACACCCGGCCGCATTCAGAATTTCGGTTATGTCCTCTGTTATCGCCCGTATTCCAAGGTGCTCGACAATAAGCCGGCTCAATTCGAGCGTCTGCTTCGACGAATCCCTCTCCGGCATCAAAAGCCCTAATACTCGCTCCCTGCCAAACGCACTAACGCACAGGGCGCCGACAACGCTGCTGTCGATACCTCCCGACAGAGCAACAACGATGCCGCGTTTTTTGAACCTGCCTGCGACAACCTCACGCAATACCGCCGATATCTTTTCGGCTTCGCGGGCACAGTCAATCTTCAGAACATCTCTTGAAAAAGGCACTTTTGAATTCATAACTATTCCAACAGCCCCGCTTCCAGCTTCTTTCTGTCAACCTTGCCGTTGGGCGTCCTGGGCAAGGCATCGACAAATTGCACATACTTCGGCGTCATAAACGTCTCCATATTCGCCCCGCAGTATTTCAAAACGTCTCTCTCG